>NZ_MAAX01000183.1 GCF_002162835.1 Nonlabens dokdonensis
CGGTAGCGATTGCGGTTTTTGGACTCAATTCTGGTCAGGCGTTTACAGGTGTCATTGGACCGCTGGTTGAAGTTCCTGCATTGATATTGCTGGTAAGAGTGGCGTTTTGGTTGAAGAAAAAATATTATTAATTCTATTCAAAGATGCGGACTTAGGCTCGCATCTTTGAATATAGAAAAATGGTAAATATCTGTAGTTTTAAAACGATATTTACACCACCTAAAAATCATTTAGGATACTATCATGACACTCGTATCAAAAGACACTTTAAAAGCTGCCGAAATTCTTAATAAAAAAGAACTCGTTGCTATTCCTACAGAGACCGTTTATGGACTTGCTGGAAATATTTATAGCGAGACAGCGATCAAGAAGATTTTTGAGATGAAAAGTCGCCCGTTTTTTAATCCGCTGATTGTGCATATTCATAGTATGGAGCAAGTTCAAGATCTCGCAGTTGATTTTCCTGAGAAAGCGAAACAACTGGCGAAGGTTTTTTGGCCAGGATCACTGACTCTTATTTTACCTAAAAAGGAATCTGTTCCTGATCTCATCACAGCTGGAAAAGATACCGTAGGGATAAGAATGCCTAATCATCCTTTGACTTTAGAGTTATTAAAGAATTTACCCTTTCCGTTAGCTGCTCCGAGTGCCAATCCTTTTACGCACATCAGTCCTACAAAAGCGCAACATGTGAAAAATTATTTTGATGGAAAGCTAGAAATGGTTCTTGATGGTGGTAATTGTGCAAATGGTATAGAATCTACCATAGTAGGTTTTGAAAATGGTGAACCTGTTGTTTATAGACTAGGTTCTATTTCTACTGAAGAAATAGAAAAAGTTATTGGAAAAGTATCGGTTCGAAATAATAAAGAGCAAGCACCTAATGCTCCAGGAATGTTAGAGAAGCATTATTCACCACGTACAAAAACCTATTTAGTGCAGGATATTACAGCTTTTATCGCTCAATATCCAGAGAAAAAAATAGGTCTTCTACTCCACTCCACAGATCATGAATCTTTTAATGTGGCAAGTATTAATTATATTTCTAAGACTGGTAATTTAAAAGAAGCTGCGACAAACTTATACAACGCTATGCATCAAATGGATCGATATGATCTGGATATGATCGTTGCACAGCGATTGCCTGATCAGGATTTAGGAAAGTCTATTAATGATAGATTGGAACGCGCTACTAAATAAAAGCGACTTATAAATATTTAACATCTGTTACTTTTATGTATGGGTATTTATCCTCACCAAAGCTCAGTTTATCTAATTTAAACTCGTCTTATCTAAAAATTCATTTTTAAAATTAAAACTTATATAATTTTAAATGATTATTCATTCAGAATGAAAAATATACTAGCTTTTTTTTCTTTCTTCATCCTTTTAAGCAATTTTTCATTTGCACAAATAGGTATAGGAACTAACGTAGTTGATGGATCTGCTATTTTAGAAATAGAAAGCACTGATAAAGGTGTTCTTTTACCTAGAATGACCGAGGCTGAAAAGCTAGCAATTGTATCTCCAGCTACAGGACTAACCATTTATCAAACTGACAGTGTCAATGGTTTTTACTATTTCAACGGTTCCGGATGGAATCCACTGGCAGGCGTACAACCTGCTATAGAAAAAACAAGTAATGACGGATATCGATTTGTAGGATCACCTAGAGCAGTAGGAAATAATGCTATTGATTTTTCTCTCGTAGAAGGTGTCCCTTCTGGAACTTACGGTGCAAGAAATAATAATGCGGTGGCTATAGGAAATGGTGTGCTTGCTAGTAATACTAATACTGTAGCTATAGGTTATTTAAATACTTCTAGTGGTGATAGATCTGTTAGTTTTGGCTCTAACAATACAAGTAGCGCTTTAAATAGCACTAGCATAGGTTATGATAATAACGCTGCAGGGACAGGTAGCTTAGCTGCAGGGACAAACAATCAGGCTTTTCAGGACAATTCTGTTGCGTTAGGTATGGATAATATAGCTTCTGGAAATGCAAATGTTTCTATAGGGACAAACAATACTACCTCATCTATCGATGCTATATCTATAGGTGAGAATAACCAAAACATTGGTTTTTACAGCGTAGTAATAGGACGCGATAATAATAATGAAACTGAGAATACGTATATGTTAGGAGAAGGTCTTTTTACATTTGGTGGTACTCCTAATCAAACTGTCGTAGGTTTTTATAATAGTCCTACAGGTCCCGGCACATTTTCAGTGGGTAATGGTACCAGTGACACGAGTAGATCTACAGCCTTGAGCGTTTCTTCTACAGGAACAATCATAGCACCTGATTTAGATATCTCAGAAATTACAGATAATAAAGCACTTATTACTAAAGAATATGCAGATGCCACCTATGCAGCTACTACGTCCAACGCTGTTAGTTTTACAACGGTAAGTAGTTTCGGACCTAATTTTAGCCCTTATAACAATGGATGGCAAATACCTCGTTTTTACATACAAGATGGACGTGTTTATCTAGAAGGGCTCGCTAGAAGATCTAATGCTGTTTTTGTATCAGGTGAAACCATTTTAACCTTACCAACAGGTTTTAGACCACAAAGCAATAGAATTTTTACAGCAGGACAATCAGGAAATCAACTTAGGGTAGATGTGTATCCAGATGGTAGGGTCGTTTATATCAATGGAACTGATGGTGGTAATGACTATGTAAGTCTTGATAACGTATCCTTTAGAATAGATTAATATGCGTTTCTATTTCATTTTTATAATGCTGTTTTCTGGAGTTATTGCTCAATCTCAAGTAGGAATAAATACCACTGATCCTGATGCGTCTTCTATTCTAGATATTTATAATACAAACAAAGGCGTTCTTATCCCTAGCATGACACTAACTCAGCGCACTGCAATTACGAGTCCTGCAAATGGTTTGCTTGTTTTTCAAAATGATAATACCGTAGGTTACTATGTCTATGAAGCTGGATCATGGCAATTTCTTGATAACGGTATTCCTTCTGTGCTTAAAGTTGCAGAAAACGGTAAAGTAGGATACCGATTTGCAGACCAACTAGATACAAATCATGCAGACACTGGTCAGAATGCTATCAATTTCACCCAAGGTTCCACGGCATCTACTATTAGAGGCGCTAGGTATGATAACAGTATTACTATAGGTAACGATAATCCTGTCTTTAATGATAATGGTATTTCAATAGGTGGATTTAATAACCTGACTTATACTGGTGGTAATACCACTACAAATTTTACGGGATTCAGTGCAAATACCTTTTTGATGGACTTCAATAACAACATCAATTCTGGATTCAGTAATACATACACTGGTAATAACAATATATTCTTCGGCTCAAATAATAGAATTAGTGGTGGTGGTTTTAGCGGTTTTGATAATAATATTTTGATGGGTTTTAGTAACAGAACTAGAGTAAGCAATTCTGTTGTTTTAGGTAGATTTAATGAGAATAATGTAGCAAATACTTATCTACTTGGTCGTACCATAAATCACAATGGTGCAAATGAATATCAAGTTGTTACTGGTCAAAGTACAACAGTATGTTCAGACTGTGTATTTAACGCACAAGGCAATTTACATGTAAAGACGGATGGGAACATCGTAGTTCCTGCCATCACAAATGCCACCATTAATAGCAATAATAAATCCTTAGTTTCTAAAGAATATGGAGATAGCAATTATGCTACTTCTGTTCCTGCTGCCACTACTATTGCACTGACAGGATTTAGTGTAAACTGGAGTAATTATGGTTCTGGCTGGCAACCTGCTACAGCAACTATTAAAAATGGGCAAGTAAAACTAGCGGGATTAATACGTAAAAATACGGCTGCATTTGCATTTGGTGAAACCTTATTGACACTTCCAGTAGGATACAGACCTGCAAATTCACGTCTATATGCCGCAGGACAAAATAATAATCAACTACGAGTAGATGTCTATGCAGACGGTAGAGTAGTTTATATCAATGGAACAAACGGCTTTGATGATTATGTAAGTCTTGAAGGCATTGTCTTTAGAATCGATTAATTGCATCTAGAAAAGTATCCTTGGTAAAACTTTGGTACTGATGAAAGATTTAATTTTTGGTGGTATAATGTTATTGAGTTAAGTCGTTTGTTTTGGTAACGCTTTCGCGAAAGCGGAAACTAAGACTTTATCACCATGGGATTACTGGACATAAAAAACTTTGAAAACTTTACAGACCGCAGGCAAAGTCGTTTTTCTCCTACTCTAGCCGTTGATAATGGAGTTCCTACTTTTAATGAAATCTATGCTCCTACAGATGGTTTTATTTTAAGTGTAAGCGTTATATGGAAACCTTTTGGAAATCATAGTGAGCATCAAGATGATGATTAAGTACTAGTAGCAAAACCGTAATAACACCTGTATAAGGAAATGCTATTACGGTTTTATACTTATAAACCTTTCAAATTTGATGATTATAATTGTTTATCCATTGCCTGATGCGGGATGCCATCTTCAAGATATTTCTCGCCTGTAGAAATAAATCCTAAGTCTGTATAAAATTTATCGAGATAGCATTGTGCAGATATTTTTACTGAAGGAAAATGTTCCGCTTTTGCGAAAGCGAGACTAGTAAGCATAATCTCTTTTCCATAAGATTTACCTCTTTGTGAAGGACTTACCACTACTCTACCGATGCTAGCTTGCTCAAAATAATCACCTGGTTTAAAAAAACGAGTGTAAGCGACTAGCTGATCTTTTTCATAACCTAAAATATGAGTAGCTTTTTGATCCTTTCCATCCATATCTTGATAAACACAGTTTTGTTCTACCACAAAAACCTCAGATCTAAGTCTTAAAACCGCATAAAGTTCTTCAATACTAAATTCATTAAATGATTTAATTACTGTTTTCATTTAAAACTGTTTAGGAACGTTTTTAGGTTGTGGTGGCTTCACTCCTATACGTATATCAGTAATAATCTTCTCTAGCATATTACCAAATTCTTCATCACCAGTAGCCATAAACTCCTGACGTCTCGCATCCAGATCATCGAGAGTTTCTTCTTTATCTTGATCATCAAATTCTTCTAGATCACGCCATATCTCCATCAATTTTTTATGTGGATGTACCGCCGTTCTTAACTGGTGAATAATAATAGTAGCTTCTTTTCTCATGAATTCCCACGAAGGTGAGAATCTCTACGATCCAACACCTACTTTTTATTAATTACAATTTTTACTCAAATAAAAACATAAAAGAATGTTGTATTTACTCAGTCCAAAAATACTGTCATTTCTTACCTCTATAAGCTAAAGAAATCCTATTATGCTCCATTAAGAGCTGCTCGTCATCTAGATAACTCTTCAAAAGATGAATAACATAATCCAGCTGGTCTTCGGTAATATTTCTATAAGCAGGTGCTGGAACAACATTTTTCCACGGTGCAAATAAGGTATTATCTAGTGCAATACGCCAGTAACAATGATTGTCAAAATTGAGATGCAAGTGTTTATTTGCTAGCTGATTGCCTAGATCTAAATACTGTTGCCGTTTGTTAAGGTTCATGTTATAAGATTATAGATACTATAGTATGAGAAATAGATTTTATGAATCTCGCTTTCGAGAAAGCGGAAAAATTCATTTATTAATTATCAAACCTCCAAATTCTTGCCTACGCAGGAATTTTACTTATGAACATGCTATCTTGTTCACACGGTTCTCATGACGTCCACCGGCAAATTCAGTTTCTAAAAACACCTGAACCATAGCAAGTACTTGTGGAATGGAAGTATAACGTGCTGGAATACAAATCACGTTTGCATTATTGTGCTCACGGGCAAGTCCAGCAATTTCTTTAATCCAGCATACAGCGCCACGCACATTTTGATACTTATTAACCGTCATAGAAACACCTTGTGCACTACCGCATATAACTATTCCTATTTGTGAACGGTTTTCTTGAATATCTTGAGCAACTTTGTGAGCAAAATCAGGATAGTCTACACTATCAAAGGTATCAGTTCCATGATTGGTAATTTGGTGACCATTTTCTTCAAGCATTTTAACTACTGCGTGTTTATAATCTGGTCCAGCGTGATCGTTTCCTATAGAGATTTTCATTAGAGATGTGTTTTTACAAAAGTAATTTTATAATACAAGTAGAAGGATAAAAATTAAATAGTTTCATTAACAATATTCAGGCGTTAAATTCATTGTTAATAACCGTATATAACTGTGAATAAGGGTAATTAATAATGAGTTATACCATTGATTGACAATTATGTATAAAAAAATACTGCTTATTCTTAAAATGTAAATTACTGATAATTTAAGCATGATAAGATTATAGAATTACGGTTATTAACAACGGCTATTTTTAAAATAGAATAAGCCATAAATAACATGTTAATAGAAATGCAAAAATTCTATTAGGAATTTAAAATTAAAAATTCCATAGAGATTTTTAATCCAGAAATCCTAAATATAACTCATGAATTTTCTAGCTAGTTTTAAGCTAGAATTAGGAAGAAATACACATTAAAAAATGGTCTATATTATCTACAATTTGATGTGAATAAAGCTTGTTAACAAATGTCAATAACAAGATAATCTTATAGGTATTATTTTACTTTACAATTAGTTAACGTTTAGACAACATGTGTATAACTGAGCATAAGTTTACAACTTATAATAATCCTAATTTTTTACAGTAAAGTTATACCGCTATTCACACTACATCATCATCATCAATTTTATTTAAATTTTAAAAAAGAAAAAATGATATTGTTTATATGTGTTAATAACAGTAAATAAATTTTAAAAGCAAATGGTCTAATTAATATAACTGGAGTAGGATTAATTATGCAGTTAAATAATTAAATGAATTATGGAAAGAGGAGAAATAAAAATTCTTTGATTACCTTAAATGAGAAGAGGATAAGAAAAGTTATTACACGTTTTGATCTACGCTGTTAATAGCCGGTATTGTAGAACTGTTTGAAGTACCAGCATTAGGTTGAAGCGCTACTGATGTTAAAAAGTAAAGTACCACGATGCCTGCAAGTAAGATTCCTGCAAAGATAAAAGTAGATAAAAGTGGTTTTTTAATTCTCATGTGTAATTATTAACTCTTATATGACGCTAAAAGTTTTACAAAGTTACTCTTTTTTCTTAATTAAATGTTAAGTACAGTTAACTAAATGTTTAACAATAAGGTTTTTGTAAAGATTTAAATTCTTAACAGTACTAATAGATTAACTTTGTTTACAATATGAAGAAAAAGAAAAAAAGAAACTCAAAGACGAAGTTTCCTAATTTAAGCCAGTCTGTGCTTAATGCGATTAAACAAGATCCCAACAAAACATACAACTACAAACAAATTTGCTCTAAGCTAGGAATTACAGATTCCAGTGGCCGCAATCAGGTAATAAAGAAATTACACCAGCTTAAATCAAAAGGTAAAATTGAAGAAGTTGATAGAGGTAAGTTCAAGATCATAAAAGCCATAGATTACTATACCGGTAGAATAGATGTAAGTACTCGAGGTACTGGTTATGTGATAACTGAGGAACTTGAAGAAGATATCATGATTCCTAAACGTTCTCTAGGTCAAGCGCTTAATGGTGATGAAGTAGAAGTTTATGTGTACCATAGAAAAAGAGGACAGCAGCCTGAAGGAGAAATTACCAGAGTTATTAAACGTAAAAAGACAGAGTTTGTAGGAGAAATACAAGTTCATGAAAAATTTGCCTTTGTAAACGTTACAGATCCTAAAATATCTACTGACTTCTTTATTCCAGGTCGTGAAATCAATGGAGCCAAAGATGGTCAAGTTGTTCTTGTAGAATTTGTAGAATGGAATGATAAACAAGATTCACCTAACGGTAGAGTAAAAGATATTCTAGGAGAACCTGGTGAACACGACACAGAGATACACGCAATACTTGCACAATACGGTCTTCCTTATGAATTCCCTACAGAGGTTGAAAAATATACAGAAGAACTAGATAAATCCATATCTGGTCATGAAATAGAAAAGCGTCGCGATATGCGTGATACTTTAACTTATACCATTGATCCGGCAGATGCTAAGGACTTTGATGATGCATTATCATTTAAAACTTTAGAAAATGGAAATTATGAAATAGGTATTCACATTGCAGATGTTTCTCATTATGTAAAGGAAGGAACAGTGCTAGATGATGAAGCTTATGAACGCGCAACATCGGTTTACCTGGTAGATCGTGTCGTACCTATGTTGCCAGAAGTACTTTCTAATGGTGTTTGTTCTTTAAATCCGCATGAGGATAAACTTTGTTTCTCTGCTGTTTTTGAGATGGATAATGATTGTAAAATTCATAAAGAATGGTTCGGTCGTACTGTGATCCATTCAGACCAGCGATTTGCTTATGAAGAAGCACAACACATCATAGAAACTGGTAAAGGTGAAATTCCTGAAGATATCTCGCTTTCGCGAAAGCAAACTTCTATAAAACCTGAGATAGTAGAAGCTACTTTAAAATTAGATGAGCTTGCAAAAAATATGCGTGCCAAACGTATGGATTCTGGAGCGTTGAGTTTTGATAAAACAGAGGTAAAGTTCAATCTTAATGATGCTGCAGAACCTGTAGGAGTTTATTTTAAAACTTCTAAAGACGCTAATAAACTCATTGAAGAATTCATGCTACTAGCTAATAGGAAAGTAGCCGCTTTTATAGGAAAGAAACAACCTAAGAAAACATTTGTTTATCGTATTCACGATGAGCCTAATGATGAGAAATTAGGAGCTTTAAAGAATATTGTAGTAAAATTTGGTCATAGTCTAGATTTGAGAGATCGTAAAACGGTAACTAAATCATTGAACAAATTATTAAGCGATGTAAAAGGTGCTAAAGAACAAAATATGGTAGATACTCTTGCTATTCGTACCATGTCTAAAGCCGTTTATTCTACAAATAATATAGGTCATTACGGTCTAGCATTTGATTATTACTCTCACTTTACAAGTCCTATACGTCGTTATCCTGATGTTATGGTACATCGTTTATTACAGCATTATTTAGATGGTGGTAAAACTGCTAGTGAAGATCTTTATGAAGAAAAATGCGAGCATTCTTCTGAAATGGAAATTCTTGCTTCTAAAGCAGAGCGTGATTCCATTAAATACATGCAAGTAAAATACATGAAAGACCATGCCGATGAGGAATTCCTAGGAGTAATTTCAGGAGTTACTGATTGGGGTATTTATGTAGAGATCATTTCTAACAAGTGTGAAGGAATGATACGTCTAGGAGATCTAGATGACGATAGTTATGAATATGTAGAAGAAGAATTTGCTGTAGTAGGTCGTAAGACTAAAAATACATACACACTAGGTGATGAAGTTTATGTAAAAGTTAAAAATGCAGACCTTGTTAAGAAACACCTGGATTTCTGGATGATAGGAAGTAGGGAAGAGGTTGAAAGTTAACATTGTTAATTAGGTAATAAATTTAATTTAGGTGTTAGTTGTGAAGAGACTTCTACCTGTGCAGAAGCTTCATGAAAACTAAAATTTGTGCTACTTGTAAAAAAGAAGATACTGTAATGTATAGAGTACAGATTACAGCAGGAAAGAAATGGATTTTCTGTTGTAAGACTTGTACTGAAAAGCATCAATCACTAGCTAATTATAAATATGGTGGTACCTGGAAAGGGAAAAGGCATTGATGTGAAATATTTTATTTTACTGGTTATAATTTTACTATAGCTAGTTCTTTTAAACAAGAAGATACTGCTTAAGATCATTTCTCATGGTAACCAGGTTCATGGATACGTACACATGAAATTGATAATACGGTAACCTATGAAAAATGATTTTCTACAAAAGCTGGTGGCATTTATAGACATGGATATACCTTGCAGCAAGGTGATACAATTATTAAAGAGCATTTAAGAATTAAAAAACTTGATAAATTAGGTAATATAAATGCTCCTTGGTTTAGAGAAGTAAGTGGTGTAAATGAAAGTCCTACATTATTTGAGAAAGGAGAGATGGCAAGTAAAAGCTTTACAGCCGTAAATTTTCAAAATGAGTTTCCTACCCATATACGTTATTCTCTATTAAATGATACAATTATTGCAAACGTGTCTAATAAATCAATGAGTATAACCTATGAATTTGTTAAAACAGTTAAGAATTAATACACCGTTAAACGGTAAAAATTACTTATTAACGATTATATAATTTTCTTGTTTAAACATTTTACATATATCCTTGTAATAGTAAGATATTTGTAATCTAGAGCCTGAGAAACTCTAGATCAAATATTCTTGATTTTTACATTGATGACAATCTCGCTTGAGATTTAGATGTAAAATCATAGTTTTTTGGTTGGTTAGTATGAAATCCCAAATCATCTTTAGATGTTTGGGATTTTTTTATTTTAATATATTTAATTCATTAATGGCATGGGTTTTGTATCTATAAATATGAAGGTTATTAAGAGTAATTTTCATAAAGTTTTTTGGTTGGTTAGTAAAAAGCGGTATTTATAATTAAATACCGCTT
This sequence comes from Nonlabens dokdonensis, assembly GCF_002162835.1. Lineage (GTDB taxonomy): Bacteria > Bacteroidota > Bacteroidia > Flavobacteriales > Flavobacteriaceae > Nonlabens > Nonlabens dokdonensis_B. The sequence goes on from NZ_MAAX01000183.1 coordinate 10,524, forward strand.
TTTCGTTTTAAATGTTAGTTTAAATCGAACTGTAACATCCCTTAAAAAAGTAAGTCTTTAAAAAAAAATATTAATTATGAAACATCTATTTACACTTGCAGCGCTTTTAATATCATTTTTTAGTTTTTCTCAAAACCCTATAGAAACAGTAGTTTCTAATTTTAATACTATAAAAACTTTTGATCTAGTTACGGTTAATCTTGTTAAGTCTAATGAGAATAAAATCATTATTTCTGGAGAAGATGCTCAATATGTTGAGTACGTACAAAAAAATAACATTTTAAAGATTAGAATGCAAACAGATAAGATTTTTGATGGTACAGAAACCTTTGTACATGTTTATTATAAAGAGTTAAAAACCATAGATGCAAATGAAGGTTCTATTGTTCTTTCTAATGAATTAATTGAACAAGATAGATTAGAAATTAAAGTACAAGAAGGAGCCACTGTAAAAGCCGGACTTGCAGTAAAAAACCTAGATCTAAGAGCAGTTACTGGTGGTATAATTAATTTATCTGGTCAGGTAGAAGATCAAATCGTTGTTGTAAATACTGGCGGTATTGTAGAAAATGCAAAACTTAAATCAGATTATACAAAGGTAAAAGTTCAAGCCGGTGGTGATGTAGAAGTGTATGCTACACAAACGGTAGATATTAACGTAAGAGCAGGTGGTGATGTGACCGTTTATGGTAACCCTGCAAACGTTGATAAGAAAACGCTTTTCGGAGGTACTATTAATATTATCGACTAATATTTTTTAAAGAGTTTATATGGTTCTCGCTTTCGCGAAAGCGGGAACACAACAAAACTTATTCCCTATTTGTAAACCTATAGTCTTTTCCTACCTTTGAGCATAATCAATTTTTGAATGCTTGAAGATATTTTAAAAGCTTTACCATTAGGTCTTGTTATGGCATTTCTAATAGGACCTGTTTTTTTTGCCCTATTAGAAACCAGTGCAATTAAAGGTTTCAGGGCAGCACTATCCTTAGATGCTGGCGTTATTGTTGCAGATATTCTGTTCTTACTTGCTGCTTATTTTATGACTTCTAGTATACTGGATAAGTTAAAGGATGATCCTAGCTTATTCATTTTTGGTGGTAGTATATTGTGTATTTATGGTATTGTTTCTTTTGTAAAAACAAAAAAAACATTTCTTAAAGAGGTTGATACTAACGTTCTAGTAGTAAAAAAAAATAATTACTTCACTTTATTTATAAAGGGTTTTCTACTCAATTTTATTAATATAGGCGTATTAGGATTTTGGTTAGGTCTTATAGTGGTTTTCAGTCCACAATTAGATAATGATGGCGAGCGTATTACTGTTTTCTTCTCTACCGTATTGATCACCTATTTTATAGTAGATATAGGTAAAATTATTCTTGCCAAAAGCTTGAATAGATACCTAACACCATTGAGAATTTACTGGCTTAAAAGATTAATAGCTATCATCATGTTTATTTGTGGTGCTGTATTAATATTTAAAGGAGCTTTTCCTAGTGCGACAGAAGATATAGAGAATCAATTTCATTTAATGCCAGAAACTGAAGAGGTGCGTCCTATAGATCCAGAACTGGAAGGAATGGAAGAATTTAAGGAAAAGGTACAACCTAAGATGGATGAAAAAAAATCCCCAATCAATTAAGATCGAGGATTTAAGAGGTACCAAGCGGATTCGAACCGCTGTACTAGGTTTTGCAGACCCATGCCTAGCCGCTCGGCCATGGTACCATAAGTGGATGGCAAAAATAACAATAAATTACTCGATTCCTATTTTGATTTTAAGAAAATAACGATCTTATTTTCTTTCCTCACTCATGATGATGATTACACTTTGAACATCACCACCTATTGGAGGATTGATTTTTGCAACTTTTACTTCAGCATGTTGTACGAGAGATTCTTCTTTAAAAATACGAGTTAAAATGCGTTGAGCGACTTGTTCAAGTAGTTTAGACCGCACAGCCATTTCCTCTACAATAATTTTATTTAGTGAGACATAATCTACAGTATCATTGAGATCATCACTTAGGGCGCTTTTAGAAAGATCGGCTATTACTTCTAGATCTACTCGGTATTCACTACCTATTAATTCTTCTTCATGAAGACAACCATGATTGGTATAAACTCTTACGTTTTCTAATCTTATTTTATGCATAGAACAAAGATAGGACGTACTGCGCTAGCAGTAAAATAAAGATTAAATTTGTATTCTTAAAACGAGCAGCAACGATGAGCGAAGAAACACGACCTAATAATTTTATAGAAGATATTATAGAAGATGATTTAGCAAATGGTCTTTCTAAGGATAAATTAAGATTCCGTTTTCCACCAGAACCTAATGGATTTCTACATATCGGGCACTCTAGTGCTATATGCCTCAATTTTGGTCTTGGAGAAAAGTACAATCAACCGGTTAATCTACGTTTTGATGATACTAATCCTGCAAAAGAAGAAGCAAAGTATGTAAAGGCGATTCAAGAAGACGTAAAATGGTTGGGTTATGAATGGGATAATCTATGTTTTGCTTCAGACTATTTTCAAGAATTATACGATTGGGCTGTACAAATGATTAAAGACGGTAAAGCCTACGTAGACTCGCAGTCCAGTGAAGAAATGGCCATCCAAAAAGGTACACCGACAGAACCTGGAGTAGATGGACCTTATCGCAATAGAAGTGTAGAAGAAAACCTAGCCCTTTTTGAGGGAATGAAGAATGGTGAATATGGTGAAGGTGAACATATCCTTCGTGCCAAAATAGACATGCAGTCTAACAATATGTTGATGCGTGATCCTATCATGTATCGTGTGGTAAATCGTGACCATCATAGAACAGGTAGTGACTGGAAGATTTATCCTATGTACGACTGGACTCATGGAGAAAGCGATTACCTAGAACAAATATCTCATTCCTTCTGTACATTAGAATTTAAGCCTCATAGAGAACTTTATGATTGGTTCCTTGATCAAGTTGTAGATCCTAATAAAATACGCCCTAAACAACGTGAATTTGCCCGTAGGAACGTTTCACATACAGTAACAAGTAAGCGTAAACTTCAAAAACTGGTAGAAGCAGGAGTCGTTAATGGATGGGATGACCCTCGTATGACTACTATTTCCGGTTTAAGACGTCGCGGTTATACAGCAAATGCCATTAAAAACTTTGCAGATTCCATAGGTATTGCAAAACGTGATAATCTTGTAGACATGAATCACCTTGAATTTCATTTACGCGATGATTTAAATAAAGCAGCAGATCGTGTCATGTGTGTCCTAGATCCAGTAAAACTCATTATTACTAATTATCCAGAAGATAAAGTGGAAATGCTTCAGGCAGAAAATAGTCAAGAAGATGAGTCTAGAGGTTTTAGAGAAGTTCCTTTTTCAAGAGAATTATATATAGAACGAGAAGATTATAGAGAAGAAGCAAACAAGAAATTTTTCCGTTTAAAGAATGGAAAAGAAGTACGTCTTAAGAATGGTTATATCATTAAAGGTGAAGGCTGTATCAAAGATGAGAATGGTGTAATAACTGAAATTCATGCGACTTACGATCCAGATTCTAAGAGTGGTAGTGGTACAGAGGCTAGTATGCGTCGTGTAAAAGGAACCCTTCATTGGGTAAGTGCATCTCATGCGTTACCTGTAGAAGTAAGACTATACGATCGTCTTTTTACAGTTCCTTCTCCAGATACTGATAAAGAAAAGGATTTCATGGAATTCATAAATCCAGATTCTTTAAATGTCATCACTGCCATGGCAGAGCCTGCGATGAAAAACCTTGAAGTAGGAGAGACGGTTCAATTTCAACGTATGGGATATTTTTGTGTAGATCCAGATACTACAGACGAGAAAATGGTATTCAATCGTACAGTTACTTTGCGAGATACGTGGGCAAAGCTTGATGTTTAAAATAAAAATTATAGGTGTTCCGCTTTCGCGAAAGCGGAATACTTAACAATACCTTAGAACAGTTTTTAACGATATAAGTGTAATCATATTTAATAGAAACATTTTACCAAAAACGCTATGATTAAAATATGGTTTTAACTATTATTAACAGAAAATTCACGGAATTAATAAGGATTTAATAATAATGTTTGTAAGCTTAACTCACTATTAACCTTAATCAAATGACTTTAGCTCTAACTTTGTGGAACACAAAAAATTATACACATGTCAAAGTCATCAAATACATTAGTAGCATTAGTAGCAGGAGCAGCCATAGGTGTTGCCGCAGGAATGCTTTATGCTCCAGATAGTGGAGAAAAAACTAGAAAAAAATTAAAGAAACAAGCAAAGAAAGCTCAAAAGGATATTGATGCGCAAGCTCGTAAGACTTATGCACAGGTTTCTGATAAAGCTTCACAGCTTACTTCAACTGTATCTTCCAAAGCAACTGAATTAAGAGGTACTGTAGGAGATCGTATTGAAACCGCATTATCAAGTGCTAGTTATAAAGCAGATGATGCAATTGTAGCACTAGAAGCAAAATTAGAGCAGTTACGTGAGCAAAATGCTAAGCTACAAAAACCAGCTTCTGTTCAAAACGCAATTAAGAAAGAAGCTGCAAAAGTTAACGCATAATTTTAAGATTTGGGAAACAGTATAACTGACAATTTTAATGAATTCACTACGGCGACTCAAGATTATATTGAGTCATCGATAAGTTACCATAAACTTGATCTTTTTAAGAAGATCATGAAAGGAGTAGTTTCAGGTACTTATAAACTTATATTAGGATTCTTCTTATTGATTGCTTTATTATTTTTAAGCGTTTCCCTTGCTATATATATGGGTGAAGCCTTAGATAGTATAGCATTAGGCTATCTTATTGTAGGAGTAATATACTTGGTTCTTATGTTTGTTCTCACTTTATTTTTAAAGAAATTCTTAGAGAAGAGATTATTACGCAAAGCTAGTGCCCAATTCTTCAATGATAATGAGGACATAAAAATAGAGAAGTATGAGAGTTTACAGTAGTTTTGAAGAAATGGATCGTGATTTAAGGTATCTTAAATTACAGCAGCAAGTACATCAAGAAACGATGAAATTGCAAGTAAATGAAGTTAAAGAAAGCTTATCTGCGGTATCTATTTTATCAAACATTGTAGGTTCCATAGCAAAAAAAGCAGTAGTTCTTAAAGTAGTTAACAAATTAATAGGCCTAAAAAAGTAAAGTTTTAAAGACTTTTAAATAAAAAATGCGATCAAATTTGATCGCATTTTTTTGTTTCATGAGAGCTATTTAAATATCATCGTCATATCTAGATGTATCTTCTTCTTTTGATGGTCGTTCTCTCTTGGTCTCAGCATCTTTTTTACCAGCAGTCTTTTTCATTTGTTCTCCTATTTGTGCACTTGCAGTAAAGCTGGCAATCATGTTATTAAGCATATCACTACCTGCTTGAGGAGAATTAGGTAAAAGGATTAAGTTAGAGTTAGTTTCTTCACCTAATGATTGTAATGTGTCATAGTGCTGGGTAACGACAATTAATGCACTTGCTTCTTGAGAATTAATACCTACGTTGTTAAGGACATCTACACTTTCTTCAAGTCCACGAGCAATTTCTCTTCTTTGGTCTGCGATACCTTGACCTTGTAAACGCTTTGATTCTGCTTCTGCACGTGCTTTTGCAACTATTTTAATACGATCTGCTTCTGCTTCATATTCTGCAGCTGTTTTTTCACGCTCTGCGGCGTTAATTCTATTCATTGCAGCCTTTACCTGTACATCTGGATCTATGTCTGTTACAAGTGTTTTAATGATATCATAACCATAATCCATCATCGCATCATTTAATTCACGCTTTACCGCAATTGCGATATCGTCTTTCTTTTCAAAAACGTAATCCAGTTTCATTTTAGGAACTTCAGCTCGTACTACATCAAATACATACGCTGTAATCTGATCGTGTGGATTCTGTAATTTATAAAATGCATCATATACTTTCTCTCTACGTACTTGAAATTGCACAGAGATTTTAAGACGTACAAATACATCATCTTTTGTTTTAGTTTCTACTATAACGTCTAGCTGCTGGATTTTTAAGTTGATTCTTCCTGCGATTTTATCAATTACAGGAATTTTAAGTTGCAAACCAGACTGTCGCATACTAGTAAATTTACCAAAACGCTCTATTACCGCTGCAGTTTGTTGTTTTACTGTAAAAAAGGTTCCTAATAATAAGAAAAAGCCTATTACAAGAACAATAGGTATTAAAAATACTCCGAGATCCATAATTATATATTTTAATGGTTAGAAAATGTGATTGATATAAAAGTAATCTAGTTACTCTTGATTAGTGTTATTTTTGTTCATATTGTTACATATGTTATGAAATATACACTTTTTACTTTTTTGTTGATAACGCTCATTTTTCCTTCAACCGCTCAAAATCTACTTACAGAATCAATTGCTGTTTCATCTTATCAAGGCAGCTACGAAGAAATAGAATTAAACTCAAAGCTGGCTCCAGCCATTAATTATTCTATCCCGTCGCGTAAAACTTCTTATAACAACCGTTTAGGTCTAGGAGTAGACGCTACTTTCTTCAATATTACTAGTGATGATGTTGAGGTAACACAAGGAACTGGTTTTTCTATCAATTTTGAAACACGTGGTGATTTCAGAGATGATTTTGATTTGATTTATTCATTAGGAATTTTTAATCATAATTTCTCAGTAAATGAAAACTTAACTGGTGATCAAATAGATATGAATATGCTAGGTGTAGAAATAAAATTCTTGCTAGCCTGGAAAATTGCTCAGTCAGATTACTTTTCTATAGAAGCCGGACCAGCGTTACAACTTAATGGCGAATTAAAAATAGATAATGAAGATCGTTATGAAGAGTCCTTTACTGGTGGATTTAATGCCGTTCAATTAAATGAGTTACAAAATTCAATGCCAGTTAATCTCAATGGTGTAGTCGGTTTTTCTGGAGGCGTGAGAGACTTTAGAATCACTGCTCATTACCATTACTCATTTGTTGACGCCCTAACCGGTACAAATGCTGCTGGTCAAGATATTGATGGAAACTTTAGTTTTATAAGTGTAGGAGCGAGGTTTTATTTCTAATCTCAGAAAATTTAGTTCCTTATTATAAAACCATGGATTGGAGTATTTTTAAACTTATCTGAGGTCTCTCACTTAAACTTATTACACAATTAATTACACAAAAAAGCCTGTTAGGTATTATTTCTAACAGGCTTAATAGTAAAATTTATTTCTACGTTATCCCAACTTTTCCATCGCGGTTTCAATACGCTTTACTGTTTCTTCTTTACCTACCATAGAAGCAATTTCAAAAACATCTGGACCCATAAGACTACCTACTAAAGCAAGTCTTAATGGCATCATTACTTTTCCAAAACCTATTTCTTGAGAAGTAATCCAGCCTTTTACAGCAGTACTCAATCCTGCAGCACTGTCATCATCAGTATTTTTAATTACTTCAATCACTTTAGACATGGTCTCGTTAGTATCTTCTTTCCATGATTTTTTAGCATTTTTCTCATCATAAGAATCTGGAGCGGTGAAAAAGAATCCAGCCAATTCAAAAAGATCTTCTGTAAAAACAGCACGTTCTTTAACAAGTCCAGCGACCATATTTACATATTCCTGTGAACCGTATGAGATGTTTTTTTCTTGTAACGCTTTCGCGAAAGCGGCACCTATAACAGCATCATCTTGTTTTACATACCATTGCTGCTGGAACCATTTTGCCTTTTCTGGATCATACTTAGCACCAGAACTATTCACTTTTTCTAGACTAAAAGCCTGAACCAACTCATCTAGACTAAATATTTCTTGTTCTGTTCCTGGATTCCAGCCCAAGAAGGCAAGAATATTTACCATAGCTTCAGGTAAAAAACCATCTTCTCTAAAACCAGTAGAAATTTCACCACTTTTAGGATCTTTCCACTCTAACGGAAATACAGAAAAGCCCATTTTATCACCATCGCGTTTACTCAATTTTCCTTTACCAGTAGGTTTTAAAATCAGCGGTAAGTGTGCAAATTTAGGACGTTCCCAACCGAAGCTTTCATATAACAAAACGTGTAACGCCATACTCGGCAACCATTCTTCACCACGTATTACATGAGAAATTTTCATTTCATGATCATCTACCACATTTGCTAGGTGGTAAGTAGGCATTCCGTCACTTTTAAAAAGTACTTTATCATCTAGAAGACTGGTATCGATTTCAATCCCTTTACGGATTTCATCGTACATGTTCAACGTTTTCAATTCTGGTTTAAAACGTACAGTATAATCGTCACCACGATCAATTCTTTCCTGAACTTCTTCTTTAGAAAGCGTCAACGAGTTGGTAAAGCTCAACCTATTATTATGATTGTAAATAAAAGTTTCTTTATTAGCCTCAGCATTAGATCGTGCTTGAGCAAGTTCTTCTGCAGTGTCAAATGCGTAGTAGGCTGCTTCTTTTTCAATCAATTCTTCTGCAAAAGCGCGGTACATATCTTTACGCTCACTTTGACGGTATGGCCCGCAATTTCCTTCTTTGCTAGGTCCTTCATCATAAGGAATGTTGCACCAGTTTAATGCTTCAACAATATAGTTTTCTGCACCTTCCACATACCTATTTTGATCGGTATCTTCTATGCGCAGGATAAAAGTTCCGTTGTGTTTTTTGGCAAATAAATAGTTGAAAAGTGCTGTTCTTACACCACCTATATGAAGTGGTCCCGTAGGACTAGGAGCAAATCTTACACGTACATCTGTACTCATTTCTTAGCATTTTTTAATGGAGCGCAAAGTTAGGGATTCTAGTTATGAGTTGAGAATTTATTACTGTTAGTTATGCATTGCCACCACTTTTTCCTAAAGGGCAGAATTAATTCTGCCCTTTAGGAAAAGGCTTTATTCTTTTAATTTTTGGATCTTACTATGTTGTGGATTTCTAGAGTCATAAATAATAAAAATCGAATCAGATTTTGTAATGTCACTTTCAAAATATTCTTTGTACTCAAAATTTACTATATCTTGATAGTTTTTGTAAGTTTTATTTTCAACATTATATTGATATTCAATACGATCAAAACCATATCCAGTAGAACTCATGCCTGATCCATCTGGTTGGAAGTTGAATTTGACTAATAGTACTTTTGCTTTAGTTTTTTTACTATAGGAATTAAATTCTTTCTTCCTGTACTTGGATATGGCAAATGTTGAGATGATCAATAATGCCGAGAAAATAAAGAGATATTTGAACCAATTACCATTATTGCCTGTTTCTCTATCTTTATCTCTATAGTAATTTTCTACTGTCGTTGTGTCATTATTTTTGTTTGTGCTTCTAAATCGCTCTTTCCAAGCTTTCCAAAATTCTTTCATTTAATTAAAGCTTATTATTTTTTCTATGTAGATATAACAATGTTTACAGAATACTTAATGAAAATAAGGTCTACCCCTTTATATTAAACTTTACTCAACGCCACCATCTCCTCAGGAACATACTTATTCACTATAGAAAACCATAACGGTGGAATAGTAGCAATGACCATCATGGTAGGATAGCCGTAAGGCAATTGTGGACTCACATCGTGATAGTCGAGTAGTTGGTATTTTTTGTTAGCTCTGTAATGATGATCGCTATGTCGTGTTAATTCGTATAACAAAATTCTACCCAGCGCATGATTAGAGTTCCAGCTGTGAATTTCACGCACTAGTTCATAACGTCCAGACTTTTTCTTAGCCCTTCGTAAACCGTAATGTTCTAAATAATTGATAATTTCAAGCAATGAAAAACCTACAAATGCTATTCCTAAAGCTATGAACATGGTAGACCATGAAAAAATGAATCCTATAAAAAGTAAATAAGAGATTTGAACAATAGTGTACCAAAACATATCATTCTTAAGTGATAAAAAAGATCTACCAGCAGCTTTATTTAAACGGTTTTGAATTTTCCAAGAACTGGTATATTGAGTAGTTACAGATCGCAACCAGAATGCATAAAGATTTTCATTGTATCGAGCACTGGCAGGATCTTCTGGCGTTGCTGCTTTTAAATGATGATTGTAATTATGCTCTATATAGAAATGCATATATAAACTAGGAAGTAACAATAGCTTACCTAAAAACCGTTCCCAAGTTTCTTGACGATGACCTAATTCATGAGCTACATTTATTCCATTACTTCCAGCAACGATTCCTAAAGAAAAAACTAAACCTATCATTTCATACGTCTCGTAAGATTGAGTAGAATAGGAGTAAAGCCCGTAAAATAGTGTACCAAAAATTATAGGTACATTGAGCCATAGTAACACGTCAAAAAAACTGTTTTTTATTTTACTTTCTTTTTCTTCTTCAGTTAGATTTGATTTTAAGGACGGCATCCATAGTTCTACTAAGGGAACAATAATAAATATGATAAATGGAGTTAGGAATAACCACGTTTCTCTATACGTGATTCCTATGATACAAAATAAAGGAACGATATATGCTGATAAATACTTAAGATCTTTCATTTTCAGAAATAAGATAAAGAGTTAAATATACAACATAGTCGCAAACGTTAAGAATTACTTAAAAACCTACCCAATAGAACGCCGTTTGGATGACTTGTAACTCCATATGCTAGATAAGAAAACCTCTTACATAGAGTAGTATCATAAACCTCAGTCTAATCCGTTATATTTACGACTAGTACACGACAAAATACAAAATGACAAATTTTGAAATCATAGAGCAAAAGCTCAAACGTTTTATAAGTAAATACTACCGTAATGAATTGATTAAAGGATTGATTCTTTTCCTATCATTAGGATTGTTATACTTTCTATTTACAGTAGTTGTAGAGTATTTCCTTTGGTTAAATCCTTTGGGAAGAACCATTCTTTTTTCACTCTTTATAATAACTGAAGTATTTCTACTCATCCGTTTTATAGGTATTCCTTTAGCAAGATTGTTTAAGTTATCTAAAGGGATTGATTTTAGAGATGCAAGTAACATGATAGGGACGCACTTTCCAGAAGTGTCTGATAAGTTAATCAATGTATTGCAATTACATAAAAATGGAGGAGACGATGAGCTCACATGGGCAAGTATTAATCAAAAGAGTGAAGAATTAAAACCCATTCCTTTTACACTAGCTATTGATTATAAAAAGAACAAGAAATACTTACCGTATCTCGCAATTCCGGTGGTAATTATTGCTGGACTCTTATTCACCGGCAACAATGAAATAATTACTGACAGTGCAAAACGCGTTGCAGATTTTAATAACGAGTACATTCCGCCAGCACCATTCACCTTTAAAATTCTTAATAAAGATCTCAACACTTTACAAAAACGAGATTTTAAGTTAAGTGTGGAGGTGAGCGGCCGTAAAATTCCTGAAAATGCTACCATCGTTTTTAATGACCAAACCTACTTCTTGACTCAAGAGGCTCCTGGTAAATTCAGTTTTATTTTTTCTAAGCCTGCTACTACTACACAATTTTATTTTTTGGCAAATGAGGTTAGGAGTAAGAGTTACACATTAAAGGTAGACGATGTTCCTGTGTTAAATGGTTTTGAATTATTCATGGATTATCCGTCACATACTGGTAAAAAGGACGAGAAAATTTCTAGTACTGGTAATGCAATTGTGCCACAAGGAACCACTATCACATGGAAATTAAATACCTCAAATACTTCACAAGTAGACTTTATAAGTAACAATGTTAGAAACAGTTTTGAGAAGAAAGATGATGGTTTCGCTTTCGCGAAAGCGGTTATACAACCACTTAAATATAGCATTGCTACTACAAATGAGAACATTCAAGATCACGAGGTGCTCAATTTTAAAATTGATGTTGTAAAGGATGAATATCCAGAATTAAAGCTAGAAATGAAAAAGGATTCTATAGACGATGATTTGATGTATTTCAGAGGACAAGCGGCTGATGATTATGGAATTCGAAAAATGCAATTGGTTTACTATCCGTCAGATGATGTGTCCCAAATTAAGGAATATGATTTAGGTAGTAACCGCGGTACATTCGACGAGTTTCTATTAACTTTTCCAGGTAATGTACCTTTGGAAGCTGGTAATAGCTATCAGTTTTACTTTGAAGTGATTGATAATGACGCAGTTAGTAATTACAAATCTACTAAGTCAGAAGTTTTTTCCTATCGCAAACTATCTGACGATGAGTTTGAAGACAAACAGCTTTCACAACAAAAAGAGTCTTTGACAAATGTAGAAGAAGCGCTCAAAGAACAAGAAAAACAGCAAGAAAAACTGGATGAGCTTTCTAAGGAACAGTTACAGAAAAAGGAGCGTAGCTTTAATGACAAACGTAAGTTAGAGCAAGCTTTAAAGAATCAACAGAAGCAAGAGCAAAAAATGCGTCAGGAGTTAGAAAAGATGAAAGAGAATCTTGAAAAGTCTAATCCTGCTGAAGATCCTATGAAAGAATTGCTGGAGGATCGTATGGAGAAAAGCGCAGAGGAATTAAAGAAGAACGAAGAGTTACTCAAAGAATTGCAAGAATATCAAGACAAGCTCACTCCAGAGGAGCTGAATGAGAAAATGGAGAAGTCTAAGAAGAATTCTAAAAAACAAAAGAGAAATTTAGAACAATTACTTGAGCTTACTAAAAGATATTATGTGCAACAAAAGTTTGAACAATTAGGAAAAGAGCTTCAAAAGATTGCACAGAAACAAAAAGAGCAATCAGAAAAAAATGATGAAGAAAATAAGAAGGAAGATCAAGACAAGCTTAATGAAGAGTACAAGAAGTGGGAAAAGGAACTGGAAGAATTAGAAAAGGAGAATGACGGTTTAAAAGATCCTATGCCTATGGAATTTGAACCAGAAGAGTCTGAAGAAATTAAAGAGGAGCAACAGCAATCTAGTGATGATCTTCAAGAGTCTAAGACTTCTGATGCAAAGAAGAAACAAAAAAGTGCTGCTAAGAAAATGCAAAAGCAAGCACAGTCCATGGCATCCCAAATGCAATCCATGCAGCAGGAAGGAATGAAAGAGGACGCAGATAGTTTACGTCAAATTCTAGATAACCTTCTAGTTTTCTCGGTAGAAGAAGAAGAACTTATGGAGTCCATGAAACAAATGAATAGACTAAGTCCAAGTTTAGGTAAAAAACTAAAGTTACAAAAGGACTTAGAGAAGGCGTTTGAACATGTAGACGACAGTTTATTTGCGTTAGCAACGCGTAATCCTAAAATAGGTCAAGAAATCAATGATGAGGTAACTGATATTTATTATTATTTAGAGAAATCCTTAGAACAAATTGCTGAATTTGAAATGCAGAATGGACAAATATCTCAGCAATTTGTATTCAAGGGTGCTAACACTCTTGCAGATATGTTAAGTAATACCTTAGATGCTATGAATAATAGTATTCCTAAACCTGGAATGGGTCAAGGTGGTGAACCGGGCGAAGGTTTTCAACTACCAACTATTATTAAAAAACAAGAAAGTCTTTCTAAGCAAGGTGAAGGAAAGGAAGGTAAAGAGGGAAAAGAGGGCGAGTCTGGGAAAGAAGGTGAATCTGGTGAGTCAGGAGAAAGCGGTCGATCAGGTCAGAGTGGGCAATCTGGTGAGTCAGGTGAATCTGGACAAAATGGTCAGTCAGGCCAGAATGGTGAATCTGGAGAAGGAGGCGAAGGTAAAGGAGGAGAATCAGGAGAAGGAAATGGAAAAGGAGGAGATGGAAAAGGTAAAGGAAATGGTAACGGAAATGGAGAAGGTCAAGGCGATGGAGAAGGCGAGGAGCAAGGTTATCGAGAGAGTGAGGAAGAAGCAAAACGTATTTATGAAATTTACAAGCAACAGCAAGAACTGCGAGGTCAGTTAGAAGATATGATACGTAGAGAAGGGCTTGAAGGCAAAGTAGGAGATATCACAGAAAAGATGAAGGCGGTAGAACGTAAACTTCTAGACCAAGGTTTTAATCGTGAGGTACAACAGCGCATGATGGAAATTCAGCATGATCTATTAAAGTTAAAAGATGCGGGATTAGAGCAAGGTGAAGAGAATCAGCGTGAGGCTAGAACTAATGAGAGAGACTTTTTAAATAACACAAATGCTAAAATTCCAGACGCATCTAAGTATTTTAATAACAAGGAGATATTAAATAGACAAGTATTACCTTTGCAGCCGCAATTTCGGAACAAGGTGAAAGACTATTTTAAATCTAATGATTGAATTTAATTACCAGAATAATTTTGCGCCATTAGGTGATCTAGAATATAGCAATTGGTTGAATGCAGTTGCTACCTCCGAGGATAAAACTATTGGAAATTTATCCTATGTTTTCTGCTCTGATGATTTTCTTCTAGAGATCAATCAGTCTTATTTGAATCATGATACTTATACTGATATTATTACGTTCGATTATAATGAAGATGGATTACTCAATGGTGAGATTTATATCAGTACGGATCGTGTTGTAGAAAACGCGTTACGCTTTCGAGAAAGCGAGACAGACGAACTTCATCGTGTAATGGTTCATGGGTTGTTGCATTTATGTGGCTATCCGGATAAAACGGATGAGGAAAAGGATGTAATGCGGAAACTGGAAAACGAAAAAATAAAGATGTTTCACGTGAAACAATAGACTATGTTTAGTAGAGAATATGATGTTATAGTAGTAGGAGCAGGTCACGCAGGTAGTGAAGCTGCAGCTGTTTCTGCAAATATGGGAGCGAGCACGTTGTTAGTTACAATGAATCTTGAAACTATCGGTCAGATGTCATGTAATCCTGCCATGGGTGGAATTGCAAAAGGACAAATAGTTCGCGAGATTGATG
>NZ_MAAX01000080.1 GCF_002162835.1 Nonlabens dokdonensis
GTTTTAATCATTATTATCTGTTTTGTAATTAAATTATATAAGTATTATAATGATGATACTATAGTAATTTATTCTTTCTGTTAATACTTCTAAGTTAATGTATATTTTTATTTATTATATGATGCGATACTTATAATCGTAACTTTTTGTAATATATTGTTTCATAGTTTTAATTGAAATGTAGCGTTACTATGTTTGTTTTCGAGTACGTCTATTTGCTTACAATTCAATTATAATGAATTAAACTAAAAGCCATTCTCCTTTTAATTCGAGATGTTATATACTTTTGCCTAATGATTAATTTTTTATTAATAATTAAATTTTGAACAAAAAAAATCATACAACGTTTAGTTATATGATTTTGTTAATCAACAAGTTTTACAAGACTAATTCTGAAATAAGGGAAATCCATTAGTTATAGAATAGACTTCTTCTCTAAGCTTTTCTAAATTTATCTTATTTCTGTTAGAAATGCAGTTATCAATTAATGAAACTATTTTAATCATTTCAGACTCTTTTAAACCTCTTGTTGTAATTGCAGGTGTTCCTATTCTTATTCCGCTAGTTATAAAAGGAGATTCTGTATCAAATGGAACCATATTCTTGTTTACTGTAATATGAATTTTTCCTAATAGCTCTTCAGCCTCCTTACCTGTGATATTTTTATTTCTGAGATCAATCAGCATCATATGATTATCAGTGCCTCCAGAAATTATTTTAAAACCTCTTTTGATAAACTCTTCGGCCATTACAGTTGCATTTTTCTTAACTTGCACCATATAGTTCAGAAAGTCTTCCGATAGTGCCTCTCTAAATGCAATTGCCTTAGCAGCAATAATATGTTCTAATGGTCCACCTTGATTTCCAGGAAATACTCCACTATTTAATAGGGTGGACATCTTTTTTAAGTTACCATTTTTCAACTTTTGACCGAAGGGATTTTCAAAATCCTTTCCCATTATTATTAATCCACCACGAGGGCCTCTTAATGTCTTATGAGTAGTTGTAGTACAAACATGGGCATGTTTTACCGCATCCATCAAAATTCCTTTTGCAATTAGTCCAGCGGGATGAGCTATATCAGCTAGTAGAAGGCAATTTGCCTTATCTGCAATTTGTCTAAATCTCGCATAATCTATTTCTCTGCTATAAGCAGAAGCGCCCGCGATAATTAATTTAGGTTTCTCATTTAAAGCAATTTGCTCAATTTCATCATAATTAAGAAGACCTGTTTCTTTCTCTACACCATAAAATACATTTTCATAAAGTTTACCTGAAAAATTTACCGGTGATCCATGCGTTAAATGACCTCCATGTGATAAATCAAATCCTAGGATTTTATCTCCAGGATTCAAACATGCATGGTAAACTGCTGTATTTGCTTGACTTCCTGAATGCGGTTGTACATTAACGTATTCTGCATTGAATAAAGTTTTAGCTCTTTCTATTGCTATGTTCTCTATTTTATCTACTACTTCGCATCCTCCATAATACCTTTTTCCTGGATACCCTTCAGCGTATTTATTTGTTAGTATAGAGCCAGCTGCCTCTAGAACATCATTACTTACGTAATTTTCGCTAGCAATTAACTCGATGCCTTTTGTTTGTCGAATTCTTTCTTGTTCAATTAGATCGAAAATTTCTTTATCTACGTTAGCCATTTGATATAAATTAGATCACAAAAATAGGTTACAGATGCTTTCATGCCACACTAAAATGATATATTTGAATATACTTTTTAACAAGAAATCAATACAATATGCCCAATAAAACTAACGACCCTAAAAGAAATTCATGGATAGGATATAATCGTGATACTCATTTTCCTATTCAAAATATACCATTTGGTGTATTTCTTACAAGAGATAATGTAATTACTATTGGTACTAGAATAGGTGATTATGCAATTGATTTGGGTGCGCTACAAGAAATGGGTTATTTCAATTCAGTTCCTTTGACCGATGACATGTTTATGCAAGACACTTTAAATGATTTTATATCAGACGGTAAAAAAACTTGGAAATTGGTAAGAAATAGGATAGGAGATATTTTTGATAAAGAGAATCCTGAATTGAGAGATAATAAGGAGCACCGAGATCGCATAATTTTTGCAATGGACGAAGTTGAGATGCAGCTGCCAGTTTTAATAGGCGATTATACAGATTTCTATAGTAGTAAAGAACATGCAACTAATGTAGGGACGATGTTTAGAGATCCTGATAATGCACTCCTTCCTAATTGGTTACATATGCCAGTAGCTTATCATGGTAGATCAAGCAGTATCATTCCATCAGATATTCCGATTCACAGACCACAAGGGCAAACTTTTCCAGCAAATGCTGATCAACCAACATTTGGACCATCAAAGCTAGTTGATTTTGAATTAGAAATGGCTTTTATAA
>NZ_MAAX01000084.1 GCF_002162835.1 Nonlabens dokdonensis
ACTTGTCAAGTATTAATCTATATATTTACACATACGTAATGTATTGACAATTAAAAGCCTGTAAACTTGTTTTACAGGTTTTTTTTATGCTATTTCGTATCGTCAATACAAGTTTTATGCAATCTCTATTTTTAAAATCTAAGGCCAGAAGGTGCGCTCTCCAGGAAACCACGAGCGAATCCTACCATAAAACGTATGTATTGACACACCTTATCTGGCCGTTTTTAAATTTTATGTTATGTCAATACATACAAATTCAGAGAACTCAGTTCTCAACCCATCAGTTCTAGGAGCTGTTAATTATGAATCTTTATTATCGCTACAGCTGCCTCTGGTAGATGCTAGTGAGCGCACTGCGCTAGACGAGGCGCACATTAAGCAGCGTCCTTTTAGGAGTTGTTTTATTGAGAATGATGAAGATTTTGAGTACGTTGATTACATTCTTCAGTTCAATGATTCTTTATCGCTTACTTACTATAATGGCGATGAGTATGCACGGCTCTCTCGTGTAGATAAGAATGATAATACTAGAATTTCTTCTATGCTCATTCACGACCTCGAGACTCTAGATGTTATGATTTTAATGTTCCGTCCATAATGGGTGCTCTAGAATATTACCGCAATCGTGAAAATCTAGTATCGATTGAAGGCATTGAAGTAGATGCCGGTAGTTTATGGAAAAAAGAACCAGACAGTAAAGACTTGGTTCTTATGGACGATGATCAATATGTCACTACTCCACTCACCAGTAAATTTGATGCTGCGTTATAATGACATATATGTAAACTTTCGTTATATTTACCATGTTGTATATCGCACGATTGGTTTTTTGAATTTCATCAAAGCTCGCTTTTAAGCGGGCTTTTTTGCGTTACTATAAGAGCTGTTATGTCTTCTTAAAATTGTAGGTATAATTATTACCATGGCAAAGCGCGTATCTAACGAGATTTTTAAATTCACTTTTGAAATAGATGGTGATGATGCACGCAATGAGCTCTCGCAACTAGAACGTGCAAATCGCAAGCTTAACCAAAGCAATAAAGACCTAAGAGCTGAGAAGGCACGTCTTGCTTCTCAAAATAAGAAAGGATCTGAAGAATGGAAACGTGTTACATCTGCTCTAAAGAGTAACACTCAAACGATCAATTTAAACAAGACTAGAATGGGTGTCTTGCGCAAGGAGATAGGTATCACTGGCCTTACCATGCGCCAGCTTAAAACTGAGGCTTCTAAGCTCAGTCTTCAGCTTCAAAATATGACTCCTGGTACTGCTGCATTTGATAATTTAAATGCAAAGTTGGTTACCGTAAAACAGCGTATGCAAGAGCTTAATGGTAAAGCTCGCGCATCGCAATCTACTCTTTCTCGATGGGCAAATGGTTTTAATAAGTATCAGGCGCTTACTATAGGTGTTATTGCAACTCTTACTGGTGTAGTCTTCCAGATGCAGCAAATTATAGATTTTAACGGTAAACTGTCAGAGTCTCAAAGTAATGTCATGAAGACTACCGGCATGACTAAGGAAGAGGTAGATGATCTTGCAAAGTCATTTGGTCTTTTACATTCTAGAACCAGTCGTATTAATCTTCTCGGGATCGCAGAGCAAGGTGGCCGCATGGGGCTTCCTAAAGAAGAGATCAAAGAGTTTGTAGATATAATGGATAAAGCTGGGGTAGCTTTAGGCGACGATTTCACTGGTGGAAGTGTAGAAGCTGCTAGATCATTAGGTGTTCTAAAGGGGCTTTTTAAAGAAACTCGTGATCTTGGGATTAAAGAAACTTATAACGGTATAGGTAGTGCTATTAATGAACTAGCCGCAAAGGGTCTCGCTAGTGCTGACAATCTAGCCAACTTTACTAAACGTGTAGGTGCGATGCCTGATGCGTTGCGTCCTTCTATTGCCGAGGCTCTAGGTCTAGGTGCCGCTTTTGAAGAGTCTGGGCTTGAAGCTGAGCAAAGCGCTCGTGCTTACTCCATTTTCATGACTAAGTCGAGTAAGGAGGTAGAAAAGTTTGCCTATGTCATGGGGCTTACTCAGGACCAGGTGAAGGAAATGATCAATACAGATCCTACAAACTTCTTCCTTGAGTTTTCTCAAGGTCTTAAAGGTATGGATGCGACTGATACTGCTAAGACGCTAGATTATCTAGGTCTTAATGCAGATGGGGTTAAGAAGATACTCGGTAGTGCCGCTGCTAATACGCAGCTCTTTCGTGATAAGTTTGTTCTTGCAAATGACGCTATGCAGGAAGGTACTTCTTTACTAGCCGAGTATAATATTAAAAACAATAACTTTCAAGCTACGCTTGATAAAGTAGGTAAACGCATACGAGGCGTTTTTGCAAGTGAGACAGTGGTAAAATTCCTTACTGGCGCTGTAGATGCTTTTGCACAGTTTATAGGAGCGACTGAGACTTCTAGTTCTAGTATTTTATATTTAAGAAAAACACTAGTTTTCTTAATTAAAATTCTTCTAGTTGCTGGTACGGCTGTGCTTAGCTATAAAACCGCTGCACAATTAGCTACATTATGGGGTAATAGGTTAACGTTACAAACTAAGTTACTGGCTATTGCTCAAAAAGCGGCAGCCTTTACTACAAATTTGCTTAAGGGCGCGGTGTATCTTTTACAAATAGGATACTTCAGGCTCACTGGCCAGCTTGCCAAAGCTCGTGGTGCTATGGTAGCCTTTACTATGGCGACAAATCTTAATCCTCTTACAGCTCTTCTTGCTGTACTAGCTGCTATAGGTGTTGCTTATCTTGTGTTTAGAGATAATGCCAAGGCTGCAAAAACTCAACAAGACTTTTTAAATGATGCTATTGATGAAGCTAATGTTAAGACAGCAGCTCAAAGCGCAAAAGTAAAGGCTCTTGATAAAGTGGTGCGTGATGAGACTCGCTCTCAAAAAGATCGTGAAGATGCTATAAAAAAACTCAATAAGATTGTTCCTAATTATAACGAAGATCTTGATACAAGTAAAACAGCTTTGGAAAATTCTAAAGTAGCTCTTGATCAATATATTGATAGTTTAAAAAGACAAGCGCAGGCTCAGGCACTAAATAATTTAATGAACGCCAAGGCTAAAGAATTAGAAGAGGCTAAGCAGCTATCTGCCGAGGATACTTTGAACTGGATGGAAAGACAGTTACAAAGATTTGGAGGTCCTACTTCAAGAATTTTTGCTCAAGAAAGTGATCAGCTAGATAAGAACGTTGATAAACTTGAAAAAGAACTAGATGTTATTACTAAAATGTATGCAGACATTGATAGCAAGCAGGCTAGTCAATTAACACCTTTAGAAAAACAGCTTATAAATCTTAGGGCTGTAAGAGATGATTTTAAAAAAGGTACTGCTGAATATATAAAGTATCAAAAACAAATCGATGCGCTTACTAAGAAATTCCGTACTCCAGGAGATGATGATCCTGACAAAGATCCTAAGAAAGCTAAAGAAGTAGACTACCTCAAATTATTAAGAGACCAGCGCTACGCAGCTGCTGAAGAAAGCGCACGTTTAATTAAAGATCAATTTGAACGTGAGATGGAACTGGAGAGGCTTAACAATCTTAAAAAAATTGAAGAGCTCGAGTCTTATTTAATAGATACTAGCAAGTTAAAAGGTGAGGATCTTGAGACTGCTCTCGAGATAAATAAAAATATTAACGATCGTATAGAGATCGAGAACGCTACACATCAAGAGCGTGTGGCTACTATTCTTGCAGGTTCTATCCAGAATAAACAAAAGTCACTTCAGGATGGTCTTGCTCGCGAGTTAGAGATTTTAAAGACTAGCCACAATGAAGAGCTGGCTGCCTTTGTCGGTACTAAAGTAGAACGTGAGGCAAAAATCAAAGAGCAGCAGCAAGAAGAGCTAGACTTGCAAAGTAAGCATGCTCATGATATGCTTGTGCTATTACAACAAGCGCAACAGCAAATGGAGTTTAATGCTATGCCGCTGGACATGCTCTCTGAAGAAGATAAGCAAACCGTTATCGATCGTATTAATCAACTTAAAGCTAAACTTGCAGAGCTAGGTCTTGCAAAAAGTAATCTAGGCAAAAGGGACATAAGTAGTGATCCTAATTTTGCCCAATCTGTACTCGGTAAAGTGGATATTTTTGGATTCACTGCTCAGGATTGGGTAACTTCTTTTGAAAATATCGATACTGCAGTAGGTAAGATTGAGATGCTTTCTATGGGCTTACGATCTGCTGGTCAAATTTGGGGTCAGGTTTCAAATATGCTTAGCGCAAAAGAGGATCGTGAACTTCAAGAATATACTCAAGCTCAGGACCGTAAACGTCAGGCGTTAGATAATAGATTAGATCGCGGTTTTATTAATAAAAGGCAGTATAATAAAGCAGTTGAGAAACTGGAAAATGATCAGGCTAAAAAGGAAGCAGAGCTCAAATATCAACAAGCTAAACGTGATAAAATTACAGCTCTTGCCGGAATTACTACCAGTACAGGTCTTGCCGTAATGCGTACAATTGCCGCTTATGCAGCAATTCCTGGTGGTGCCGCTATCGCTGCTAAAATTAATATTGCTAATATAGCTCAAGGAGCTATTCAAGCAGGATTGGTAGCCGCTACTCCATTACCTGCAAAGGGTTATGAGAAAGGTTTGTACCCTATCCAGCGCGAGCAGGATGGTAAGATATTTAATGCCCGTTATGGTGGTGGTTCTAGCTCTGGTCTGGTGACTAGGCCTACATATTTTTCCACCTCTAGCGGTCCTATTCTCGCTGGCGAGAATAGCACGGCTAGTGATCCAGAGCTTATTATTGATCGTAAGGCGTTTAAGTCTTTTGCTCCAGATTTCAAACAATCACTCATGTATCAAATTCGTAGAGCAAAGGGTTATGAAAGTGGTATGTATCAAGATGATTCATCTGTTATGACTAGAGATGTTTTTTTTAATTCAGGTTCTAGTGATAGTACTCAAATGGAGAATACGCTCATGCGTATTGAAATGTTACTCAACGCACTTCATAAAAACGGTGTCATTGCTTACATGTCTAAGGACATGCGCAATACTCAAGATTTACAAGACGAGCTTGATAGACTTCAAAAATTAAGAAATAACAATCGTGTATAATGGCGTATAAATCTTTTAATGTACAGCAAGTTTTTGCTATTCCATCGCTTAATATTTTATGTGATAGGTTGATTAATTTTAATAGTGATTTATTTTTAACTGGTGCAGCTGCAACCATGATTAATGGTGATGCTACTGTAGCTGCTACTAGGGCTGTAATCTTCATAACCAGCGATAAAATACTATTTAGTTCACTTAAAAATGAACTGCCTAAACTTTGGGCTGGTGCTGCCATCATCAGCCTAAGTGATAGGTATCTTATAGACATTTACAATTTGAAATTAGAGATCTGGTTATCTACTAAATCAATCGTATCAACTACTGTAGATGGAATAAAAACACAAGCTACTAACGATATCCCTTCAAATCTTCTATAACATGCCGTATAATATCCCATCAGGTTCACAATCTAACTCTAGCGGCGTAGCTCTAGCAAGATCTCAAAATTGGGCTTTTAATCCGCCTAGTATTGATGTTATTAGTTCTTTACATATTCTTCAGGCGCAGCCTGCTGCTGTTACATTATCAGTATCGATTAGAGATATGCTGGCTAGTTCCTTAGCAACGACACATTCTGATTTTAATTTAGGAATTACCTTAGTGCAAGATGCAGATGCTCTAGATCTTTTTGCTCTCTCATCCTCAACTCATACTATTTCTAATCCTATCTTATTAGATGCGGCTGTTTTGCTTTCGATGCAGTTAGAAGTAGCTTTTGTAGATCCTACAATATTACTTGAGGGGCGTTATTCTGGTTACATAAGGTTTTCTATTACTGCTACAAATAACTCTACTTCTATTGTAGAAGAAGTAGACCTGCGTGAGTATTCCCTTAATCTAGAGCGCACTGGTTCTACGACTAATCTTTTGACTCCACGCACAGTAAATATGGCTTACATTCAGGGAGGAGTTTCACCGGTCCTTGATTTTGATATTATTCCTGCTGCTGCTTCTTCTGGTTCTTTAGGTTATGTATTAAGTCATCAAGGTGATACTGTGGTGACTCTTGCAGGTACGTCTACTAGTAACCCACCATTTACATTAATAACTGGTGATGGTGCTGTCTCTGGTACACTAGCGCTGGATACTACTATTTGGGATTCTAAATCGTTAGGAATTCATGACACGGTTATCAATGCTATTTTCCCAGACTGGAACGTGATTTTAGGTATGGACGTTAATGTTGCTGTGTTTAATGCTCCTGGTGCTATAGTTGCTCCAGATGTGTTAGAGTTTTCTACTTTGGTTCCTGATAATCCTCAAGAGAAATTTATTGATATATTCAGCACTAATGGATTTACTATCACAGCTCCACCATGGATATTGCTTTCTCAATCTTCTGGAGTAGATAGTGCGCGTATAGGTGTTATGCCTATTGATGTGTCTAATTTTATTCAGGGCACTTATCAAGGTATGGTAGTGATCACGGCAAGTGGTAATATATATGAGGTTGAAGTTATTTACCAGGTAAATGATCAGTTGGAGACTACTATAGATTTGATGGACGTGAATTTCACTAAGGATAATCTCTATTTACAAGTAAATGGGTATGACTTTAATCATTTTTTGCAGGTAGAATCAACCATTAAGACTTATGATATTGCAGGTACTGAGTTTGTAACTACAGACGTTGTGAGAGTCCCTTTCTTTAATTCTAGTGCACGTTATGATGTAGGTGAATTTATTCACGAATCTATGAGGTGGATTAAAGATCCTCAGGCAGCAGCTTTGGGTGTTCTCGATCCTCTAAGTGCTCCTGCTCGCGGTTTATATCAAAAGCTTGGTTTTGTAGACTTTAATTTAAAGGTTATTGATCGCAGGAATCAAACGGTACGGTTTATAAGGAATTTAAACGGTACAAAGTGGGCTCCTGGACGTTCTCCTTTTAATGATAGTAATGGCTACCATTTTCAAAATTTTAATGATGCGGTTGCTAGAATTACCACAGAAGGTTTTGGTATAATAAATATCTTTTCAAAAGAAGCCTCTTCTTTGGTTTTATTTAAAAACAATGTAGAGATTGATTCGTTTGTCCTCAATGGAGGCGACTTACCATCTTCTAGATTATTAATATATGGCGGGAATTACTTACCTGGAGATATTATTAAAGCTCAAATTAATTATGGAACTCCTGCTATACCCCAATTGCTAGAAAAGTTCTTTGTCGTATACCCTAAGACAGATTATAGTTGCCATTTCCTTTTTAGAACATCCTACAATACTTTAGAGATATTGCAATGTACCGGTAAGATTTTAGGTTTTGTAGAGTATAGCCGTCAAAGCAATACAGTTCTTAAAAACGGTGTTGATATTATAAATCATATACAAACTAATCGTGTTGATCCTTTAAAGGTTAACACTGGTTTTATACCTGAGGACCAGCGTTACATGCTTGACGTTTTTAAAAGATCGCTCGCTGTATGGTTGGTAGTACCGCAATACACCCAACCTATTCCGGTAAGCATCGAGAGTACGGAGCTATCACATAGTGATAACGATAGGTTCCTGCACGCCTATGATTGTGAATTTAAAATAAACAGAGATATCGATGAGCAAATTTATTTATTCTAGTGGTCTAATAGATCTTGCAGGTAAACAGATTACTGAAAACGAAGAGAACCACTGGTTCTCTGAGCGTTTTTTTACAAAGTTTAGTTTTCCTGTAGAGCTTGAACTCACTGATGAGCTCAACGCTGCACTTGGTAATGTGCGTGACCATAATGCTGCCTCTACAAATACTTATATTGAAGGATTTTATACTCGTATGGGATTCGAACATGTGGCGGTTCTTGTTCTTGAGCGTGTTGGTATTAATTGCTCTTTTACCATAAGGTATGGTTTTGAAGAGCTTCCTAACTGGTCTAAAAAACTTGCGGCATTGCCTCTTGAGCAGGTAGACATAAGTGCTACTAATATACGTGACCATGCAAATGCTATTATTGATAGCTCCTACCCTACGGTTAATTATAACTTCCCTCAAATACATATCAATACGCTCGATTTAGAATCAGCTCAATGGCAATATTTTGAATCACGTCTTAATGCTCGAGACTCCGGTGTTTTTCTGCTCAATGAATACGATGCTGTAGAAGACGAGCAGGTAAACCGCAATATCATGCAGCCTTTACCGCATTTACACCATGTGGTTAAGGCTGGTTTTGAAGATTTAGGATATACAGTAGATGGCGATTTTTTTACAGATTCCGCTTTCGCGAAAGCGTACATCTTTCATTTTTCTGAATTTTATAGAAGTTTTACTTCAGACAATCAAGAGCTCATCGCAGATCGCAGAGACCACAACGGTACTAGGTATACAAATCCTAATAATAATCGCACAACTACCGATTATAATTTTGATATAACTTCACAAGTTCTTGCGCCAGGTGTTTATTTAGTCACCGGAACTGTAGATAGTTTTGGTGATCAGGATTATTATAGATTTCAAATTGGTAATCAAGTTTTAGATCGAGGCGCTGGACTTTTTGGTTTTGCATATCAACAATACTATATAGATTTTATTTTTCGAGTAGATCCAGGAGGTGCTAATATTTTACATTGCTATGCAGCTCAAGCAAATTATATAGATATAGGCGGCAGTATAGATTATGATGCCATATGGCTGGATGTAACCGTTGCTCAAATTGCAAGATATGACAGCAATGGTAATTTAAGTTCTACTCTCATAGATGCTACAACTATTGATTTAACTAAGTGCGTTCCAGACATTTCTTTTGGTGAATTAATGACTACATTAAAGCAAACTATAGGTCTAGACGTTATTCCTAATGGAAACCATTTCACTTTAAACCTTGTTAAAGATCAGATTAATTCTAATGAGGTCATAGACCTTTCTGAATATGAGGTACGATATCCGTTACGAGACTTCAAAGAAGGCGATGTGTATACACTTTCATTTAAGGATATTGATAGCGATGATTATGTAGTTCAGCGCATTAAAATAGATCGTTCAGGTGTACAGCCTATAAATGAATCACTAGAAGGTAATGATGTTAGATCCACTGAAATAAACCTGGTACCATTACCGCAAAAAACTATTTCTACCAGAGCTACTGCTACACAAGTAAGCGATGATAGTTCTACTTTGTTTATTTGCGATTATAATGGATTAATTTCAGGCAATAACTTTACTCGAGACGTTGGTTTAAATCTTATCGACTTATATGATAGATATCTTGATAATATTTATGAGCATTTAATTAATGGCCAGACGTATCAGTGGACCTTTAAAGCTCCTGAGTCTATTGCTAAAAGGATAAAGACTAGATCTAGAATCAAGGCATATAATAAAATCCACATAGTAAGCAAGATCCAGACTACAGACTTAGGCCATCGCATCTATCAAGTGCGTCTGGATCTTGTGGCTGTTCTTTAATGATATAAAGACCCTATGGTATCGGTGTTTGCTGCTTGTTCTTCCTCGAGCTGGTGTACGTAAATCATTGTAGTATCTACTTTACTGTGCTTTAAAATAGTTTTAAGCCGCAGTAGATCTCCTCCAGCTCTTAAGTACGCCATAGAAAAAGTATGTCTACCTACATGCATGCTTACTACCTTGTCAATTTTACAAGTTTTGGCTATTACTTTTAAGTACTTGTTTATAGTGTTTTCATGTAACCATATCTCGCATAGATCTTCACAACTGCTCAGTAGGTTTTTCATTTCCTTAGTTTGATAAACCGTCGTTTTCTTTCCAGTCTTTGGAGCAGTTAATTGCACCATTGTTTCATCTAGTTTGTTACGTTTTAGCAACTTTACCTCGCTTAATCGTAATCCAGTCACACAAGAAATTAAAAAGTAGCCTAAAGCTAGCTTATGGCTAGATAGGATAAATTCATTGTTATAATATTTAAATAACCTAGCCATTTCTTCAGGAAGTAAATACTCACGACTGCTTTCATACCGCTGCACTTTAAAGTCTTTTATTTCTAGTGGGTAGAAAATACGGTCCTTATCGGCCATGATAAGCATGTCTTTAATAAATCTACAATTTCCTTCTATGGTACTTTTCTTATTTCCTTTTTTCTTGCAGTACTTTCTGTATTTATCAGGGAAATTATGATCTATTTGGTGGAAGATTAAGTTTGGGTTCCATGTTTTTAATTTTGTAACGATACTTTCATAGCGTCTTAAGGTACCAGGTGCAAGTGACATTGTTTTTAACCGGTATTCAATGTAAGAGATAAAATTAATACGTGGTACACCGTAGAGCATTTCATTTTTAAAATCCTCAAGGGTAAGCGGCTTAGACATTAATTTAAATGTAGTACGTATCTCAGTAACCTGACTGTCTATATTATCAAGCATGAGGTTAATATCTCGATACTGTTTTGCATTTTTACTAACTCGAGATTTCTCTTTCAGCCAGTTTTTAGGATAAACATATATATCAAGAGGATGCCGCCATCTATCTCCATCAGAGGTGGCGTGCAAGTACAACATTGATTTGCCGTCCTGATTCTTATAGGACCGCAATACAATTCTAGTTTTAATAAATTTTGGCACAAAGGTTTTGATTGTGTCAAGCCCTGTGTCAGAAATACTGTTTTTTAAGTACATAATGTAAAAATTTAGATCATCACTTCTAAACCAGAGAAGAAAAGTTCTCCTCTTACATTGGTACTTTAATCGGCACTACGCCTGCTATGGCGTAAGAAAATAAAAAAAGCTACACTACAATTAATAGTGTAGCTTTTAAAATTCGTGACCTCGGCAGGATTCAAACCTGCAACCTCCACAGCCGTAATGTGGTGCACTATTCAGTTATGCTACGAGGCCTAATTAACATAAGCATGTTGCTTAAGCGGCTGCAAATATAATTCTTTTTAAAATAATGCCAACTATAATTCTAAATAAAATCAATTAATATTTAAGTTTTATACAAGTGCGCATCAATTTTAATTAAATGATTATTTCTCCTTCAAAACTTATCGCAATAATTATATTTAGACCATGAATGATCCATTTTTAGAAAAACACATACAAGATGTTCCAGATTTCCCAAAACCTGGAATTGTATTTAAAGATATCTCTCCACTACTAGCTTCTCACGAGGCAAGGAATAAAATGACAGAGACACTGGTGGCGCACTACCGAGATAAAAATATAGACGTCGTGGTAGGTATAGAGTCGCGCGGTTTTTTGTTTGGCATGCTTATAGCAAATGCGCTAAATGCCAAATTTGTGATGATTAGAAAGCCAGGGAAGCTTCCAGGAGACTTAATTGAGCAGTCATACCAGCTTGAATATGGCACTGACACTATAGAAATACAACAAGACGCAGTTAATCCTAACGATCGAGTACTTATACATGATGATGTACTAGCTACTGGTGGCACAGCTGCCGCAGCACATTCCTTGCTTAGTAAAATGGATGCTCAAATTATAGGCTATAGTTTTGTTATAGAATTAGATTTTTTGGCCGGAAGAGAAAAATTACCGAGCTCAGAAATTCATTCTGCGTTACATTATTAACTAAATACTTGTTATAAATTGTATATCATTCAGCTTTCGCGAAAGCGGAATAAAGAACTATTCATATTTTTCTAAAACGTGAACTGCCCAGTTTATAGCGTCTTCTATAGTTGACACTACCATAAAATCCTTAGTGTAAAACTTACTTTCAAACGAGGCCGTTTTTCTACCAATATCTGTATTAGTAACAATGGCTACACCTTTTAAGTTAGAAATTTTTGAAGTTTCTATATAAGTCATAGGACTAACATTGTATTCAAACACTCGATTTGATATGTATACAAAATCTTCACCTTCAAAGTGTTTTTGAGCGATCTTATTTAAATCGTCATTATTTTCTGGAGCCAGCACAGTTCCATCTTTAACTTGAGCTATCATATATTTAGGGAATACAAATAACTCCACATACGGGAGATCGTAATAGGTAATAGATAACATAATAAGATTTCATAATTCGATACAAAACTACTTCAAATTTTGTGAAAATTGCAGTTGAAAACGGTAAATAGTGCGAATTCAGAAATTTATTATCCTCAATTACCTTTTTCTAGGATGCGATCCATACAATTGATACCGTCTATCGCAGCACTTATTATTCCTCCAGCATATCCAGCTCCTTCTGCACATGGATATAAACCTTTGATTTCTACGTGCTCTAAAGAAAAAGCATCTCTAGGAATCTGAACTGGTGAACTTGTTCTGCTTTCTGGCGCGTGTAAGACTGCATCATTAGTATAGTACCCTTTCATTTTTTTACCAAAAGCTTTAAAAGCTACTCTTAATCTACTAGAAAGTATTTCTGGTAAGACTTTATTCAAATCTAAACTTGTTAAACCAGGAAAATAAGACGTTTTAGGTAAATCAACAGAAACCTGACCTTCTACAAAATCAATCATGCGCTGCGCAGGAACTTGTTGGGTTTTTCCCGCAGCAACCCAGCAGTCATGTTCTACCTTTTTTTGAAAATTTAATGAGACAAATGGGTCTTGTGGATCATAGTTAGGTAAATCTTCTGGAGAAACACTTACTACAATACCACTATTTGCATACGGATTATTACGCTTGCTAGGACTCCAGCCGTTAGTTACTACCTCATCTATATCTGTCGCGCAAGGAGCAATAATGCCACCAGGACACATACAGAATGAATAAACTCCCATGCCGTCTACTTGCTCGACAAGACTGTAACTTGCTGGCGGCAAATATGGATTTTGATCATTTCCATGGTACTGGATTTGATTAATAAGATCTTGTTGGTGCTCAATACGAACTCCTATAGCAAATGGTTTTGCTTGAACTTTAATACCTCTTTTATGAAGCAAATAAAATATATCTCGTGCGCTATGTCCGGTTGCTAGTATGACGTTATCATACTCTTTCCAGTCGTGACCTTCTATTTTTATCGCCTTAATTTGATGGTTTTCATGACGTATATCAACTAATTTTGAAGAAAAATGAACCTCACCACCTGCTTTTTCAATAGCCTCACGCATTGAGGTAATGATTTGTGGTAATTTGTTTGTTCCTATATGTGGATGAGCGTCCACCAGAATATCTGGAGTGGCACCAAAATCTACAAACCATTCCATCGCTTTGAGTACGTTACCACGTTTTTTTGATCGCGTATATAGTTTACCATCACTGTAAGTTCCTGCGCCACCTTCTCCAAAACAGTAATTAGACTCTGGATTTACAATATGATTTTTATTTAAAGCTGCAAGATCTCTTCTTCTCGATCTAACATCTTTTCCTCTCTCATACACCACAGGTTTCATTCCTCCTTCTATGGCTCTCAAAGCAGCATACAACCCAGCAGGACCAGCTCCTATTATAGCAACTTCTTTTGCAGCAGCAACATCTTGAATTTTAAAAATCTCCCTCTCAGGAAGGACGTCACCATGGAGCCATAATTCTATTTGAAGATTGTATTTTACTTTCTTCTGACGTGCGTCTATGGACCTTTTTCTTATGTTCCATTTTTGAACATCATCGATGCGCAAGTCCACTTTTTCAAATACTTTTTGAAGTATGTGATCTTCATCTTCTAGATGATGTGGTAGAATAGAGATTTGTACAAGCTGGCTCATGCAGCAAAGGTAATTCGAAAATTAAGAATCATGAGGTGTCAAATCGTCCTATAAGCACGTTAGCCCGTCCGCAAATTAATTAACTGTACTTCTTCAGGTTTTCAATTTGATTTTCTATAGCAGTTTTAAATTCTGCTTTCATCCTATTTATTAAGTCTGTTGCTGGCATAGAATCTTTAATGGTAGCGCTACCTTGTCCAGCACTCCATATGGTTTTCCAGGCTTTGGCTTCAGTATCCATTTCTTTTCCAAAATCGATTTTTACTTTAGCCTTCATTTGCTCCTCGGTAATTCCTGCCGCCTCAAGACTCGCACCTAGAAAGTTAGCACTCACTCCAGATATAGCAGCTGTGTAAACGATGTCACTACAACCGGCTTCTATGATCATGTCTCGATACTCGTCTGTCGCCTTAGATTCATCAGTATTAATAAAGCGTGTACCCATGTAAGCAAGATCTGCACCCATTTGTAAAGCACTGGCAACATCCTGACCAGAACTCATTGCTCCAGAAAGTAAAATCGTTCCATTAAAAAATTCTTTTACCTCTCTTACAAATGGCATTGGGTTATGAGTTCCCGCATGTCCACCAGCTCCTGCACAAACTAAAATAAGTCCATCTACTCCTGCTTCTTGTGCTTTTTGTGCATGACGTTTTTTAATCACGTCATGAAATACAATACCACCATAGCTGTGCACTGCATTTACTACGTCACTTACTGCGCCTAATGAAGTAATGACTAGAGGTACTTTATGTTTTACACAAAGCATTAAGTCTGCCTTTAAACGTGGATTGCTGCCATGCACGATTAAATTCACGCCAAAGGGAGCCGCCTTCTTACCTGTTTCTTCTTCCCATTGAGCTAGTTCTGTTTTAATTTGCACTAACCACTCCTCAAAACCTTCACTAGAACGCTGGTTTAACGCAGGAAATGTTCCTACTATACCGTTTTTACAACAAGAAATAACAAGTTCAGGTCCTGAAATTAAAAACATAGGAGCTGCCACCACTGGCAATGAAAGTTGGTCTGTAAGCTGTTGAGTAGTCATGAAATTTATTTTTATCAAAGTTACTAAAGTGTTTTATTATGTATGCATAGTGTTTTGAAAAGATTTAAAATAAATGTTAAGCATACCATCTAAGTGATTTACAAGTTTACTTTTGTAACATTTTCCCATTCTAACCGTTTCCTTCATATAACCAATACAGGACCATTGAAAAATTTCATATTAAGTGTTTTGGCAGTTCTCGCTTTCGCGAAAGCGTACTCACAAAAAGCCACCCTATCAGGAACTGTCATTGAAGCAGGTACCGGAGAAACCATGCTCAATGTAAATGTCACCATTGTAGAACTCAAAACTGGAACGATCACAAATGAATATGGTTATTACTCTATCACACTTCCTAACGGAGACTATACCGTGCAATATTCTAGTATAGGTTATGCAACAGTAGAGAAAAAAATATCCCTTACTGAAAATATCAAATTAGATATTTCTCTGAAGGAAGAAGGTGAAGAGCTAGAAGTTATCGTGATCAATGCTGATGTGGAAAAGTTGAGCACTAAATCTCCTCAAATGAGTGTCAATGCACTTTCTATAGAAACCATTAAAAAAGTACCTGTAGTTCTAGGTGAAACTGATTTAATAAAAGCCTTAACCCTACTTCCTGGAGTGAGTAATGCAGGAGAAGGAGCATCTGGATTTAATGTGCGTGGTGGCGCAGCAGATCAAAATCTAGTACTCCTTGATGAAGCTACACTTTATGGAAGCGATCACTTGTTTGGGTTCTTTTCTGTTTTTAATCCGGATGCGATCAAAGATTTAAAACTTTATAAAGGTGGAATACCTGCAAGATACGGTGGTCGTGTTTCTAGTGTTCTGGATATCTATCAACGAGATGGCAACAAAAAACAATTTAGTGGTACTGGAGGAATAGGTATAGTTGCGAGTCGACTACTTTTTGAAGGTCCAATTATCAAAGATAAAGCGTCTTTTCTAGTAGGTGGCCGTAGTAGTTATGCGCATTTGTTCTTACCATTATTTGACATTGAAAACGAAGCTTATTTCTACGATTTAAATGCAAAATTAAGCTTTAATCTAGATGATAATAACAGGCTGTATTTATCGAGTTATTTTGGTAGAGATGTGTTCAATGTGAATAATCTATTTGCTAACACCTTCGGAAACAGTTTTGTGAACGTAAGATGGAATCACTTATTTAATGAAAAATGGTTTTCAAATGCTTCTCTTATTTATAGCGATTATAACTATGGACTAGAGTTAAATTTTGTGGAATTCACCTTTGATAGCGGAATTACTAATTTGAACGCCAAATATGACTTGACTCATTTTGTAAATGATAAGGTAAAAATGAAATATGGTCTTAACTCAATTTACTATGAGTTTGATCCAGGAAGAATTCAACCTACCAGTCCTACAAGTGGTATAAATGACCGACAATTAATCAAAAAATATGCGTGGGAAAATGGCATCTATGCCGATGGAGAATTTGCCGTGACCGATGACATCAATATCAATGCAGGATTAAGAATAAGTACTTTTAGTAGATTAGGGCAAGAAAGCCTGAATATTTATGAGAACAACCAGCCACTTCTTTATAATCAAGACTTAGGAATATATGAAAGTGCCGAAGAAATTGACACCTTTTCAAGCAGCCGTAGTGAGACGCTCAAATCATTTATAAATCTGGAGCCTCGTTTTTCCATTGCTTATTCTCTAGACGATGATACAAGTATTAAAGCAAGCTACCAGCGTATTAACCAATACATACACTTGATTTCTAATACTAACGCTCCTACTCCATTTGATCTTTATGCACCCAGCGGCACATTTATAGATCCACAAGTAGGAGATCAAGTCGCAGCAGGTTTTTTTAAAAATATAGGAGACTATAGTATCGAGACAGAAGCTTTCTATAAAACGGTTCAGAACAGATTGGATTACATAGATGGAGCAGATTTAATAGCAAATGATGCCGTAGAACAAATTCTGCTAGAAGGTGAAGCTAGAGCCTACGGACTAGAATTATTACTAAGAAAAAATAGAGGTAGATTACAAGGCTGGATCGCTTATACACTTTCTAGAAGTGAACAACGCACGCCAGGAAGAACTGCTCTAGAACCTGGAATTAATAATGGAGAATGGTATAGTGCCGCATGGGATAAAACACACGACCTGACCATTACCAGTAGTTATGAGCTCAATGAAAAATGGGATTTAGGTGCCAACTTCACCTTGCAAACAGGACAGCCTATTACCTATCCTAATGGTCAGTATGAATTTGACGGTTTATTTATTCCAACTTTTGAGGCCCGTAACAGCAGTAGATTGCCTATGGTGCATCGACTAGATTTTTCTGCTACGTACACACCTAAGCCAGATAAGAAAAAAGGATGGCAATCCAGTTGGGTGTTTAGTTTGTACAACGCTTATAACCGTAGGAATGCGGTGAGCATCACCTTTGGTGAAAATGAAGATACTGACAGAAATGAAGCTACTAGATTAGCCATTTTTGGAATAGTACCAGCAGTTACCTATAATTTTAAATTTTAAGAGATGCGAAGATTTTATAAATACTTAATAGCGCTTATAGTTCTTTCTTCATGTTCTGATGTAGTAGAACTTGATCTTAATAACACAGATTCACGTTTGGTAATTGATGCAGTAATGCAACGCAATGAATCTGGAACTACTTATACTAGAATTCAATTGACAAGATCTGCTGGGTTTTATGATGAAGATTTAGTTTTTGTAAATGATGCTACCATTACCATTACAGATAGTGAAGGAACAGTTACTCCTATACCATTTAGAGAAAATGGTGTTTATGATTCTAATTTTCCTTTTATCAGAATCAATAATCCTACTAACATAAGCTATACACTTAACATAAATGATAATGGTGAAATTTACACAGCAACTGAAGTATTGCAACAAACCGTTCCCCTAATAGAAGTAGAACAAGAAACAATCTCTGGTTTTGGTGATGATATTACTGAAATTACCGCCTTTTTTAACGATCCGCCAGAAGAAGGGAACTTTTATTTGTTTGAATATCTAGATGGTGAAAATGACGAAGTAGACATAGGTGATGATGAGTTTACAAATGGCAATAGATCACAAACGACCTTTTTTCTAGAAGAACTTGAAGCTGGCACACCTACTACTATAACCATTGAAGGAATAGACCAGCGATGTTACAACTTTTATGAGACTCTACTACAGCAATCTGATGGCGGCGGCGGTGGCCCATTTGCTACACAACCTGCTGTTGTACGAGGTAATATCGTAAATATTGCAAATACAGATCGTTTCCCTTTTGGTTACTTTAGGATTTCAGAAGTTTTTGAAATAGAATACACGGTGCAATAATTAATGGCTAATAGCTAAAATAATTTGGATCATAAAAAAACAGCGTTTTTCTGAAGAAAAACGCTGTTTTTTTTGATCTATATTCTAAAACTAAAGTCTGAAAATTTTTTCATTATCTTCCATAAATTTCCAGTGGTATCGAGTATCGTTTCCACTGAAACGCTCTACCCTATTGCGCTCTACGCCTTTATAATCTAGTGCTATAACAGTAGGGAATTTAACTTTAAACTTGTCGGCTATTTTTTTATTTTCTTTCTTTTCTTTTTCTGAAATGATATCATCTCGATAAGGATTATCTAGATAAACCAGATGGTACTTCTGTGATACCTTTTGAAATGCCTCAGTTTTGAAAAATTGTTTTTCTAATTTTTTACATGGGGTACACCAGTCGCTTCCTGAAAAATAAACTAAAATAGGTTTTTTAGATCTCCTAGCTACTGCTTTAGCTTTTTCTAAGCTGGTTATCCACTCCAGTTTCATCTCTTTAACTGGCTTCTTTTTAAGCACTTTCTCTTGGGCCTCTATACCTTCCATACTCATGTCTTGTGCTATGGCTAAGGAAGATAGGAATAGTATAGAAATAAATACAACTAGTCTCATAATCGTTTACTTATATATTCAAATGTATAATAATACATATAGTTAGACAATTATCTTGCCACACTTCTATATATAAGAGACCATTTCTTGCTGTGGCCTGCGCACTTTTTTAAGCTGTGACATCATATCATCTGTAGCTCGATGACCTACCGGTAATAGCAGCGTACTTTTTAAACCTACTTCACTAAGACCTAATAATTCGTCTATCTTTTCTGGTACAAAACCTTCCATCGGGCAAGAATCTATTTGTTCCTGAGCGCAAACAGTTAACAAATTACCTAAAATTAAATAGGCCTGATTTCTAGCCCAAGCCTCAACCTCATCTAACTCTTTTTTAGAAAACGTATCTGTTAAAAAGTCTTCAAATGGTTTTAATATTTCATCTGGTGTATTGCGCTGTTTCTTAACTAACGAAAAATAATCTTTTATATAACTTTCATTCACCGCAGTTGTACACAGTACTAATACAGCACTAGCATCTTTTACCTGCAGTTGACCATAAGAATGAGCTACCATCTTATCCTTAATATCCTGATCTATAACAACTACAAGTCTACATGGTTGTAAACCGTAAGATGTTGCCGTTAAATTAAACGCTTGTGCTAGTACGTCTAGCTGTTTTTTCTCGATATTTTTTGCTTGATCAAATTTCTTTGTAGCATACCTCCATTTTAAACTTTCTATACTATTCATATGTCTCTTACGTTATATTTGTAACTTAGATAATGAATACGTTTCCGCTTTCGCGAAAGCGAGATCATATCTAACAAAACAAAGGTAACTAACCTCTCAAATCCCATAATAGCTTTGCTATAATAAATATCAATGCAAGATATCAATAAACGAATCACAGATTCTGAAACGCGCATTTTCAAAGCCGTTTTTCCTAATACTACAAATCATTACGATACACTTTTCGGTGGAACTGCCTTGCACCTTATGGATGAAGTTGCGTTTATATGCGCTACCAGGTTTTCTAGAAAAAAAGTGGTCACAATAAGTACCGATCAAATAGATTTTAAGAAGCCGATACCACAAGGAAGTATTATAGAGTTAGTTAGTAAAATCACTAAAGTAGGTCATACCAGTTGTGAAGTAGGAATAGATATTTATATGGAAGATATGTACAGTTATACTCGAGAAAAAGTGGTTTCTGGTTCCTTTACGTTTGTGGCGGTAGACGATAACAAAAAACCTACTCCTATAATATAATGCGCAAATTTTTAAACATAGTAGTCTTTACCGTAATTATTGCTGTAGTAGGAGTCTTGATTTTACAAATTCATGTAAATCGCACCTCTCGCAACCAGATTTTTAATAATGTTGAAGAACTGGAACCAGCTTACACCGGTATCGTTTTAGGCGCGAGTGTACGTCCAGACAAAAGCTTATCTCCTATTTTACAAGATCGTGTAGACGCAGCTTTTCTTGCCTATCAAAACAAAAAAATAAAGAAATTTTTATTGAGTGGAGATCATGGTGAAAAAAATTATGACGAAGTAAATGCCATGAAAAATTACTTAAATAAAAAAGGGGTTCCAGATGAGGATATATTTTTAGACCATGCAGGTTTTGATACTTATGATACTATGTATAGAGCTAGGGATGTATTTAAAGTTAACAGTAGTATTGTATTTACACAAGAGTTTCACTTGCCTAGAGCGATTTACCTAGCAAAAAATATGGGATTAGATGTTCAAGGTTTCATTGCTGATCAAAGGGATTATCCAGGCAGCAATCATTTTGCCAGAAGAGAATGGCTTGCCAATATAAAAGCCTGGATGGAACTCAACATTGAAAAATCTCCTACATACACAGGACCGGTCCTACCTATTACAGGCGATAGTAAATTATCTCACGATAAATAAAGCTGCAAGATCTACCGTGTTAAATATATAACGTGTACTCGTAGAATATTTGATCCGTTTAACCGTAAAGACTTAAAAAACTATTAATTACACAGATTTACAGGGTTAAAATCTGTTAATCCTTATCTATAAACACATTTTATTTTTAACTTGAAAATAAAAACGATGAGTACAAGTAAACCTAATCCAGAGAAAACGAGTAAAAAAGAACAAGCAATTAATCTTGAAGCCACGCATGGTAAGGAGATCAACCATCAGGTAAAAGATAAAAAAGAGCATCACCAGCCTAGGGACGCTACTCAAGATCAATCTTAAAATCAATACTTTTTAGGCTTCAAAAAATCTACAGTTAACTTGTAGATTTTTTTTTGCAATAATCTTTAATTTTAAAAGAATATCTGTATATTTGCAACCGCTTAAGCAAAATGTGTTTTGTTAAGCTATTATGGAGAAGTGGCAGAGTGGTCGAATGCACTGGTCTTGAAAACCAGCGAGGGTCACACCTCCAGGGGTTCGAATCCCTTCTTCTCCGCTTTACAAGTCCCGATTTCTGAAAAGAGATCGGGATTTTTAGTTTACTGTAGTGAATTTATTTTTTACTACTTTTTTTCTTTTCACATCTTTCTGCTCTTTCAAAACTGATATTGATTATAGTTAATATGCCGTTTTAGGCACCTATTTTAATAAAGTGCGGTACTACGAACACGTTTTCGTATTTATTTATACCGTATTACTATTCCTGATAATCTTGTGTAAATGTGAAAGATTATTTATTTACCGGTCATATTGTTATGGTATCTAAAATTAAGTCTTACTAGAAATATGAAATCTTTAAATTTTATAAAAATCTTTTAGTAATAAAGATTTAGACTCAAATAATTAATATTTTTAAGGAGGATAAAATTTGAGGATTATGGCTATTAAAAAGCAATTTTTGAAAAGTAAACCAGTTTGTAAAGTAACTTTTACCTTACCTATTCTTGAAGCAGAAAAAGCAGCTGTTATAGGAAGTTTTAATGAATGGGATCAAAAAGCTACACCATTAAAGAAGTTGAAGAATGGTTCATTTAAAGCCATTGTAGACTTAGAAGTATCAAATTCATACGAGTTTAGATACATCGTAGATGGAACGACCTATTTAAATGAAGAGCAGGCAGACTCGTTTTTATGGAACGATTATGCAGGAGCTGAAAATAGTGTCATCACCTTATAATTTTTCTTCCCTATCGATTTTTAAATGCTTACGGTTTTACCATTAGCATGAATGTTGATCTATCTAAAACTAAAAGCCACCTTTTTATAAAAAGGTGGCTTTTTACTTTAAAAAAGTCTCTTTAAAAATACTTCAGGCTTAGCTGTACGAGTTTGCTTAACGCACATTATAAGAATAACTTGGTTTTATTCAAAACCTTCTATGGTGTTATACAAAGCTTTATGATCTACTATTTTAATACGTTTACCATCTGTAGAAATCCATCCAGCTTTTTTAAACTTTGTAAGTTGTCTTATACAAGCTTCTTTGGCCGTGCCTACAACATTTGCAATATCCTCTCTCGTGAGAATCATTTTAATATAACCTTCTTCATCTTTACCAAATGTATGCTCTAGATATTGTAATGTTTCTGCAATACGCTGTTTTACGTTCTTTTGTGCCATGTTTACAATGACATCATCTGCAAACTTTAATTCATTTGCCATTTGCTGTAATATAGCATTAGTAAACTTTATGTTGTTACTTATGTTATCTTTCAAATGACTTTTAGGTATGTAACATACAGTCAT
Organism: Nonlabens dokdonensis; assembly: GCF_002162835.1. GTDB lineage: Bacteria > Bacteroidota > Bacteroidia > Flavobacteriales > Flavobacteriaceae > Nonlabens > Nonlabens dokdonensis_B. The sequence continues at coordinate 22,324 of NZ_MAAX01000084.1, forward strand.
GTCACTTAGAGCTACAGCACTTAAATTAGTAGACTGCTCTGTTATTACAGACCGCTGTCCTAGTAACTCACCTCTTTTAGCAAGTTTTACAATTTGATCCTTACCGTTATCACTCATTTTTGATAACTTAGAAACACCTTCTCGTACACAAAACACACCATTTAACCTATCACCTTCATTAAAGATGGGATCGCCTTTTTTAACTGTTTTGGTTTCTTTACTATCAGATATATTTTTTAGTTCCTCTTTAGTAAGTGCCTTCAGTGTGTTTAATCTACGTACGATGCAATTCTCGCATCTTTGCTCAGTGTGTTCACTCATTTATTTATTTCAAGATTTTGTAAATTAAATGTTAGAAGTTCACTTAATTTAAAGAATTACAGCCACTCTCTAAAATAGAACATTAATTAATTGCTATTAGACAGCTTTATTTATGTTTTAATATACTGAATTATTTGAAAAGAAGCCTGAACAAAAATAATAATTCTAACTGACAAATGTCATCGTTTTTACTACACAATCTAGATCATCTTTGCCATAAGTAACTCTCAAAGTGCTTGCACTTAAGTAAATTATATAGATTATGGAAAGTTGTTTCCATTGTGGAGATGATTGTGATAAAACAGTCATTAAATATCAAGAAAAATCATTTTGTTGTAATGGTTGTAAAACTGTATATGATATTTTAAATGATAACGATCTTTCTTACTACTATGATCTGGAAAACGCTCCGGGAACATCTCCTATTGATCAAGAAGGTAAATTTGACTTTTTAGGTAATCAAGAGATTGTACATAAATTATTAGAGTTTAATGAGCAGGAAACACAGGTCGTTTCTCTACTTATTCCATCGATACATTGTAGTTCGTGTATTTGGGTTTTAGAAAATTTACAAAAATTGCAACCTGGAGTGAAAAGTTCTCAGGTAAATTTTCCAGAGAAAACAATCAGAGTTACCTATTCTAGCACAAGCTTGAGCTTAAAAGAACTAGTAACCCTACTCGCTAGGCTAGGTTATGAACCTTATATATCGTTAGAGAGCACAACTGGTCAGAAGAAAATTAAAGATCGTAGTCTTATTTATAAGTTAGGAGTAGCTGGTTTTGCATTCGGTAACATCATGTTTCTCTCATTTCCAGAATACTTTGAAGTAAATGAATTCTGGTTAGAGCGTTACAAGCATATTTTTCGCTGGTTGATGTTTTTCTTCAGTCTTCCTGTCGTATTTTATTCTGGTCGTGATTACTTTGCCTCAGCGATTAAGGGATTGCGCAGCAAAATCCTAAATATTGATGTCCCGATCGCAATAGGTATTTCGGTTCTCTTTTTACGTTCCTTTGTAGATATAGTTATGGATTGGGGTTCTGGATTTTTTGATAGTCTAGCAGGCCTTGTCTTTTTTCTACTTTTAGGTCGTTTTTTCCAGCAAAAAACTTATGCCTACCTTTCCTTTGAGCGCGATTATAAGTCATATTTCCCTATTGCAGTTACTAGAATATGCAAAAAAAATGATGGTGTTGATCTCGCTTTCGCGAAAGCGGAATCACAAATAACGTCTACCTCTACTTCTAAAGGAGAAGAACAAATTCAGGTTAACGAGCTGGAAGCAGGCGACCGTATTCTGATAAGGAACAATGAGTTAATTCCAGTAGACGGGATCTTAATTAATGGAAACGCATTGATCGATTACAGCTTTGTGACGGGAGAAGCAAAGCCTGTTACTAAGTCTTCAGGAGAACAGTTGTTTGCTGGAGGAAGACAACTGGCCGGTTCTATAGAGGTAGAAGTGTTAAAAAGCATGGAGCAAAGTTACCTAACGCAGTTATGGTCTAATGAAATTTTTACAAAAAACGGCAGAAACGTTTTTCAATCACTTACCGATAAGATAAGTAAGCGATTTACGATTACTTTACTTCTTATAGCAATTGTAGCGACTGCGGTATGGCTTTTTATCGATACTCGTATCGCTCTTAACGTATTTACTTCAGTGCTGATAGTAGCCTGTCCTTGTGCTATCGCACTAGCTGCTCCTTTTACTTTAGGTAATCTCCTACGCATTTTTGGACGCCATAAATTATATATGAAAGATACCTCATCCATTGAACAAATG
>NZ_MAAX01000120.1 GCF_002162835.1 Nonlabens dokdonensis
ATGATCAAAAACAAAGTTTTTACCTTTAAACTTATTCTCTAATCCCTTTTCAGTCACTTGTCGGTGGTATTCAATAATACCACCTTCTAGCTGGAATACATTTTCAAAACCTTTATGCTTATAATATGCACTAGCCTTTTCACAACGTATGCCACCAGTGCAGTACATGACTAGTTTTTTATCTTCTTTATGATCTTTGAGTTTATCTTCTATATAGTCTAGACTATCTCTGAAGGTGTCTACATCTGGTGTCCATGCATTTTTAAAATGCCCTATTTCTGACTCATAGTGGTTGCGCATATCTACAAGCACTGTGTCTGGATCTTCAATAAGCTGATTGAAAGTTGTTGCGTCTACATGAATACCTTTATTAGTAACATCAAATGTGTCGTCTTCTAGCCCGTCTGCAACTATTTTATGACGTACTTTAATTTTAAGTTTTAAAAAGCTTTCATTGTCGTGTTCACGAGCAATATTAAGGCGTACGTTTTCTAAAAAATTGATATTGTCTAGAAAATTTTTGAACTCCTCAAAACGGTCTGCTGGAATAGAAAGTTGTGCGTTAATACCTTCATGTGCCACGTAAATTCTACCTAGAACATCCATGGAATGCCAGTGCAAGAATAAATGATCTCTAAATAATTGAGGGTTACCTATGTGGTGATACTGATAGAAAGAAATAGTGAGGCGTTCTTTACCAGCCTCGCGTATAAGGACACGTCTTTCCTCAGCACTTAATTTGTTATACAGTTGCATGCTATAAACAGTTTATGTGTTGAAAATTTTTGCAAATGTAGTAATAAGTTATAAAAGCCTAATGAATTGTTTTTAGTCGACTTATGCGTGCACTTCAACCTTAAGTTAACAAGATATTAAGAATATCTACAAAATTATATTATATTCCTGCTCTGTAATCAACAGAAATATTCAATTTTATTTAAAACTTAATCGATTAATATGAAAAAAATTACTCTATTGATTCTTCTTCTAAGTCTACACTTAGCAGGATGGAGTCAAACAATCAATGAAAACTTTGACGGAGCCACCATTCCCACAGGTTGGACTACTCAGCAAGTTTCAGGAACTGCAAACTGGTCTTTCGGATCTGGTGATATGCCTACAGGAACAGATTTTGCCACTAACGCAGCAATAATAGACGTAGCCGCAAATGGTACAACAGGTCTGGATGAAGCCTTTTTATTAAGTCCGATTGTAGATACTTCTACCCTTACAAATGGAATCGAAATATCATTTGATTATAGTTTGCAAGACTTTGCAGGAAGTGGTGATTTTGAAGTCGAAGTCTATGACGGGACGAGCTGGGTAAGTATTTTTTCCATTAGCGTAGACCAAAACCCAACTACTTTTCCTTTCTTAAATGTGACACAATATTCCAATACTAATTTTCAAATTAGATTTAGATATGATGATGATAGTGAGGATAGTAATGGTTTAATATGGGGAGCTGGAGTTGATAACGTAATTTTAAGAGAACTTCCATCTTGTGTAGAGCCCAACAGCCTTATGGCGGTATCAAACTCAACTACCACAGCTGATTTATCATGGATTTCAGGCGGAAGTGGTGAAACTTCATGGGATATTGAAGTAGGTATAACAGGTTTTACTCCAACTTCTACACCTACTGATGCAGGAGTAACAAACCCATTTACAGCAACAGGTTTTACTGCAAATACTACATATGATTACTATGTACGGGCTAATTGTGGAGGAGGAGACTTCAGTGCATATGCTGGCCCTTTTACTTTTACTACTATATGTGATGCAATTACTGATTTTAATGAAAATTTTGACTCTGTCTCTACTCCAGACCTTCCTAGTTGTTGGTCTTCTATTGTTATAGAAAATGCTACAGGAACAGACCCAGCAGTTACAACTTCAACATCTGCAGATAATTCAGCTCCTAATGGTGCAAGGCTTTATAACGGTAGTGGAAGTCTAACAACTCCTAATGATGTGATTTTAATATCTCCAGTTTTATCTAATCTTCAAGCACAAACGCATCGTTTAAAATTCTTTGCAGATGGTTCTCCAGCAGGTGATGTGGAAGTAGGTACTATTACAAATCCTAATGACCCTGCAACATTTACTTTATTCCAAACCATTGCTATTACTACAACACATACTGAATATGTAATTGATTTTAATTCCTACACAGGTACTGATTCTTATATAGCTTTCAGACACCCTAACACAACTACCTTTGATAGTATCTATCTAGATGATATAGTATGGGAAGCAATACCTAGTTGTATTAAACCTAATACACTTGCAGCTGCAAATATGACTACAACATCTGCTGATTTATCATGGATAAGTGGTGGAAGTGGAGAGACATCATATGATGTTGAACTAGGTCTAACAGGTTTTACTCCAACAGGAACACCAACTAATACGGGCGTTTCTAATCCATTTACAGCTAATATGTTAAGCTCTGCTACTACATATGATTATTATGTAAGAGCCGTTTGTGGAGCTGGAGATGTGAGCGCTTATGAAGGACCTTTTACCTTTACTACTTTATGTGATGCAGTAGCAGATTTTAATGAAAACTTTGATTCAGTTTCCACTCCTGACTTACCTAATTGTTGGTCATTCATAGCAATTGAAAATGCTACTGGAACAGATCCGACAGTTACTACTTCAGCTTCTGCAGATAACTCAGCTCCTAATGGTGCAAGACTTTATAACGGTAGCGGAAGTCTAACTACTCCTAATGATGTGATTTTAATATCTCCAGTATTATCTAACCTACAGGCGCAAACACATCGTTTAAAATTCTTTGCAGATGGTTCTCCAGCAGGTGACGTGGAGGTAGGAACAATAGCAGATCCTGCAGATCCGACTACATTTACTGTATTTCAAACCGTGGCTATCACTACAACGCATACTGAATATGTAATTGATTTTAATTCTTACACAGGTTCTGATTCTTACATTGCCTTTAGACACCCTAACACAACTACGTTTGACAGTATCTATTTAGATGACATTGTATGGGAAGCTATACCTAACTGTATTAAACCTAATACCCTTGCAGCTGCAAATATGACTACAACATCTGCTGATTTATCATGGGTAAGCGGTGGAAGTGGAGAGGCATCCTATGACGTTGAACTAGGTTTAACAGGTTTTACTCCAACAGGAACACCAACTAATACGGGAGTTTCAAATCCATTTACAGCAAATATGTTAAGTCCTTCAACAACTTATGATTATTATGTAAGGGCAGTTTGTGGCGCAGGAGACGTAAGCGCATACGAAGGACCGTTTACTTTTTCTACCCTATGTGATGCTGTAACAGATTTTAATGAAAACTTTGACGCAGTTTCCACTCCTGACTTACCTAATTGTTGGTCATTCATAGCAATTGAAAATGCTACTGGAACAGATCCGACAGTTACTACCTCAGCTTCTGCAGATAACTCAGCTCCTAATGGTGCAAGATTGTATAATGGTAGTGGAGACCTTACTACTCCTAATGATGTAATTCTCATATCACCTCAATTAAACACATTATCAGCAGGTACACACAGACTGCGATTTTTTGCAGATGGTTCTCCAGCAGGTGATGTAGAAGTAGGAACCATAGCAGATCCTGCGGATCCTACTACATTTAATTTATTACAGAATGTTACCATAACAACAACACATACTGAGTATATAGTCAACTTTGATTCTTACACAGGCACCGACACTTATATTGCCTTTAGGCATCCTAATACAACTACTTTTGATAGTATTTATTTAGATGATATTGTATTTGAAGCTATTCCGGCTTGTTTAGCTCCAACTGATCTTGCATTAGTTTCTGCTACAGACTCACAAGTAACTATTGGATGGACTAACAATGCTGGTGCTGCTGCATCTTCAGTGATTTACGGTGCGCCTGGTTTTGATCCTACTACTGCTGGAACAACAGTAGTTGGTACCGGGGATATGGCAACCATTGTAGGTCTGACTGCTGAGACAGCTTACGATTTTTACGTTGTTCAAGACTGTAGCGCCACAGGAGATGGTCTGTCAAGAACATCTGGTCCATTAAGTATCACAACACCTTGCGCGGCTATTGCTGCTCCGTATTTTGTTGATTTTGAAAACTTCACTTCCGCAACTTCTGGTTTTGTAAATGATCAGTGCTGGAATGAGATAAGTTCTACGGTATATGATTGGGCTATCGATGCTGCCGGAGGAACAACTTCAAGTAATACAGGCCCGTCTGCTGCTTATAGTGGGTCTACATTTATGTTTGTAGAAGCTAGTAATGGCTCAAGTGGAGATATTGCGACTGTACTCTCTCCTGCGATAGATTTGACTGCTTTGACAGTACCATCTTTATCATTTTATTATCACATGTATGGTAGTCAAATTACGACTTTAGAAGTAGGAGTTTCTACTGATAACGGAACAACATTCACTAATGAATTAACGATCACTGGGCAGCAGCAAATGGATAGTAGTGACCCATGGTTACAATCTATAATAGATCTAAGCGCTTATGCAAACCAAACGGTGATTGTAAGTTTTACAACAAGCAAAGGTACTGGTAGTTTAGATTTTGAAGGTGATGTGTCTATTGATGATGTAAACTTTGATGAATTACCAGTTTGTAATAATGTTTCGGCAGTAACTGTCGATGGAACAGGTTCTTCTTCTATAAGTATAAGTTGGACTGAGAATAATACCCCTGCAGCAACTGCATGGGAAGTAGTTGCGGTGCCTGCTGGTGATCCTGTTCCTGCTATAGGAACAACTAATGCGTCTATGACTTCTTTTACACTTTCTCCATTAACATCTTCGACACCATATGATATTTATGTTCGTACTGATTGTTCAAATACTTTTGTTGGACCAATAACAGTAACTACCTCTGCTGGCTGTGGCGATACAGTTTATGATACAGGAGGATCAATGGCAGATTATTCTAACGGAGAATCATACACTATAACGTACTTACCAGATTCTCCTGGAGATGTTGTTACATTAGATTTTGTTTCAGTAGCATTAGAAACTTGTTGTGATACTTTAGAGGTGTTCGATGGTCTTGACGTCACTGCTGTTGCATTTTCTAATGATTTAGAAAGTCCGGCATCATTTAGAGCTACTAATCCAGATGGAGCAATAACTATTAGGTTTACATCTGATGGATCTGTTACTGACGCTGGATGGGAGGCAAATTATACATGTGCTCCAGCCCCAGCTTGTTTAGAGCCTACAGCATTGACAGCTACGAGTATTACAACTACTACTGCAGATCTTACCTGGACTCCGGGCGGAAGCGGAGAAACAGCTTGGGATGTAGAGCTAGTGCTTGCTAGTGCTGTTCCAACGGGAACACCAACAAACGCAGGCGTTACAAATCCATTTATGGCAACTGCTCTTACCAGTGGTACGGACTATGAATATTATGTGAGAGCAGCTTGTGGAGCTGGTGATGTAAGTTTATGGTCAGGACCATTTGCTTTTACAACACTTGCAGCTTGTGGTGATACGGTTTATGATACTGGAGGTGCCACAGGAAATTATTCAGATGGTGAATCTTATACTGTGACTTACTTGCCAGACAATATGGCAAATGTGGTCACGCTAGACTTTACTTTGGTAGATTTAGAAAACTGCTGTGATACTTTAGAAGTATTTGATGGAATTGATGTAACAGCACCTGTTCTAGAATCTGACTTAGAAAGTCCAGCTTCCTTTACCGCATTGAATACAGATGGAGCTATAACAATTAGATTCACTTCAGATGGTTCAGTTAATAGTGCTGGATGGGAAGCAAATTATACTTGTACACCAAGACCTTCTTGTGTAAACGTTTCTGGAATTACAATAGATTCTACCACTGCAGACTCTGTTACTGTAAGTTGGATCGAGAATAATACACCAGCAGCAACAGCTTGGGAAGTAGTTGCAGTACCTGCAGGTGATCCTGCTCCAGCTGTAGGAATGAGTAATGCGACAACAAATCCATTCACCATTGCTGCATTAACTGCAAATACACCTTATGATGTATACGTAAGAACTGATTGTGCTACAACATTTGCAGGTCCAGTTAGTGTGACAACAGATTGTGATGTAGTAACGGTTTATCCTTATGTGACTGATTTTACTAATAATGTTCCTAATGCTTGTTGGGATGAAGCAGGTTCGGGAGAAATAGTTGATGGACCTATGAATTTAGGCGTATCACAATGGAGAGCAAATAGATCTTATGAAGACTTTGCCGGTAATGTAACTCCTAGTAATGCGATGAACTTATATCGTAATTCAGATCGTGAGTGGTTGCTTTCTGAGCAATTTGATATGACAGGTACATCAAATGATGTTCTTTCTATAGAAGTTGCGGTTACAGATTGGACAAGTACAGGTGCATCTGATGCTACAGATACAGATACAATGGGGTCTGACGATCAAGTGGATTTATTGATTACTACAGATGGTGGTATGACGTGGACATCATTAATGACATGGAATGCTGCAAATCAGCCTGCTGTGGATGGAACAAGAGAAGATATTGATTTAAGTTCTTACACAGGTACCGTTCAATTTGCATTTTTTGCTACAGATGGAACCGTAAATGATGCTGAGGATTACGACTTTCATGTAGGAATGTTTATCATTGATGGTACAGCAAGTAATGAAGACATCCTAGAAAATTCTTTAAGTCTTTATCCTAATCCAGTTGACGGAGATACTGTTACCATAACAATGAATAATGTAAATGATGCAAATGTTCAAATTGTGATTTATAATACTTTAGGTCAGCAAGTTATGACTAGATCTTATTCTCAAGTATCAAATGAAATACGTATTGATAATTTGTCGAGACTATCAAAAGGTATGTATCTCGTTAAAGTGCTGAGTGGAAACGATGAGTCTTCTTTAAAGTTTATTAAAGAATAAATCAACTAACCAATTGCTTTAAAAAGGGAATCTTGTAAAAGATTCCCTTTTTTAATGTCTTCTAATCAATGATTATTTATAAAATTATTGGCAATCAACATTAGAAACAACACTATATAACTACAACTTGAATTACTATTATAATCTCGCTTTCGCGAAAGCGAAACTTTAATAGTTACAAAAAAAATTAATAAAAAAGAGGCCTTTTATCAGGATTACTGGAAGACTAAATATTTTATACATGCAAATTGATATATTGAAAAGCAGGTTAATATATGTCTGTATAACAGTATTTTATAATTTCAAAAAAAAGAATATGTGTGTTTGATCGACAAAAAATAACAGTTTAACAATTTGTTAAGAGTTTTTACCAGTAGATCGATAATTATTTATAAGTTTCTGGTAAGCAAAACTTTAAACAATCAACTTATGAAATTCAAATTACTATTTGCCTTTTTATTTTTAGGAGCCTTTCTCATTCAAATAAATGCACAAACTCTTGATCAAAATGCAAGTTGGCCTAATATAAGCTGGACGGTGACAGGAACTTTTAATACGGATCCACTAGCGTTTGAGGCAGATCCTTCTACAAGTTCAAACTTTGCTTTTGATGATGATGATGCTGGATCTGGTAGTGATGACACGATTGCAGCTGAGTCACCTGTCATTGATCTTTCAGCAGCTTTTACAGCAGGTGAAACATTATTGACCATATCTGGTGATTACATTTATCGAAAGGTAAATGTAGAATTGTTACAATTTGAATACTTTGACGCCGATGCGAGCACCTGGAATCTGATATCTCCAACTGTAGCTTCTACAACAACTTCTACAAGTAATAATTTTTGTAGTGGTACTCCACTTACATATACTAGTAATGAATTAGATATCTCTGGCTTTACATCAACGCAACTTGCCGGTTTTAGATACAGAATTTTTTATGATGATGATCCTTCTGGCGCAGGATATAAATGGGGCTTTTGTTTTTCCTCACCTACGATAACATCTGCTGCACCACCTTCTTGTATAGACCCATCGATGTTAACAGCTACAGCTATTACTCCTTTTGCTGCAGATTTAGGATGGACCGAAAATGGAACTGCAAGCCTCTGGAATGTAGAAGTAGTAGATGTCACTGCTGGAGAAACGGTTACCGGAATAGCAACCGCTAGTGGGATAATGAACCCTTATACAGTAACTGGCTTAACACCTGATAATGATTATGAATTTTATGTACAAGCAGATTGTGGTGTTGATGGCACTTCTACATGGGCTGGTCCATTTGCGTTTACTACAGGAATAGCATGTCCTGCACCATCAAGCTTGACAGTGAACAACATTACTGATACCACAGCAGATTTAGGTTGGACAGAAAATGGCACGGCAACAACTTGGGATGTAGAAATAGTAACAAGTGGAACGACGCCTACAGGTACACCTACAAGTACTGGAGTTACCGCAAATCCTTATGGCGCGACCATGCTTACCGCAAATACTGCTTATCAGTTTTATGTAAGAGCTGAATGTGGTGGAATGAATGGCGTATCTAGGTGGTCGGGACCATTTAATTTTACAACTGAATGTGGTGCATTTACTCCTGATTATTTAGAAGATTTTTCTTCGTACGTACCACAATGCTGGACGGAGGCAATTGATGGAGATCCAGTAAATGGACCAGCATCTTTGGGAGGAAGCAATTGGGCTGTAGAAGAGTTTGCTCATCTTGTAAGTTCTGGAGGTGGAGCAGTTAATGTAAATATTTATCAAACGGGAGATGTAGAGTGGCTTCTTTCCCCTTCAATTGATCTAAGTGCAGGAGGTTATGAAATTAATTTAGATGTTGCTTTTACTAATTATAATAGTACTGCTCAAGGAGATTTTGATGCAGATGATGACGTTAGATTATTATATACTGAAGATGGTATCATGTGGACTACAATAGTTCAATGGAATGATGCTAATGATAATGAACCAGCAGCAGGTGGAGAGACATTTAATTTTAACTTATCGGCTGTAACAGGAAGTAATGTTAGATTTGCTTTCTACAGTGATGAAGGCGCAACAGCAACAGGAGATAAAGATTTCCATATTGATAATTTTCAAGTAAGAACTATTCCTGATTGTCAAGAACCTTCTGCTTTAACAGTTTCAAATTTAACAACCTCTAGTGCCGACTTAGAATGGACGGTTAGTGGAAGTGGTGAAACACTTTGGGATATAGAATATGGTGCTACAGGTTTTGTTCAAGGGGCAGGGACATTAGTTGATGATACTGCAAATAATCCTTATTCATTATCAAGTTTATCTTCAGGTGTTACCTATGATTATTACGTAAGGGCACATTGTGGTGCAGGTAATGAAAGTGCCTGGTCTGGTCCGTTTACTTTTAGAGTTCCTAATTTAGGAGATATTTGTGAAACTCCTTTAAGTGCAGTAGTGAATGCAGATTGTGCTGCAGGAGGTGCTTCTACTTTATCAATTGACTTCTCTGCATCTCAAGACATTTTATCACAAGGTTGTGATACAGGAACCGGAAATAGAGGTTATTATATTTCTTTCACAGCACCTGCGTCGGGAAATATTGAAATATCTCATAATGGCTCTAATAATGAATTCAGAATTATAGACAATTGTGCTTCAGGCACTCAAATAGAGTGTGGTAGTCTTGCCTCAGGACAAGTGATTTCGGGACTTACACCTTCTTCAAACTATATTATGACTATTTGGAAGGACAGTTTTTACAGTTTAACTACAGATGAGTTCTGTTTTTCTGAGGTGACCTGTCTTTCCCCTTCTAATCTCACGGTTTCCAATTTACAATCAACTTCGGCTGATTTAGGCTGGACACCTGGTGGTAGTGGTGAATCTTCTTGGGAAATAGAATATGGTTTAGATGGATTCACTCAAGGCACAGGAACTACGGTGTCACCAGCAACAAATCCTCAAAGTGTAACAGGTCTAACCAGTAATACAAGTTATGATTATTATGTACGAGCAAATTGTGGTGGTGGTGACTTAAGTGAATGGAGTGGACCTTTCAATTTTACTACTTCAGTAGGTCCCCATAACTTTCCATTATATGAAGATTTTGAGAGTGGCTTTTCCTTTTTTGATAACGTAGTTGGGAATGACACTGACTTTATATTAACTACTACCTATTTCCATACAGGATCACAATCTGTTCAAAATGCTCATGGATCTAGTGAGCTAAATTATTTACATGAAACAGGAGTTTTGGATTTATCAACTTCTACAAGTCCTGAAATGAGGTTTTGGCATATAGCTAAAACCGAAGGAACTTGGGATGAATGTTATGTGCAAATATCTACTGATGGAGGTATGACTTATACCAATTTACCAGCTTCGGCATATAGTGGGAACTCATTAGATTATGATACTGAGGGTTATTTCCATGAAGATTCTTATGCAATATGGGGAACGACAGACTCCACACCGGATAATGCAACTTGGTGGCAGGAGGAAGTATTTTCTTTAGATGCTTATAAAGTCGCAAATGTTAGAATACGATTCTTTTTAGATTCAGATTCTTCAGCAAACAGAGAAGGGTGGTTTATAGATGATATTGTAATTCAAGAAGCTGCTACCGACTACACGTGGGACGGTACTGCTTGGAACATCTCACCAGAAGGAAATATTACAGCAAATGATAATATGATTGTACAACCTGGAATGATGCCTTCATTAACAAGCGCTATTAGTGTAAATAATTTAACTATTGAACCTGGTGCTTCCCTTGAAGCAAATAATGGAGATATTACAGTTGCTGGTAATCTTATTAACAATGGTTCTATCATAAGTGCTAATCAATTGATTATGAATAGTGCAACAGGTTCCGTATCAGGAACAGGTTCTATGACTAACTTTACCGTAGGCGCAACAAGCGTTGTAGCAGTATCTGGCTCACAATCTATTTCAGGCACTTTAGATGTACTCTCTGGCGGTTCATTAGATGCAGACGGTAATGTGACTATGGTTTCAAATGCTATGGGAACTGCAAGGATAGATGAAATGGATGCAGGTGCAATAATAGGTGATGTAAATGTAGAGCGATATATTCCAGCAGGAAACAGAGCATATAGATTTATTGGGTCAACTGTTTCTGGACCGACTGTATTTGATAGTTGGCAAGAAGGAGGAGCAAATGATCCAGGTTTTGGTACTCATGTTTCAGGAACTGTAGGTACTGCTGGAACGGTTAATGCTACTACAGGGCATGATGAAACCTTGTCTGGCGCACAAAGCATGTTTCTATGGAATGCAGGTACTCAAGCTTGGGCTGGAGTTTCAAATACAAGAACAGAAGTATTAAATGCTGGAACTTTTTACAGAATGCTAGTAAGAGGCGATAGAACTACAGATCTTTCAAATGACGCATCTGTGCCTGCTGCAACTACATTAAGGGCAACGGGAACTTTACAACAAACTGCATATACTGTTACCCCTGGTATTGCATCAGGCCAGTTTTTTACTTTTGCAAATCCATATCAATCAAAACTAGACATGTCCACTTCAGCTACTGGTACAGCAGTTGATATGTATTATTGGGATCCTACATTAGGGATGTTTGGTGATTATGTAGCCATAAATGTTGCTACAGGATCAAATACTGCAGGAACAGCAACTAATGTGCTTGAACCTGGACAAGCGGTCTTTTTCAGAGATAATTCTGGTGCTTCGGTAGTTTCTGTAAGTCAATCAGATAAAACCCCAGGAACTTCTAATGCGGCTGTCTTTAATACAAGTAACCTACAACAAACACTGAGATTAAAGCTTTATCAAACTTCACGATATAATAATAACCTTACAGAAAGTGATGGTTTGTATATTGATTTTGCTGCAGGACATAATCTTAATCTAGATGGAGCAGATGCAGTAAAATTAAATGGTGCAAACACAAATATATCAATAGCAAAAAATATAGGAGAATTCTATGAAGTAGAAAGAAGACCTTTGCCTACATCAAATGAAACTGTACCTCTAGCTATTTCTAATTATCTTTCAGATAATTATACAGTAGTGGCTACATTAGATGCATTACCAGGGGTTACTGCGTATTTTAAAGATAATTTCACTGGCAATCTAACACCTATTAGGCAAAATGCAAGCACTGCTATTAACTTTACAGTAGATGTAAGTAATGCTGCGAGCATGGATTCAGCAAGATTTGAAATCGTGTTTGAAGTTGTAGTTCTAAACACTGGTGATATTTCATTTAGTGAAGGAATAAAAGTATATCCTAATCCTGTGGATGGTGATGAACTTCACATCTCAATAGGAGCTGCAATTGAAGGTGATATTCAAATTACTTTAGTAAATACTTTAGGGCAGCAAGTCATTTCTAAAGTTTATAAAGGTATTGCCACTGAAGTTATTACCTTGAATAATTTATCACAATTAGAAAAAGGATTGTATATTGCAACTATTAGTAACGGAAGAAACACAGTTGCTAAAAAGCTAATTTTAAACTAACTTTAACCTCAAAATAAGAATACAATGAAAAATCTCAAATTAACACTACTAATCGGCATGTTAATGGTTGCAACTACATCTTTTGCTCAAGGCGGCCTGGATGCAATTGCTTTCGATAGTGAATTGTCCGATACTCCTCTACCTGGTATCGCACTTGCAATTATAACTGCTATAGGAATAGGTGTTGTAAAATTACGAGCAAAAAAATAGTAACAATATATTCATATGAAATAGGGGAGTCTTAAATGTGATTCCCCTTTTTTTTTTCGCTTTCGCGAAAGCGAAATGTTCAAATTGATATTATATGTACTTAAACTATTTAAGCCATTTTTAATGATATACTTTTAAAGTTAATAAACTAAGTGAAGAACTGTTGCTTTCATTAAGCATAGATCTTATTTTTACCTAAAATTTTTAGAATGGCAGACGATAAAGAAAAAGAAGCAAAATTAAAGGCATTAAAACTTACTTTAGATAAGTTAGACAAGGCTTATGGTAAGGGTACTGTCATGAAAATGGGAGATCGTCAGGTAGTTGAAGTAGATTCTATTTCAACAGGATCATTAGCCCTAAATGCTGCTCTAGGAGTAGGAGGATATCCACGTGGTAGAGTGATTGAGATATATGGTCCAGAATCTTCAGGAAAAACGACGCTTACCTTACATGCTATTGCAGAGTGTCAAAAGTCTGGAGGAATTGCAGCGTTTATAGATGCAGAACACGCTTTTGATAGGTTTTATGCTGAGAAATTAGGTGTGGATTTAGATAATTTGATTATTTCTCAACCTGATAATGGTGAGCAAGCATTAGAGATTGCCGATAATCTAATAAGATCTGGAGCTATTGATATCATTGTTATTGATTCTGTAGCAGCACTTACTCCTAAAAGTGAAATTGAAGGAGAGATGGGAGATAGTAAAATGGGCTTGCACGCTCGTTTAATGTCTCAGGCGCTTAGAAAGCTTACTGGTTCTATCTCAAAGACGAATTGTACTGTAATTTTTATCAACCAGTTGCGTGAAAAAATAGGTGTAATGTTTGGTAATCCTGAAACAACTACCGGAGGTAACGCTCTTAAATTTTACGCATCTGTAAGATTAGATATAAGAAGGTCCACGCAAATTAAAGATAGTAGCGGCGCTGTTTTGGGTAACAAAACACGTGTTAAAGTGGTAAAGAATAAAGTAGCTCCACCTTTTAGAATGGCAGAATTTGATATTATGTACGGTGAAGGTGTTTCTAAGTTAGGAGAAATTATCGACCTAGGTGTTAACTATGAAATAGTAAATAAGGCTGGATCTTGGTTCTCTTATGAAGACACTAAGTTAGGTCAAGGCCGTGACTCTGTAAAAACCATTTTAAAGGATAATCCTGATCTAGTTGAAGAATTAGAAACAAAAATAATGGCGGCTATTAAAAGTGTGAATGAATAATTAAACACCTTAAGCTTAATTATAAACCGCTATCATTCTTTGGTAGCGGTTTTTTTTTAAAATATTACGCAACCTTTTTATAAATGTTGCATCTAATAAGTATAATTAAAAAGATATATGAAAATTAAAATTGCTATAACAAGTCTATTATTAGTATTGTTATTTCAAAGTTGCAGTCTTGATGATGGAGAAGGGTCTATTGTAAACTATCAAGCATTACCGGTGTTAGAAGTAGAAGTGCCGCAGTCATTTACCTTTGGAGAAGTTCATAGTATTCCTGTAATATTTGAATATACCAATAGTTGTCAAACATTTGCAGGTTTTGAGGTGACTTCTAACTTGAATGAAAGAGTTATAACTGTAGTTGCTTCAGTAACTGATAGAGGCTGTGAAGAGGAGCTGGTAAGGACGCAACAAAGTCTTAACTTTTTGGCAGCGAGTAATGGTTCGTACATTTTTAAATTCTTTACAGGTGTTGATGATAATGATGAACCTATGTATTTAGAATATACTATACCTGTTGAAGAATGATTGAACTTTAAAATGTGATCTATAAAGAGGTTATTAATTCATGTAAAAAAAATGATCGTAAAGCGCAAAGAGAGCTGTATGAAACTATCTCACCTAAGCTTTACGCATCGTGTTTGAGATATGCTCCTAATGAAGCTGAGGCAAAAGACATTTTACAAGACTCCTTTATAATCATTTTTAAAAAGATAGATCAATTCAACTTTACAGGATCGTTTGAAGGATGGTGCAAAAGAATAACTGTGAATACGGCTTTACAAAGGTATCGTTCTACAAAAGTTTATGAATTAGTAAATGAAGATCAAATAAAAGATGAAGAGTCTATAGAAATAGAAGAGTATAATGATGTGCCTTTAGATCGTTTGCTTCAAATGATACAGAATTTACCAGACAGATATAGATTGGTCTTTTCTATGTATGCTCTAGATGGATACAGTCATAATGAAATAGCAGAGATGATGAATATCAGTGTTGGGACTTCAAAATCAAATCTGGCTCGGTCAAGAAAGCATTTGCAAGAAATGGTAAAAACATGGCGAGAAGTAAATAATTCTACCGCTAGTTAAATATGAGTGATAAAAGAAATATAGATAGGTTTTTTCAAGAAAAATTTAAAGATTTTGAGGTGCAGCCACCTTCAAATGTTTGGAATGCAATAGATAAAGAGCTTGATCAAAAGACCGATCGTAAGGTAATTCCGCTGTGGTGGAAGTTTGCTGGTATCGCTGCGGTATTAGCGATCTTATTCTCGTCTATTTATTTAGGTTTAGAGAATAATGATTCAATAAAGTCACAACCCTATGTAAACATAGATAGAGATGTTAACGATGATAACATCTCAAGTAAGAGTTCAAGTAACGACACTGTAAAACAGCTTCTACCTGATGGCAAACATAAGAAGTTAAATAAAAATCAATTAGTAACTGAAGATTCTAGGATAGGAAAAGACTTTTGGGGCAATGTAAACAAAGAGTCAAATATTAACACTAGTACAAATAATCCTACGAAAGAAAGTAATTTGATAACTTCTAGTGAAGGACCTTCAGATACTAATAGTAGCAGTGAATCAAATAAAGGTCAAACTAATCACAATTCACCTCATGATAAGCCTAAATATCAAATTGGTATCGCTCAAAATGAGAATAAAATTAACAAACCTACAAACCAAACTGATATAAAAGAACAGGTGAGCTCACCTGAAAACTCATCTAATACCGGTGTAGCAGCAAGCGATGGAAACAATTCTAAAACAAAACTAATTGAAGGAAAGAATAGTTTACTAGATAAAGATAGAGAACTCATAGATAATGCGGTAGTAGCAGTAGATAGTACTAATAAAAGCCTACCTACATTAGAACAAATTGCGGCTCAAGAAAAGAAGGAAGACAGTATTAAAAATAATGTCTTCAAAGGAAAATGGGCAGCAAGTACGCAAGTGGGACCTGTATATTCAAACAGCCTGAGCGGTAGCGCTGTAAATAATGAGGTAGCAAATAACGATCGCAATGCAGGTTTTAATTTAAGCTATGGTATAGGATTGAGTTATGAATTATCACCGCGTTTAAGTGTTCGTACAGGAATTAATCAAGTTAACATGAGCTACAGTACTCAAGATATAAATTACCAATTAAATTTTGGTATTGCGTCTAGAGGTAATTTGGTGGCTGGTCAAACTTATAGTGCTAGTGCAGTACGTAATGCGTTGCCTTCTAATAGTATTGTAGCAAACGATGCACTACAAGCTGCATCTGTCACGCAAGAATTTACTAGCGGGCAGTTTCAAGGTATCAAAGGAGAGCTTTCACAACAATTAGGCTACTTAGAGGTTCCGTTAGAATTAAAGTATAGTTTACTTAATAGAAAGCTTAAAATAAACGTTTTAGGCGGTATGAGTGCCCTATTTCTCACTTACAATGTGGTCGCAGTTCATAATTCTGGAGAAAGGCTTGAGCTAGGAGAAGATTCTAATTTTAATAGCTTTAACCAGAGCGCAAACTTTGGGTTAGGACTCGG
The DNA here is from genome assembly GCF_002162835.1 of Nonlabens dokdonensis. GTDB lineage: Bacteria > Bacteroidota > Bacteroidia > Flavobacteriales > Flavobacteriaceae > Nonlabens > Nonlabens dokdonensis_B. The sequence goes on from NZ_MAAX01000120.1 coordinate 16,386, forward strand.
TTATGATTTTACAAATCAATTAGGCGCTTTTATTGAGCCTACATTTAAATATCAATTAAACGCATTAAGAAATAACGTCGCTGACTTTAGACCTTATACTATAGGGATTCAGAGCGGTGTGACGTATAAGTTTTAAATCGCTGACTATCATTGTGCGTCAGTAAAGATTTCTCGTGAAAAAGGAAAAGAAGAATATTGAGGTTGGTTATTATAACTCAATTATTTGCAATGATGATGAGAAGCCGTTCCAGTGCCATGGAGCGGTTTTTCTATTTTAAGCCTTTTCTAGAGAATGTAGAATGATATTTCTTACGCTTTCGCGAAAGCGTGCCTTATCACCAGCCACATCCATACCTTTAGTATCAATAGGCGTATGAGTCGTAGCCCTCATAATGCCCGGGCTACCCATAAAAAAGTGAAAGGGAAAACGTTTTTTATTATCGTGTAAGGTGATAGGAAGCAACGGTATTTGATGCTCAATAGCTAGCCTAAAAGCACCATCCTTAAAAGTGTCTAGTACAACCTCATAATCATCAGGAACTCCACCTTCAGGAAATATACAGATTCCTACACCGTCTTGCATACGTTTTCTAGCTCTATCAAAAACCTCTTTACGGCTTCTAGGGTTCTTGCGGTCTACAAGAATACAAGTTCGTTTATAGAAAAAACCGAAAATAGGAATTTTTGCCAGCTCTTTTTTACCTACAAACACAAACGGATTTCTAGAGATAAGGAGCATCATCATAATATCTGTCATGCTGGTGTGATTTGCTACGAGCATATAACTTTGTCCCTTATCCATTTTCTCTTCTCTTTTTATGACCGGCCAGAAGCCCATTCCATAAATAATAATAGCAGCCCAAATGCGGGCAACTTTAAAAAACAAATGGTAGGTCTTTTCTGAAATGGTGAGAAGTACTAATAATGGGAAAAGAATAATAATAGGAACGCCCATCAGTATGTAAAACCATACTCTGTATAAAGGCATTAATATGTAGCGTACCCATTTCAAGTCTTCAAAAATAGTAGAAAATACTTCTTAAACAATGTATTAAACATAGTTCTAATGATTATTAAAAGTTATGACTATCTCGTTTTATAAAGCATATTTTCTTAATCATTAGGTGATAGTTATAATCAGTTAGTATCTTTGAAATTCAATAAAAAATAATGGCTAGAATACTTACTGGTGTACAATCAACAGGTACACCACACTTAGGAAACCTTCTCGGTGCAATATTACCAGCGATAAAAATGTCTACAGATGAGAAAAACGATTCTTTTCTTTTTATTGCAGACATGCATTCCCTTACTCAAATAAAAGATGGAGAGTTATTAAGAGAGAATACCTACTCAACTGCAGCGGCATGGCTTGCTTGTGGTCTAGATATAAGTAAAACAGTTTTTTACAGACAGAGTGATATTCCTCAAGTTACAGAGTTAAATTGGTATTTAGCTTGTTTTTACCCTTATCAAAGGTTAACACTAGCACATAGTTTTAAGGATAAATCAGATCGCTTAGGAGATGTAAATGCTGGACTATTTACTTATCCTATGCTTATGGCGGCAGATATTCTTTTGTATGATGCAGAGTTAGTACCTGTAGGTAAAGATCAAATGCAACATATAGAAATTACTAGAGATGTAGCAGGTAGATTTAACCATCAAATGGGAGAAACCTTTATTGAACCTCAGGCTGAGGTGCAAAAAGATTCTATGCTAGTTCCAGGAACTGATGGTGAAAAGATGAGTAAGTCCAGAGGTAATATTATTGATATTTTTCAGTCAGATAAAAAATTACGTAAACAATGCATGTCTATAGAAACAGACAGCACACCTCTTGAAGAACCTAAAAACCCAGATACTTGTAATGTATTTGCTTTATACAAATTGATCGCACCAGAGCAAAAAATTCAGGAAATGCGCAATAATTATGAGGCAGGAAATTACGGTTATGGCCATGCAAAGCAAGCTCTCTTTGAAGCTATTTGCGAGCGTTTTAAAGAAGCTCGAGAGCGTTATGAGCATTTAATGGATAACAGACATGAATTAGACATGGCTCTAGAAGAAGGAGCGTTTAAAGCACGTCATATCGCAAATGATGTTTTAAAACGTGTGCGCTCTAAAGTGGGTTATTAAACCATCCTAAATTTTCAATAAAAAAGCCTGTTAATCGCTAACAGGCTTTTTTTATAAAACTATGTCTTTACTATATCATCGTGGTAGACTTAACTAAGCAAAAAGCCCAGTCATCTCTGCATCAATTTTATTGATGATCCCTCCTAGATCCTCTGGATTGTTTACAAAATCGATGTTGTCCACGTCTATAATCAATAGATTGCCTTTTTCATAACCATGAATCCATGCTTCATAACGCTCGTTGAGGCGGCTTAGGTAATCGATAGAGATGCTATTTTCATAATCGCGACCACGTTTGTGAATCTGGTTCACAAGATTAGGAATTGAGCTACGCAAGTAAATCAGTAAATCTGGTGCAGCCACAACTCCTTCCATAAGGTCAAATAAAGAGCTATAGTTATCATAATCTCTTTGAGATAGCAATCCCATAGCATGAAGGTTAGGAGCAAAGATGTTTGCATCTTCATATATCGTACGGTCTTGAATAATTTTCTTACCGCTCTCTCTTATATCAAGTACCTGACGGAAGCGACTGTTCAAAAAATATACCTGCAAATTGAAAGACCAGCGCTCCATATCAGTATAAAAATCTTCAAGATATGGGTTCTCTAAAACGTCTTCAAATTGAGGAGTCCATTTGTAATGTTTGGCAAGTAATTTTGTGAGTGTTGTTTTTCCAGCACCTATATTTCCAGCGACCGCTATATGCATCTTTAATTCTTAATGGGGTTGATTGAATAAACGTCCACACGTTTACCGTGCCAAAGATAAAGTTTTCCGCCCTTTAGATAAAGGGATTTAACGTCCTTTTCTTCTATATCGATGGTGTTGATCTCGCTTTCGCGAAAGCGGTATTCCTTATCCATCTTCATTACCTTAATACTATTTTCTTTGATAAAAACCAGCGTCTCAAAATCATAATCTACGAACTTTACACCAGCAATAGAAAGCGTTGCAGTTTTACTACCGTAGGAATTATAAGTCTCGATATGTTTATCACTAATAACATGACAAAAATTATAATCGCTTAGAAACTGGGTGACATTATCTTTTAAAACAGCGGTGCTTATCAAGGTTCTATCATTAATGTAATCGTATAGTTCTAATCTATTTTTATCTAAATCATGCAGCCAGAAGCGTCTTTCTCCAGCGAGTCTAGCATGTTCAAAAAAACGTGATGGTTGTAACTCGTTTAATAATATGCGTTGCCGCTCATTAAGTCTATTATCTAGAATAACAATAGTTTGAGTGTCTTTATAAAAGAGTAATATTTTTAAAGGATTGATCAAATCTACCTCAGTAAGATCGCCTAGTTGTACATCATAGAACTGTTGAGTGATCTGACCATTCTTTTTAAAGAACACATTATCCTTACCGTAATAAACAGCTTCAAAATCATCAACTCCATAGAACAAATCTGCATTTAAAATAAAACCTTGATCAGTCTTTTGAGCAAAAGCAACACTACTAAGAAAAACAATTAAATAAAGCCATTTCATAAAAAGCAAATTACAATTATGAAACGGATTTTTAATAGCTATCTTATAAATAAGCGTATAGATGCCTTTTTATCCACCTATATCTGAAATATGAATTTAAAATATAAAACTATTATGGTGCGATGAGTTTATAACCGTAACCTCTCACGTTTACTATTTCCAGCTGATCATCTTGAGCGATTTTCTTCCTGAGTTTAGTTATAAAAACATCCATACTTCGTCCTGAAAAGAAGTCATCATTACCCCATAATTTTTTAAGAATAAAAGTACGATCAAGCACTTTATTCTTTTTTAGAACAAGGTGATAAAGTAAGTGAGCTTCTCTATGTGTGAGTTTAGTCACTTCATCTTTGTAAGTAAGTTGTTGCTTTGGGAAATTAAAAGAATATGCTCCTAACTCATAAATAGCTGCTGTTTTTTGAACTGTCTGTCTACTCAGTAAGTTTTCAATGCGCACGATCAACTCTTCCATAGAAAAAGGTTTCTTGAGATAATCATTACCACCTACGTGAAATCCTTCTAGAACATCTTCTGTTTGAGATTTTGCAGTTAAAAAGATGATAGGAATTTCCTCATTCTCAACACGTATTTTCTTTGCAAGTTCAAAGCCGTCTAGCTGTGGCATCATTACATCTAGTACTAAAATATCTGGCTGTTTTTCATGAAAAGCGTCTAGAGCAAGAGCGCCATTTACTTTATGTCGTACCTTAAAGCCTCTGGTTTCTAAACTTTCTTTAACTATCATTCCTAGTGCTGGTTCATCTTCGGCAAGGATGATATCGATCGTATTCTTATTCATAAGGCAGTATGATTTTAAATGTAGTTTGTGGCTGTGCAACAGCAATAATGCTACCATTGTGCTTTTCAATGATAGACTTTGTATAAAATAAACCTATTCCAAAACCTTTTACATCATGGCGGTTTCCTTTTCCTACGCGATAAAATTTATCAAATATCAACTTAGCATCTTTATTACTCAAGCCATTGCCACTATCAGTAACTATTAATTGAATCGTATCAGAATTTTTAGTCAAGGTGATATCTACTTGATCACCGCCATATTTAATAGCATTATCTATGAGGTTATTAATAGCATTTTCTAAGTGAAAAGCATCAGCCATTAGGGTTACTTCTTGATCTGGTTTATGAAAAGATATGGTTTTTGAGGTTTGATTTTGATGTTTTGCAACAATTGTTTCAATCAGTTCTGTAATTTCTAGGCTGCTCTTTTGAAGCATTAATTCTTTACTATCAAGAGTTGCGGTCTCTAGAATCCGCTCCACCATACCGTTAAGTTTTACTAGTTGATCGCGCCCCATACTTAAATACCTGTCGGTTTTACTTAGATCTCCACTGTTAGTAAAACTTTGTACACCTTCTAGAGCTGCACTTGCTGTTGCAATAGGTGTTTTGAACTCATGAGTAATGTTAGAAATGAGATCGTTTTTCATCTCACCTAAGGCTTTTTGTTTTCTAATAATTTGTAAGAGATAGAACAAACAAAGCACTACAGCTGCAATGAGCAATGCACTTAAAATAATACCTGTAAGATTAAGTCTATAAATAGTAGGAGATAAACCAGAGTAAGAAAGCAACAGCGCATCTCCAGTTTTAAGTAATTCAGAATTTGCTCGTAGGACGTTTTTACCTTTTTCATTAAGCAAATAATTATTTACATCAGTATCAACTATTTCTAGCTTATAATCTACATTCAGTCTTTGTTTTTCAAGATTTGAAACAAAAAGACTATCCATGCGAGCTAGATCCATTTCCTGTTCTTGAATACTAACTACAATTTTACTTGTAAGAGAAGAGATTGTTTCATTAAGATTATTTTGATCAGAGAAAAAGGTTTCCACTTGAAGTTCTTTAAAACTTCCATCTGGCTTTTGAATCTCGTAGTTAGGAAAATTCCATAAATCTTCCATAGGTCTTATTTTGTTTAGACTATCCATGGAGATACCTTTATAAATTCTTATTTCAGATAGATCGCTTGTAACAACATTATCTAAATTGAAACCTCTATAGCCAGAAGCTCTATTGACACTATCAATACGCCTAAATATTTTATCAAACTCAGCTTTTCTATTAGTAGTCTCATCAACGATAATTCCTAAATTATTTCTTTTGATGAGTTGTTCATAATAAACATCTACACTTTGATCTAGACTCAGTTGCAAGTCAGCGACCAGTGCTCTTTTCGATTCCTGAAAATTATTGTAATTCCAGTAAATCTGTATGGCGAGTGTAGTCGCAATAACTACACTTATTAAAATAAGGATAAAATGATATTTCCTATCGTTCATAGTTCAAAGGTGCATTATTCCTATTACAGATGGAACTCGGTTAACAAATATTAACGCATCTTAACTGTGACAACTATAAAAATAGTTGATATTTGAATAGATTAAAAACCAACGGATATGAAAAATTTTAAAAAATCGATATTAGTTTTTATGGTTCTCGCTTTCGCGAAAGCGTACACCGTAAAAGCGCAACAAGAAATTACAGGTATAGCCCACTATCAAAGTAAGATGACCATGGAGAAGCCTGATGATAGCACAGGAATGCAAAAACTCGATCCAGCAATGCGCAAAATGATAGAAGATGCATTGAAAACCGCTGGAGAAGCAGAGTTTACTCTTAAATTTAATCGTGATGAATCTTTGTATGAAAAAGTACAAGTGCTAGAAGCTCCCAAAAAACCTACTAACGGTATGAGTATGACCATACAAATGTCTGGCGGTGGCGATACTTACGGAACAACTTACAAAGACTTAAAAAATCAAACATTTTTAAGAGAAGATAAAATTCAAGGCAAAGAGTTCTTAATAAAAGATAAAATTGAACCATTAAACTGGAAAGTTACTGGAGAGACTAAAATGATAGGAAAGTATCAAGTGATGAAAGCTACTTATACTTACCCTAAAGAAGAGAAAACTGAAGAACAAATAAAGAAAGAAGAAGAGAGCAATAGTCTTTTAAACATGGTTGAAGATAAGGAACGTGTAATTACTGCATGGTTTACGATGCAAATACCGGTAAGTAATGGTCCAGGAATTTATCAAGGATTACCAGGTTTAATTTTAGAATTAAATGATGGCAACACCACAATCTTATGCAATAAGATAGAAATGAATCCAGAAAATTTTGAAATCAAAAAACCTAAAAAAGGTAAAAAAATATCTTTAAAAGATTTTAATGAACTACAAGAGAAGAAAATGAAGGAAATGCAAGAACGCTTTAAAGGAAGAAGAAATGGTGGAGTTTTTATTGAAACCAGAGGTTAAATTTGTTAAAGTTATCTTAAGTTGAAACCTATCCATAATCACAGCGTCTAACCGTTGCAAGACATTATAGTCTACTTAAATTTATAACAACTACAGATGAAAAAATCAATCGTAATTCTTCTTACTATCTTATTTACTGGGCTTGTTCAAGCACAAGAATTTTATGGTGAAGCCACTTATATGTCCAAAACTAAAATGGATATGAGCTGGATGCCAGAAGGTCGTGAAATGTCTCCACAACAAAAAAAGCGTATTGAAGAGCGCATGAAAAAAATGGGAGAGAAAACTTTTGTTCTTAAATTTAATCGCAATGAGTCCACTTATAAAGAGGAAAAAGAACTCGCTGCTCCTAGTCAAGGTCGTGGATGGGGAAACTTTATGGGAACAATGATGGGTGGAGAGAAGTATAAGAATTTAAAAGAAGGCCAGTGGATTGAACAACGTGATATGATGGGAAAAACCTTTCTCATTAAAGATAGCATTCCTAATCTAGACTGGAAGATTACTGGAGAAACTAGAATGATAGGTCAGTATCAGGCTATTAAAGCAACAGCTACTAAAAAGAATAATGAACTAGACTGGTCGTCCTTCAGAAGACGTAGAGGTGACAGCCAGGAAGAAAAGAAAAAAGATAGTCTAGCACTTGCTGAAGGTAAGGTAGATGAGGTTTTTGAGCAGGATCCACAAGTAGAGATCACAGCATGGTTTACGCCACAAATACCAGTACAACATGGTCCTGCTGAATATGCAGGTTTACCTGGATTAATTCTTGAAGTAAGTGCCGGTAATACTACATTACTTTGTAGTAAAATAGTAGTAAACCCAGAAGATAAGGAAGATATCAAGCCAGCAACTAAAGGTGAAGAAACTACTGAAGAAGAATACAACGCTCTTTTCAAAGAAAAGATGAAAGAGATGTCTGAGCGTTTTAGAGGACGTGGTGGACGTGGCGGTGGGCGTAGAGGTTAATCAACTATTTGCCCCATATTTTTAAAAAAAATATTGAATTAT
>NZ_MAAX01000110.1 GCF_002162835.1 Nonlabens dokdonensis
AAAAGGTCGATTACTTCATCAACTCCTTTACCATCAATCATCAACGCTCCTATAACAACTTTCTCTAAATCAACAGCTTGTGGCGGTATTTTACCTTTCTCAAGCGTAACGACAGAGGTGTTTCCTGTTACTATATTAGGGCGTTGTTGTACTTTTTCCATAGAGTTCAAAAATAGGGTTTTAATATTATCTTAACGTTGTCAGTTTATGATAAGGTAATGAACATTACCCTATAAAAACAAGTTTACAACCTGTTAATAACCATAAGTTTTTTGTGAATGATACTGACCATCACTACTAGCAAATCTACAAGTAGCCATCGTTTTAAATTAATAAAGTTGATAAGTACTTTAACGATCTAAAACTTAAAATTTAGGGGTTAAAAAAGCTACAAGTAGAATAGGTCTTTCTTGTAGCTTTTAATAGTTTTAAAAAGAGATGATTAGCCTTTAAAGACTCCCATATTACAATATTTATCCATACGTTTTTCTACCAGCTCTTCAGAAGAAAGGTCTTTAAGATCATCATATTGTCTTAAAATACAATCCTCAACTAATTTAAAAGTAGTCTCTCTATCTTTATGAGCACCACCTTCTGGTTCTCTTAAAATTTCATCTACTAATTTTAATTTTTTCATGTCTGTAGAAGTAAGCTTTAGAGCATCTGCAGCTTGCTCTTTATATTCCCAGCTTCTCCATAAGATGGATGAACAAGATTCTGGTGAAATAACAGAATACCAAGTATTTTCTAACATTACTACTCGATCTCCTACACCTATACCTAAAGCACCACCACTTGCTCCTTCTCCTATAATCATAACGATAATAGGCACTTTAAGACGAGTCATTTCAAGAATATTTCTGGCAATCGCTTCTCCTTGACCGCGTTCTTCTGCTTCAAGACCTGGATATGCTCCTGGTGTATCAATTAAGGCAACAACTGGCACTCCAAATTTCTCCGCGCTTTTCATTAAGCGTAATGCTTTGCGGTAACCTTCTGGATTTGCCATACCAAAGTTGCGGTACTGACGCGTCTTAGTATTAAATCCTTTTTGTTGACCTATAAACATGAAGCTTTGCTCACCTATTTTTCCTAGTCCACCTATCATCGCTTTGTCATCTTTAACATTGCGATCACCATGTAGTTCTAACCAGGTATCACCACATATAGCTTTAATATAATCTAAAGTATAAGGACGACTGGGATGACGTGACATTTGTACACGTTGCCATGCTGTTAAATTTGCGTATATATCTTTACGAGTAGCTTTTAATTTTTTCTCTATTTGCTTGATAGTAGCGCTTACGTCTACATCACTTTCTTCACCTAAGGTAATAGTTTGCTGGTACTTTTCTTCCAGCTCCTTGATCGGTAATTCAAATTCTAAATACTCCATATAAGGGAATTCAATTTTTGGGTGGAACAAATATAGTAATACAAGTTGAAGTATAAGTAAAATTGAATTTGAAGTTGTGAACGAGAATAGAAAAGTAATTACAAAATCTAAATTTTTAAATATGTGGCGATCGCTACTGTCCTGAAGTCATTAGTTTAGCAAAAAATGAATCTGAACTACTACTGCGCTAAGCGACTGAGATCACTTCTTAGCAAGTCGCGTTTTAAGTATACCGTTTGTAATAATTACTAGAACAATAACAACAGCTCCTATATAAAATTCTGGTGTCATTTCTTCTGCATCGCCTAAAATTAAATAAGCTAAGAAAATACCATAAACCGGCTCCAAATTAATAGTTAACATCACCGTATAGGCACTTAAAAACTTCATCACTTTTACACTTGCAATAAAAGCGTAGGCTGTACAAACAGATGCTAGTATCCCTAACAATAACCAGTCCATTGAAGATAGTTGCGATGGCATGACAAATTCAACAGGAAGAAATAAGAAGAATAGAGAAAGTAAAGCTACACCACTTAACAGCTCATAAAAAGATATTAAGGAAGGAGGATTCTCTTTGGCCCATTTCACGTTCATAATAGAGAATATCGCACTTAATAGTGCACTGATCAAACCTAAGATCATACCTGTCACATATTCGGTTTCAATCTGGAAAATATAATATAAAGCTCCTATTATGATAACACCAAAAATAAGCTCATACCAGACAAATTTCTTGGAAGTAAAAATGGGTTCTAATAAGGCTGTAAAGAAGGATCCCATACTCAACATAGCAAGTGTTACAGAAACGTTAGATTCTTTTATAGCTCCAAAAAAGGTCACCCAATGCAATGCAATCACAACTCCAGCAAGTAAGAAGGCTAGAATACGCTTTCGCGAAAGCGCACCTTTACCAAATAATTGAAAAGGAATTTTCTTCCATTTCATATATATAAATATGAGTACCACGGCTATACTCATGCGCCACCAAACTAGGGGAATAGAATCGATGCTAATTAATGCACCTAGTACAGCAGTAAAACCCCAAATAAATACAATAAAATGTAAATGAAGGTAATTAAGTAATTTATCGTCTCGCATTTTTCAAAAGGAAAATAGCCACTACAGCAAAGAAAATATTAGGGAACCACACGGCAATCCATGGGTTAAATGTACTTTTCTCGGCAATGGTACCAAAGACCTTATCTAGAAAAACATAGGTCATAGCGATTACAATTCCTATAGCGAGATTCATTCCCATACCACCACGTTTTTTTACTGATGATACTGCGACAGCTATTAATGTAAAAATGAAAGCACTTACTGGTATAGAGGTACGTTTATACTTTTCTACGTAATAGATATTCATATTTGCATTACCTCTCTTCTCTTCTAGCTCTATAAAATCATTTAATTCAGAGAATTGAAGTGTCTCTGCGATGTATTCTGATGGAGTAAGCTCATCAATATCAAAACTAAATAAGGTATCTTTCTTTTGTTCCTTTTCTATGATTTCTCCATCTTCTAGGATCGTACGTTTTTTATAACCGCTTAGTACATAGGTAGAATCCTCAAATTTGATTCGGTTTGCATAGATCTTGTACTTTAAAACATTTTCTTCAAAATGCTCTAAGGTAAAATCAAAACCGGTCTGGGAAGACTTTTGATAATTACTAACATAAATGTAGTCGTTATCATTGATTTGCCTAAAAACGTTAGTTGTATTAACGCCTCCACCACGTTTGAAATACTTATTCTGGAATTCGTTAAATCCAGCTGATGCATTAGGCACAAAAATAGCACTAAATATAAGTGCCGCCACACACACAATAGTAGCTCCTATTATATAAGGACGTAAAAATCTATTAAAAGACACACCAGAACTTAAAAAGGCTATCACCTCAGTATTCATGGCAAGCTTTGATGTAAAAAACATCGTAGAAATAAATAAAAACAGCGGAAATAAAAAATTAGAAAAATACACTGTAAAGTCTACCAAGTAAAGGAGCACCTCACCAGCGGGAACATCCTTTGAAATGATTTTACCGATTTTTTCGGCAATATGGACAGTTACCATGATAGGTAAAAACAAGGTGAGCAATAAAGCAAACGCACCTAGATATCGCTTTAATATGTATTTATCTAATATGCTTAACACTAGAGTCTGTTATCCATTTGTTTAACCATTTGATCCTTCCACGTTCTAAAATCTCCCGCGAGAATATGTTTACGTGCCTCTCTCATTAACCATAAATAAAACGAAAGATTGTGTATGGTACAAATTTGTCTACCTAGCATTTCATTAACCGTAAATAAATGACGCACATAGGCTTTAGTATAGGCAGTGTCTACCCAAGCATAATTTGCTGGGTCTAGAGGTGTGAAATCTTCAGCCCATTTAAGGTTTTTCATGTTCATGGTTCCATGAGCGGTAAAAATCATACCATTACGACCATTACGAGTAGGCATCACACAATCAAACATATCTACTCCTAAAGCAACATTTTCAAGCAGATTGATAGGAGTTCCTACGCCCATAAGGTAGCGTGGTTTTTCTTTAGGTAAAACTGCAGTCACCACCTCAGTCATCGCATACATTTCTTCGGCTGGTTCACCTACTGAGAGTCCGCCTATCGCGTTACCGAATTGATCTGTAGCAGCAATTGCTTCTGCACTTTGCTTTCTAAGGTCTTTATAAGTACTTCCTTGAACAATAGGAAAAAGAGTTTGTTTATGCCCGTATAAATCTGGAGAATTATCAAAATGAGTAATACATCTTTTTAACCATCGATGCGTCATGTGCATACTACGGCGTGCATAATTATAGTCACAAGGATAAGGAGTACATTCATCAAATGCCATGATAATATCTGCACCTATACTACGCTGGATATCCATCGCTCTTTCTGGCGTAAAAGTGTGGTAACTACCGTCTATATGAGATTTAAATTTTACACCTTCTTCCTTTATCTTTCTATTAGAACTTAAAGAGTAAACTTGGTAACCACCAGAATCTGTAAGGATAGGACGATCCCAATTCATAAACTTATGCAGTCCACCTGCTTTTTCTAAAATATCAGTTCCAGGCCTCAAGTATAAATGGTACGTATTCCCTAAAATTATATCAGGATTTACCTCTTGTTCTAACTCGCGTTGATGAACTCCTTTAACAGTACCTATGGTGCCTACTGGCATAAAAATAGGCGTCTCTATTTTTCCATGGTCAGTATGGATAACTCCAGCTCTAGCCTGACTCTGTGGATCGTTTTGTAATAAATCAAATTTCATGGATGGCAAAGATACTATTTGTAGTTAGGAGTTATGAGATATGAGTTAAGAGTTTTTAGTGTTTACCGCTTTCGCGAAAGCGAGTTAAAAACAATACTAGGTTCTAATTTATAGGCATATTTTAACTCTATTGTTCACAAAACACGGTATATCGTTAATAACTGACTGAGATAATTATTTAATGAGTTATTCAATAAGAGTATTTTTGAAAAGATCATTAAAAAACCCTAAAATGGCTGATACACAGCACTTAAAATATTTAGTAACGCAAGTAAGACGTGACATCGTTAGACAAGTTCACGCAGTAAGCAGTGGCCACCCTGGTGGATCACTAGGTTGCACAGAATTTCTAGTAACACTTTACAATGAAGTGATGGATCACGATCCTTCTTTTCAAATGGATGGTGTGAATGAAGATTTATTTTTCCTTTCAAACGGTCACATTTCTCCTGTATTCTACAGCGTTTTAGCAAGAGCTGGATACTTTCCAGTAGAAGAGTTAAGTACATTTAGAAAGTTAAACACTAGGCTACAAGGTCACCCTACTACTCATGAAGATCTTCCAGGAGTGCGCATTGCTAGTGGTTCTTTAGGTCAAGGAATGAGTGTAGCCATAGGAGCAGCAGCGACTAAAAAGTTAAACGGTGATGATAAAATGGTTTACACACTTCACGGTGATGGTGAGCTACAAGAAGGTCAGATATGGGAAGCCGCCATGTATGCAGCTGCAAACAAGGTAGATAATCTTATCGCTACAGTAGATGTAAATGGACAGCAAATAGACGGTAGTACTGATCAAGTCCTTGCTTTAGGAGATTTAAGTAATAAGTTCAAAGCTTTTGGCTGGGATGTGGTTACCATAGAAAAAGGAAATGATGTCGACGCTATAATCGATGGAATTAACGATGCCAAAACATTAAGCGGTAAGGAAAAACCTGTTTGTATTCTTCTACATACTGAAATGGGTAACGGAGTTGACTTCATGATGGGATCTCACGCATGGCATGGAATCGCTCCTAACGATGAGCAACTCGCTGATGCATTGAGCCAAAACCCAGAAACTTTAGGAGACTATTAATTAAAAAAACATCTGCCCAGCAGATTTTAGATATGAAAATTTACGAAAACACAGGAAATAAAGACACGAGATCAGGTTTTGGTGATGGCTTAACTGAACTAGGTCAAACTAATAAAGATGTAGTAGCGCTTTGTGCAGACCTTACTGGCTCTCTTAAAATGAATGCCTTTGCAAATAATCATCCAGACCGATTCTTTCAAGTAGGTATTGCAGAGGCTAACATGATGGGAATGGCTGCCGGAATGACTATAGGAGGAAAAATTCCTTTTACTGGTACGTTTGCTAACTTTTCTACAGGTCGTGTTTATGACCAGATAAGACAAAGCATCGCCTACTCTGATAAAAATGTGAAGATTTGTGCTTCTCACTCTGGATTAACTCTAGGTGAAGACGGCGCGACACACCAGATTCTTGAAGATATAGGGTTAATGAAAATGTTGCCTGGAATGACAGTAATTAACACCTGTGATTATAACCAGACTAAGGCAGCTACACTTGCAATAGCAAATCTTCATGGACCAGTTTACCTAAGATTCGGACGTCCAAAGGTGGCTAATTTCACACCAGAAAACGGAACCTTTGAAATAGGTAAAGCAGTGCTACTTCAAGAAGGAACAGACGTTACTATTGTAGCAACAGGACATTTAGTCTGGGAAGCTCTAGAAGCTGCCAAAGCTCTTAATGAAAAAGGCATCAGTGCAGAGGTGATCAATATTCACACGATCAAACCTCTAGATGAAGAAGCGATCATTAAATCGGTTCAAAAAACTGGTTGTATCGTCACTGCTGAAGAGCATAACTATCTAGGTGGTTTAGGTGAAAGTGTAGCGAGAACGCTTGCTCTTCACCATCCTACTGCTCAAGAATTTGTAGCGACTAATGATACCTTTGGAGAAAGTGGAACTCCAGCACAATTACTAGAAAAATACGGCCTTAATGCAGAAAATATTGCACTTAAAGCTGAAAAGGTGATCAAAAGAAAATAATTGATCCTACCTACTTTTTTAAAGTCCTCATCGATTGATGAGGACTTTTTTATGCATTCTTGACACCTAAAAGACAACTGAGGCAACAGATCAAATGAGTGTAAATCTACTGTTAGCGCTCGTTGTATTTAAAAGAGTGAATTAAACTTCCTATTCAGCTACAAAACAATTTATTGAGCATCAAAAAATCAAGCAGTAAAATTAAAATGATTAATAATCAATTTACATTGATCAGATTCCGCTTTCGCGAAAGCGAAATAACTTCTTAACTTTTAACCTACATTTATACCTACCTGATAATAAAACATTATGAGTCAACATAATTTAGAAATCATTATATCATTTCTCAATGAAATAGGGATAGAAGTAAAAGAAACTCCACTTTCTCAGGACACTTTTTTACCAGGTTTAAGCCTGTTAGGATGTAGTATTTTAATAGATTATGATCGACTTAAATTCCCTGGAGATTTACTGCATGAAGCTGGACATATTGCTGTTACCGAAGAAAGTAAACGAAAATTTATAGGTACAGAAAATATGAAAAAAGAATGGCCTACAGATGCTGATGAGATCACAGCTATATTATGGTCATTTGCAGCATGTAGACATTTAAATTTTGATCTTAAAATTGTTTTCCATGACGATGGGTATAAGAAGCAATCTCAGTGGCTCATTGATCAATTTGAAAACGAAAATTATCTGGGACTGCCTATGTTAGAATGGATGAACATGACAACAGCGGCTCAGTTTCCTTCAATGACAAAGTGGTTGCGTTAAGTCTAAAATAGGCACGACCTATTTTCAGTTCATTTCATACAAGACAGTAGTAATAACTCCTTTGTTATTTTGAAGTTGGGTTTGTGCAAGAAGTGTATGACTTTTAATTTTTAAATGAAATGGTGCGGCTAGAAGGTTTACACCACTATTTTTCTTAATTCTAATGCCTTGTCCTGATATGATATCTAAATTGGGAACAAAATCACCTGAAGGAACATGCTCTGTCAAAATAATATAATTGTAAGCGTATAGTTTCTTTACAATTTGTGCTATTTCATGATTTGACAAATGCTGTAAGACTTGTCTTAATATCACACCATCTGCATGAGGTAATTGATCTTTTGCTATATCTAGACATTGAAACGATACGTTACTTGCTTTAAACTGTTTCTTATTATGCTCTATAAGTTCTGGTACAATATCTATAGCAGTATAAGACTTACATAAGTGTGACAACTCCTTTCCTATATTAAAATCTCCACAGCCTAAGTCGCAAATATCGATAGGTTTATCTAGTGATTTTAAAAAACTTGATACACTATTCATGTAAGGTTTTACAATATGCAAACTATGAGAACCTGCGCCAGAATAAAATGAACCGCCATTATCACCCCATAGATTTAGTTCATAGATTTGCTGCATCGCTTGACGAGTAGGCCAAGGTTTTTTATTTTTTTTAATCTCAGTCATTAAATTGTTTCACACAAAACTTAGTATAAACGATCCATCTTTACAATTGCTTATATTAAGGATTGCCGGTTATCATTTACCGTTTACAAATTAAGCAGATATATATTACAACTAGCAACTTTTACTTACTTTAGCTTTTTAAATTTTTAATACTGCCACCATTAAACAGTTCATTAATACAATACATAGGAACAACAAAAGCTTGATGCTCTTCATCCTAATTACGGTGTGCTGTTATAATTTTTCTAAAGCACAAGATTCTATATCAAAACATTTTTTATCTAGTATAGGCTTACATATAGGTACTTCTTCACAAGATAGTTTTTTAGGTAATGATCCTGATTATTCTCACGATAACAAATTTATAAACATACAACTTACTCATATCGTAAAAACCAGCGGTAACTGGACTTTTGAATTACTCGCGCAGCCCACATATTACGAGACGACACATCAATTGCTCAATCGGTTTTATATAAAACCTGAGGATTTTGATAATTTTGAAGAATTAAGAGAACGCTTTTTACAGCCTAATGATTATCAAGAATACACCTTACATCTGGGTTTACAAACAAGGTATCATATAACTCAAAACTGGAGTATGTATGCAATAGGCGCGGTAGGTCCACAAATTTCTACTGAAAGTACAGAAAGGCTTAGAAAAGGATTTACCTTTTCTGACGTGATAGGTTTAGGGACTTCTTATCGTTATAAAAATTTGCGCTGGGACTTGAAAGCTTCCTTAAGACACACTTCAAACGCCCAACTAGCAAAGCCCAATTCTGGCCACAATAGCTTTTCTATAGAAACAGGCGTGTCTTTTCTTTTTAACAACTAAGCAATCCAGATATATTTTATTATTGATTATTTAAATCTCAAACAACTGATAATCGTACATTTGAAAACAACCTATCTTTATGAAAACATTTTTTACCTGCACTTTATTTATGTGTTTTTTATTTCAAGTGAATCAATCGCATTCACAAAATGATGTAGAAAACGTCTTATCAGATATCTTATTTATCCTTGATGGATTTAATGAACCTGCTACAGAAGCAAGTGTGATGCAAACAGGAGCCGGATGGTTTCATACTGCAAAATCTCTCGATAAATTTAAAATTAATGTTTCTCTAGGAATAAGTGGTTTGCCTTTTCCTAATAGTAAAAAGAATTTTACCGTTAGAGATGCTGACTTTATTAATGTAGATATCAGAGAAGGAAATGACGCTAGTATTCCTACCACTTTGGGTGGACGAGGATTGGACTTTTTTGACTTTACGATTGAAGGTGAAACCTATGAATTTCAAGCTTTCTCAGGACTAGACACAGATTTTTTTGCATTACCTTATATACAAAGTCAGGTAGGATTATGGAAAGAAACAGAAGTCACGATAAGATTAGTGCCACAAATAAAATTCGACAATTCTTATTATGCCGTTTATGGCTTAGGGCTTAAACACAATTTATCTCAATACGTATTTAGAGAGAATCGACCAGTAGACATTGCGCTCTATGCAAATTATAATCTAACCGATTTAAATTTAGAGTACGATGAGCCACTGGATCTCGCTCCTACTGACGGCGGTGAAAACCTAGCTACCATTACTGGATCTCTGATAGACTTTCATTCCATTAATACTGGCATCGTGGTGAGCAAGGATTTTAACAAATGGACATTATCAAGTGCTTTAAATTATAATACCAGCTGGGTAGATTACAGTCTTACAGGAGAACGTGATTTTTTCTTTGATTTATTTAATGATGTACTTACTACTCTTAGTGAAACAAGACATTCTTTTAAATTAGACCTAGGTGCTGCATATCAAGCGACTCCTAGATGGAATATTAATTCTCAGGTAAGTGCTGGACAATTTATTAATATAAACGTTAGTGGAGTCTACAATATTAATTAAGTCTATTAATTACTCGTATTCCGCTTTCGCGAAAGCGAGACAAGAACCAATATTCAGCTATAATTGAAATTTATAAATTGATTAAAAAATATTTTAAGACATAAAAAATCCCCATCATTACTGATGGGGATTTTTATTTGCGAGAGGTTGTTACACCAAATTATTTTACTTTGTTTACTACTGCTTCAAAAGCTTCTGGGTGATTCATTGCAAGATCTGCAAGAACTTTACGATTTAACTCGATGTTGTTCTTCTTCACTGCTCCCATAAACTGTGAGTAGCTCATTCCATGCATACGAGCACCAGCGTTAATACGCGTGATCCATAATCTACGGAATGTTCTTTTCTTATTTCTTCTATCACGGTAAGAGTAAGACATTGCTTTCTCTACTGCGTTCTTTGCTACTGTCCATACGTTTTTACGACGTCCGAAGTAACCTTTTGCCTGCTTGAGGACTTTTTTTCTGCGAGCTCTACGAGCTACGGCGTTTACTGATCTAGGCATAATTTTAATTTTTTAACAGCAGGCGATCCATTTCTAGATACTTTTATTGTGCGCTACTATTGGGTTATTGTGATAATTAATAAACCATCAAGGTTTACACGTATCCTTATTTAAGGTTTAACTGTAACTTGATATTAGGCTCGTCTGCTTTGTGCACTAATGTAGAGTGCGTTAAAGCAAGCTTACGTTTCTTACTTTTCTTAGTCAGGATGTGACTTTTAAAAGCGTGTTTTCTTTTGATCTTTCCAGAGCCAGTAAGCTTAAAACGCTTCTTAGCACTAGATTTTGTTTTCATCTTAGGCATAATTTCCTTTTTTAAATTCTCGCAATCCTATTTAAAAGTGCTTTAATCGCTTGATTTACATTTAAATAACAACAACTTAAAGTAATGTTACCACTATTAAAATCAAGACATAAAAAAACAGCCCTCAAATGAGGACTGCAAAAGTAATTTTTTTCTCTGTAAAGACCTCACATAAATGTGAAAATCTCAACAAACTAATTATTTTTTCTTAGGCGCGATAAACATATTCATACGCTTACCTTCCATTTTAGGCATTTGTTCTACTTTACCTAGTTCTTCTAGATCTTGAGCAAGTCTTAAAAGTAAAATCTCACCTTGATCTTTATAGATGATAGAACGTCCTTTAAAAAATACATAAGCTTTTAACTTAGCTCCTTCTTTCAAGAACTTCTCAGCATGTTTTCTTTTAAATTCGTAATCGTGATCGTCAGTATTAGGACCAAAACGAATTTCCTTAATTACTACCTTACTTGCATTTTGCTTGATAGCTTTCTCACGCTTCTTTTGCTCATAGACAAACTTTTTGTAGTCCATGATTTTTGCCACAGGTGGATCAGCATTAGGAGAGATCTCGACTAAGTCCAGTTCTTTCTCTTGTGCTTCTTTTAAGGCATCTCTAGTGTCCATTATGCGTGGCTCACCATCACCTACTAGTCTTACTTTTCTCGCACGTATCTTTTCATTGATAGCATGCTTGTCTTCTTTGATAATTCGAGCCGGACCACGGCTTCTGCGTCTACGTATTGCTATGACTTTATAATTTTAATTAAACTTCAAATGTTTTTATAGTTTCAGAGATTTCTTTTTTTACTATTTCAGTAAATGACTGTACTGACATAGTTCCTAAATCATCTCCTCCATGTTTTCTTACAGAAATAGTGCCATCTTTTTCTTCCTGCTCACCTACGATAAGCATGTATGGCAATTTATTCATCTCTGCCTCACGGATTTTTTTACCCATGGTTTCTGCACGATTGTCAACTATTGTGCGAATTTCGTTAATTTCTAGGGAATTTGCCACTTCTTTAGCATAATTTTCATATTTCTCACTGAGAGACAGAATAGTACATTGCTCTGGCATCAACCATAGCGGGAAATTACCGCCAGTATGCTCCAGTAAAATAGCTATAAATCGCTCCATAGAACCAAAAGGCGCTCTGTGAATCATGACAGGTCTATGCGACTCATTGTCAGCTCCTTTATACCATAAGTCAAAACGCTCTGGCAAATTGTAATCTACTTGAATAGTTCCTAGCTGCCAGCTTCTTCCTAATGCATCCTTCACCATGAAGTCTAATTTAGGACCATAAAAAGCAGCTTCACCTTCTTCTATTACATAATTAAGACCTTTATCCTTAGCAGCACTGATGATTGCATTCTCTGCGATTTCCCAGTTTGCCGTATCTCCTATATACTTCTCTGGTTTCTTAGGATCACGTACACTTACTTGAGCTGTAAAATTCTCAAAACCTAGTGATCCAAATACATAAAGCACCAAATCAATAACGGCTTTAAACTCAGCATCGAGCTGATCAGGCATACAGAAAATATGCGCATCATCTTGTGTAAAACCTCTTACACGAGTTAAACCGTGTAATTCACCACTTTGCTCATATCTATAAACGGTGCCAAATTCTGCAAATCGTTTAGGTAGATCTCTATAAGACCATTGTGCACTTTTATAAATTTCACAGTGATGTGGGCAGTTCATAGGTTTTAATAAAAATTCTTCATCTTCATTAGGAGTTTTTATAGGCTGGAAAGAGTCTGCTCCATACTTCTCGTAATGACCTGAGGTTACATATAATTCCTTAGAACCTATATGTGGACTCACTACCATTTCATAACCTGCTTTCTTCTGGGCCTTTTTAAGAAAATCTTCTAGTCGTTCTCTTAACGCAGCTCCTTTAGGTAGCCATAATGGTAAACCTTGACCTACACGTTGAGAAAAAGTAAATAACTGAAGTTCTTTACCTAGTTTTCTATGATCACGTTTTTTAGCCTCTTCCAGTAAGGCGAGATACTCTTTTAAATCTTTTTGTTTAGGAAAAGAGGTTCCATACATACGAGTCAACTGTGGATTATTCTCATCTCCACGCCAGTAGGCACCGGCGATACTCATAATCTTTACCGCTTTAATGATCCCTGTATTAGGAACATGCCCACCTCTACACAAGTCTGTAAAAGTATCATGATCACAAAAAGTAATCTCTCCATCAGTCAAGTTTTCTATAAGCTCAACTTTGTATGGATTGTTTTGATCTTTATAGAATTTTAAAGCATCTGCCTTAGACACACTACGCATCTTAAACTCATGTTTACCACGAGCAATTTCTAACATGCGTTCTTCTATTTTAGGAATATCACTTTCTGATATAGCGTGTTCTTTGAAATCAATATCGTAATAAAAACCATTATCGATTGCTGGTCCTATGGTGAGACTTACTCCAGGAAATAATTCCTCAATGGCTTGTGCCATTATATGAGAAGTAGAGTGCCAAAATGCCTCTTTCCCTTCAGGATTGTTGAACGTATAAAGTATTAAACTACCGTCCTCAGTAAGCGGTGTTTTAGTTTCTACTTTGATACCGTTAAAGCTAGCGCTTATGACATTGCGCGCGAGACCTTGTGAGATACTCATTGCAACATCCATAGGAGTTGTGCCGCTTTCCATTTCTTTAATACTGCCGTCTGGCAATGTAATATTTATCATAACTACAAAATATGAGCGGTAAAGGTAATGTCTTTATAGAAAATCACAATTAATTTTCTGCACAGTTTTAAAACTTATGGGATATAGAAGGCTAGAAATTTCATGCTTTGAAAAGATTAAGAATTAAATGTGTTGCAAAAATATAAATAGTAGTTCTTGTAAAGAGTTTTATAGCTGTTCCGCTTTCGCGAAAGCGAGATAAGCCACCATCTTCTCTTACTTATTGATACAATCGTTAAGATAATCCTACTTTGCGCTAGTAGTTATGTCAATAGCTTACCTTTGCAGCTTAATACAATACATGACATTTAAAGAATTAGGGTTAGTTGAACCCATCTTGCGAGCATTGCAAGACCAAGGATATGAACGTCCTACACCTATTCAAGCACAAGCCATTCCAGTTTTATTAGAAGGAAAAGATTTACTAGGCTGTGCACAGACTGGAACCGGTAAAACTGCCGCATTTTCCATTCCCATCGTTCAAGATTTATATAATCGCACACCACCTAAGGGTAAAAGACGCATAAAAACGTTAGTAGTTACTCCTACAAGAGAACTTGCTATACAAATAGGAGAAAATTTTACTGCATATACTAAGTATACTGATATTAAAAATACAGTCATATTTGGTGGAGTGAAGCAAACCTCACAGGTTTATTCCTTGCATCAAGGAGTTGATGTACTGGTTGCTACACCGGGAAGATTACTAGATTTAATCAACCAGCGTTATATAACGCTGGATCACATCGAGCATTTTGTTCTTGATGAAGCAGACCAGATGCTGGACATGGGCTTTATTCATGACATTAAGAAATTACTGAAGATTTTACCTCAAAAGAGACAGTCATTGTTCTTTAGTGCAACCATGCCTAGTGCAATCGTAAAGCTTTCTAATGAAATCTTAGGAAATCCCGCAAGAGTTACCATCGAACCAGAAAAAACGACTGCCGAAAAAGTAGAGCAGCGCATTTACCATGTGAATAAAAAGAACAAGACCAAACTCTTGATCGATTTATTGAGCAATGAGCTTAATGACTCGACGCTTGTTTTTTCTAGAACTAAACATGGAGCTAATAAAATAGTTAAGGACCTGGACAAAGCTGGTATTAAAAGTGCCGCTATTCACGGTAACAAATCTCAAGCTGCAAGGCAAAGAGCTTTACAACAATTTAAAGATGGAGATCTTCAAGCGTTGATCGCTACAGATATTGCTGCGCGTGGGATAGATATTGATGAATTGAGCTACGTAGTAAATTATGACTTACCTAATGTACCAGAATCTTATGTACATAGAATAGGTAGAACTGGTAGAGCTGGCGCAAGCGGTCTTGCTGTTTCCTTTTGTATGCTAGAAGAGCGCCCTTTCTTAAAAGACATAGAAAAACTGATTAAGACTTCTATCCCTACGGTAGATGATCATGATTATGAATTCAAAATGGAAGATGCCGCAGAGCCTAGTCTTAAAAAAAAAGGTGGAGGCCGTGGTCGTTCTCAAGGAAGAAATAATAACCGACCAAAAAGTAAAAGTTCCTCTTCAAGAAGTGGAGGGAATCGCAACCGCAGCCGAAACTCTAGGTAGGTTCTACAACTAGAATAAAATTTAAAAGCTCTTTATGTAATGATAAAGGGCTTTTTTTATTTTAATGTTTCAACTTACATTCTGCAACTTGATTAGTTAGATCTTCCATGTTAGAAGTAAATTACTCTTTAGGATAATCGCTTTTCAAAAAGACTGTTTAAGGAAAGTTTCATTTGCTTCTCTCCTACTTTGGTAAAACCTTGATCTAAATAATATTGGCATAAACCTAAATTAGCGGCGTTGCAATCCAGCCTAATCAACGATATGTTGTTTTCTAAAGCTGATTTTTCAATTTGCTTAATGATATAGCTACCTATTTTAAGTCCTTTAAATTTTGGATGAGTCACTAATGAGTGAATATAGTGAGCTGACTCTTGTTGTTTGCCCCAGTACAGTAGATCTTCTGTGCAAAGTCGGTACATGCCTATTATCTCGTTATTGAAAGTGATGAAATAGAACTCACCATTGATAAATCCTTCTCTCGCCCATTCCAGTCGTTCCTTAGGTGGATCAAGCCAATAATCCCACTGGTCAATACCGCGATCTTTTAAAGTTTGAGCGGCAGTCTTTAGTAAATGAAGAATTTGATTAAAGTCATTGCTGCCTGCTTTTTTGATAATGATCTGATGATGTTTAAATTTCATAACGTTTTGAAGGTATACTTTTGCGCTACGTATTTGCAAAAAAGTCATTTGATAGCCTATTATTAAACTAACGATTAAGAATAATCACCAAAGCATTACAGATTATCTGAATTTCATTCTTCATTCTTATCAAGAATTGTCAGTTTTGCTGCGGCAGAAGAAGACCTCCAAAAATCTAATTGATTTTCAAATTGATAACCGCTAGCTCTAAAAGTCATTTTATAATTTTTACTGTAAATAATTAAATCCATAGGATCAATCCGGTAGAATCTATAAGGGAATAGGTAACGCGCATACCGCAAAGACAAACCTATTTTATGAAAAACACCACCTAGTGAAAATGTACTTAAATGATTAATTTCATCTCCTTTTATCAACTGAATTTTTGAAATCTCGTTAAGTGGTAAAGCCACCATCATTTGCACATTTGAATTGTAAGACCTCAGCAAAATCCCGTTTACTCTATTTTCAAAACTGCATTTAGAATTAATCGATAGCGCTTTTTCTGGATTTTTATAATTAGTAATGGATTTTAAAAATAGTCCAGAAGAACCAGAGGCTTTCATTTTTCTTAAATTAAAAGGAATAGCGCTTCCTACAACTTTGCGCAGTTCATGTTCTTGAGCTTCTCGTGCGTTTAAAATCAACTTTACTTTTTATGTAACTCTCTAATATCTCAAATATAAGAGAATGTGATTTACAAAATCAATCAAGATTAATTTCATTTTCAATAGTTACTCTATTTTTAACAAGATGTGCTCCATCGTTTAATTCTGCTACAAACTTTATCAGTTCTTCTCTAAGCCTGCAATGTAAATCCCAGGCTGTAGTGGCGTCTTTTGCACTACATAATGCCCGTATGCCTATAGCTTTCTCTGTCACCTCTGTGACTTGAACTACAGGAGGATTTTCTTCGTCATAGTCGTCCGAAGCTTTAAGAAGCTCACTAAACTTTTCTCTTACCAAGTTGACGTCAGTTTTATAATCTGCATAGATAGTAATAGGTCTTAGTTGATGCGCATTAGTCATAGACCAATTCTGAAACGGTTTAGATATCAAATCTTTCAATGGCACAACTAAGCGACGTGAATCCCATGTTCTTACTACCATGTAGGTAAAACGTATATCTTCAACGTAGCCCCATTCATCATGTATATAAAGAGTATCTCCTATTTTGGCCGGTCTTGTTAAGGCAATTTGAATTCCAGCAATAATATTTCCTAATGTATTTTGTGCAGCTACACCTAGAATTATCGTTATTAAACCAGCAGAAGCTAAAAGTGAAATTCCCAATTTCTCTAAGGATCTAAATTGTGACAGAATAACAGAAATGGCAACAATTATAATGACCACAGTTAATATCCTTCTCGCAACTGATATATAAGTCATCATCATTCTAGCATGAGAATTTTCCTCTATTGAAGAGTCCCCTATTCTATGATCTGCGATATACGTCATAAACGCATCAATGAATTTCATTAAGAACCAGGCAATGCACGAGATGACTATCATTAGAAGGACTGCATAAATAGTACTTGCTAACTGTCCAGAAAAGGAAATAAGTTTATTAAGTGTAATATAGAAAAACAAAATTCCTAGGGCTAATCCAGCAGGTTTCGCCATTTTGTTAGCAATGGTTCTCATCCATGCTTTATCAGATTTGAGCAATAATTTTTTTGTGATATAACTAAATCCTTTGCCTAGATAATAAGCCACAAATAACAGGAACATAGTACCTACTACTTTCCACAATGGTAAACCTAAAACGGTAACACGAGCCCATTGAGGCATAATGCGATCTAATTTACGTGGTCCATAAACAGCATAAAGTGGCTCCACATTTTCTACCGTATTAGATGAAATCATCCAGAATGCTCCGTATTCATTCAGCTTTACGCGTTGTAATCGTAAAACCACATCTCTTCCATCAAGATCTACCTCACCAAAAACGACACTACGTCTAGGATTACCAGCTATCGCTCCATTTGTAGATGTGGTAATATCAACCTGACCATCAGGTCTATCTGAAATGTTATCCCAATCTATCCCTACGCGCTGATTGATAACAAAATATAACTTCTCTGCCAAAATTGCCGCTTCTTTAATGGTTACTTCCTTGGGAAAAAGGTTCAAATTAAGAGCATAAGCAGCATCCTCAAAATTCTCTTCTCGACAACTCAAAATAAAATGCTCTAGAGTTGATTGCGGAGATTGAAAATTAAGCCTACTAGGTGGCAAACCTATATTCTCATTTAATCGATCTAGAATGTAAAACGCTTTATTGTATTCACCTATCGGATTATTTTGATAGGTTCCTTTATTAGAAATCGTATCACTAAGTTTAGGAAAATTGTTATTGGTATTTTCTTGCGATTTTTTTTGTCCAGAAACTGACGAAAAAATGAATAATAAAAATATATAAACTATGGTGTAACGTTGATTGGAAGTCATAATTTGAAATTTACAACGATCAAGAAGTTTTTATTATTAGAGAACCGTTAAAAGTTATGAATCGATTAATGAGTTTAATTTTCGCTTTCGCGAAAGCGAACCCTATATCAAACTAGAAATAGTAAAAGAAACAATTGAATAAAATCCTATATATTCGCAGCATCATGAAAAACAATAGCACATATAACAACTCACGTCAGGAAGTGCCTTCTTGGACAGATCTAGGAGGATTTTTATTTTCCAGATCAGGTAGTTATCGATTTGTTTTTGAACCTTAGAACTATTTTAAAGAGGTAAAACATAAAGAAAAACGCTTGATCTTCTACATCAAGCGTTTTTTTTTGTGGTTTATTTTAATTTTTTTTCAAAATAAATATGAGCATAGAAATAAATGAGTCCATATCCTAGATCCATCACTATCAATACGATAGAAAAAGGGATCAATATCTGCAACTAGTGGACAGACCAACTTATGCTTAAATTTAAATACAACTAACTGATTTTCAAATAATTAATTTATTTTTTAATTTGGAAATTAAAAAAATAAGCCATTATATTTGCATCGCATTTGAGAACAAGTGCACCATTATTAATTAAAACAAGAAGTTGATGTTATACAATCAAATACATAAAGGAATCTCGTCTTTAGAAGATCAGTTTCCTACAGCTCTAGGGCTGGCACGACTTCGGCATTCTTTTTACTGAATAAACGCTATTCCATAAAA
The DNA here is from genome assembly GCF_002162835.1 of Nonlabens dokdonensis. Classification (GTDB taxonomy): domain Bacteria; phylum Bacteroidota; class Bacteroidia; order Flavobacteriales; family Flavobacteriaceae; genus Nonlabens; species Nonlabens dokdonensis_B. The sequence continues at coordinate 19,050 of NZ_MAAX01000110.1, forward strand.
TGAATCCGAAGCAAATGAAAAAAATAAAAAATCATGTTTCGGATTTTTTTATGCGATCAACTCAAAAAAAAATCACATAGAAAGATCCGTACTCAACATTGAGGTAAAATCTACCTCACTACAAAACAGTTATGGACAATATCACACATAATACCTATTTGATCAAGGCTTTAAACTGGTTCAATTGGGATTTAGAACAAACCGTAGAGTCGCTTAATTATGCGCTCGCTTATGATCCTGAAGATGCTTACACACTGTTTACCATGGCACGTTTACAAGCAGAGCATTTGAAGAATTATCCAGCAGCAAAAGATTTTTATGCGCAGGCTTTATCTAAAAATCTAGATCTAGTCACGGCTTATCCTGGCTACGTTAGGGTTCTTATTTTAAATGAAGAATATCATGAAGCATTGCGTTTGATTGATTTTGCTCTAGGAATTCAAGGAACGAATAAAGCTTTTTTATACATGCAATTAGGACAAGTTCTAGAACATCTAGGCAAGTACCGACTGGCTGTTAAAGTATTAGAGCAAGCCTTTTTGAGAGCGACTGATGAACTCAACGAGCAAATAGATCAAGAGATTTCTCGTGTAAAGGAAAAAATCAAGAGAGCTAAGGTCAATTCTAAAAAAACGAAGGGTAAAAAGAAAAGTAAAGACAAAAAGAAGAAGAAAAAATAGTAACGCTTTTTTTAAAATTTTTGAATCATTGAGACTCTTTTTACAAAAGAAAAGAGTCTTTTTTTTTACATAACAACTATTTCAATAAAATCCATTCTCCTTTGCATTCAACGCCCCACTTTTCAGCTTCAGCGTCTAGTTCAAAAATCCAATAATTCTGACCATGGCCGAAACCGGTTCCTATCATAACAGAATCAATAAAAATATGTATCGTAGAAAAACAAAGACATAGGATAATAAAGGTTTTGTAAATTATTTGAATCCACTTATGTCGATCAATTTTCTTTGTGACATTCGTTACTATGCTGTGCATCAATAATAAGGTAACACTCCATACGATTAGATTTACAATTACACCTGAAGCACTGTAAAAATAGGTCATAGAACTTCCTAGGGACTTTTGCTTAAAAACAAAAGGGCTTCCGTAATACGTAGGAAACAATTCTTCACCTATACAATCATATTCAATAGTAAATAGTATTGATAATACGAGACCTAGAGCGATATAGATGGAGATAATGTATTTCATATATTGGAAACATGCACTTATATGAAGAAAACTTCAGAAACCCTTTGGTAATTTACCTTTTCTGCGGTTTAGGAATGTGCTTACGTTTTCTTTTCTTCAAACCTATTTATTTGATCACAGGAAAGAAGCAAAAGAGTTTTAAATCTTATGCTAATGGCTTTCAGCAAATAGTTTACAATCTATTACTTAGCTTGTTTATAATTATGGCTGTTGTTTTCACTATTATAATCCAATCGGTTTATCAATAAACCAAGTTTACCTTAACACCTCGTGACCTTCCAGATTAGTAATTCCCCAATTTTCAAGTTCTTCTTCTGTCCATAGATCTGGAAAGAAGATGCGTTTTTGATATCTGGGATGCATATATTTTTGCCATTTGCTTCCACCTGTAGCTTCTGCTTCAGTACTGCCACTATTCAAATACTTTGCCGCAGCGTTAAAATGTGCCATTACCCAAAGTACATTTACCGTGTGATCATAATGTCTCATGGCATTACGTAATTTTAAATCTTTTTGATCTTCTGCGGGCAAGGATTTGAACTTCGTCCACAAATTACTGGTGTTGTAGGTTTTCATAAACACAATAAAATCATCCATATACTTGTCTTCAAATAACTGAAGAAGTGTCGATTTTTTACCTGTCTTGTGATCCTTACCTGCTGCCTGCCAGTACAAATGATCAAAGGCATGACTAAATGGTTTGTTACGATCTATCGTATCTCTAAAACGTACATCTATTAAGTTGATCAACTCTGTAGAAGCAAATTCTATCTTTCTATACTGTGCACTTTGAAAACCGCTGGCTGGCGTTAGTGTATCTCTAAATTTCATGTATTGCTCTACTTCCATTCCATCGCCCATAATTTGAAAAGAAGAAGAAAGCATATCAAAATAGCGGCTTATACGATCCAGTCGGTCTGCAAAAAATGCTGTTGTTAAATCAGGATGCGTAGCTATTTGATCGATTTCCCACAAGATCATCTTAAACAACAATTCGTTAATTTGATGGTACATGATAAATACCATCTCATCAGGCAAGTTAGTACGTTGCACTTGTAGATTGAGCAAGGCTTCTGGCTGGATGTAATCCCAGTAAGTGATAGGTTTAGAATGCAATAGACCACTTAAGTGGGTATTGACATCTTGACCTATAGAATCGTATTTATTTTTTAAATCGGTAAAAAGTTGGTCGTGTTTCATTATAGTTTTGGTGTGGCAAATGGACTGTATAGCAATTGATCATATGGAATGATCTATTGCAGCTTTTATCAAATTTTCATTTAATAGGAACTAAATTTACGAGAAATTGATGAATTTAAATTTTCTGCTATAGAAAACTAGCAATACAATAAAAGAATAGGCTACTTACTTTTATTCACCAGCTCCACTTTATCATCAGATATGGTGATAATTTTCTCTTTATATAGTTTACCTAGCGCTCTTTTGTAAGCTTTTTTACTCATCTCTAAATGATAACGTATATGATCTGCTGGGCTTTTATCGGTGAGTAGAAGGTAGCCATTTGGGCTTTCATGCAGTTCACTTAATACTCTATCTACATCTTTATCTATAACATTAAGAAAGCCTTGTGGCCTCAGAGAAACATCTATTAAACCATCTTCTCTTACGTTTTTTATATAACCAGCCACCTCTTCATCTACTTCTAGCTCTGTAAAGACTTCATCGTGATATAACAATCCTTCTACTCCATTTTCTATAAGTACGGTATAACCTAGAGGTGTTTCTCGTTCTATAATTAACTGTACTTTTTCTCCTACTTTTAAATCCATTGCTACTTACTTTATTAAAGTGACGTATTATCTACGGTTGCCAGTGTTATTATAATTCTTATCATGATACTGGTTTTGATTCCGCTTTCGCGAAAGCGATAAAAATTTCCAGCACCAAAATAAGGAACACTTATTTCTTTTACCAAATCAAATGGGAAATCTCTCAACTCTGACGGCACATCCTGCGACTTTTATATCAAAGATAATAACACGCCGGTTAGAAAACCCTTTTGGTGATTTAAACTTTAAACCAAATCGACTTAGTCAATAACTTTATTAAATATACCAGTTAACCATTCATTTACTTTACAATCTAAGATAAGGTGAATTCTAGGCTCTTCACTGTAATTATGAACCTCGTGTACTTTATGAAAATCGCAGTACCAGCACTCACCTGGCTGCATGAAAACTCTTTCTTTATCAATTATTAACTCAACATTTTTACTGGTTTTTATGGGAATATGAAGTCTTACCATTCCGTCTTTAAATCGATAACCATTATCTCGATGCGGCTGGATACTAGCTCCTGGATCGAGCACATGAATTCTAAAAGTCTCTACAGGACAATTAAATGTTTCAAAAACTGATAATAAGTAAGGGCATTTTTTAAGCGCTGCGTTAGGTAAGAAAACAGGCAGTCCATCAGCATCATTAATAGGCTCTATTAAATGAATAAGCCATAAGGTCTTTAATGTTACAGACGCATTATAGATATCGCGGTAATCTTCCTTTGAGAATTGAGAAAGTTCTTTTTTAATCAACTCTACATCAAATTTAAAAGGAAGTTTAATTGCGTTCATTAGGTTTAAGTTTACTCCTTTAATCCTTTTCAAAATTAAACTTTAATATTTAAGGAGAGTTTTGATTTATATGATTAATAAATGCTACACTTAGTTTTTTTTTAGGGACATTGACAAGCTAGCATCAATCAAAAGATATGAAAATTTAAAAAATCATAGTTCTAACACTTTTTCTAAATCAGGCTTTCACTCTTTTGTGAACTAAATAGATATACCACACATCTACTATAAAGGTAAGCCCACCGATGTAAGTGATGGAACTTATTTTACCGCCTAAACTATTGATACCTATAATTCCTACTAATATAGTTATAGCTAATGTACCAAGACACTTTGTGTAGGCTATGAGTAAAGTTTGCCCTAATAGATTTTTCCTTTTATAATACAGCGGAATAAAAAGAAGGGACATTAACAAATTACTCCAAAAAGCAGAATATACAGCTCCTAAAACTAGACCCTTTTCTTCACCTATCCAATATTGTAAAAGAAATGATACTAATATGATAAAAATAGAGCCTAAATAGAAAAGCAGCGGTTTTATTTTAAGATGACTATTACCATATTTGAAATATGTATACAATATCATCAAATCCATTACTACCCAAATTAAATTAATGGTATTTGCAATATGAAATCCTACCATTAGAAAACCTTGGACGGTGTTATACAGTTCCCAAGTTAAATTGAGAGAAAGTGCTAGAAAAGGCATGCCGTAGGTTTTTTGTTTTAAACCAACTCTAATAATGTCAAAATAGGCAATGGACCAAAATAAACCAGTCAATACTAGCAATAGCAATTTCAAACTCATATTCAATTAATCATTTATAGTATAAACGTATTTTTTTATGTTTAGGAAACAATATACTACAAAGGTAGCAAGTAATCAGTGTTGAAGTAGGCGCGCAAATACTTTATATTCTTTGGTTAGCTAATGATTCTACTACTTCTATATCAAACTCTACTATCATGTCTTGCTGAAATATTTGAAAATTAGTTTATAATAGAACTATAGATAAAATAAGACATATTATCATTTTCAAACATAGGTTTTATTTTCAGGCATACTAATACATTCAATTATGTCTTAGTTATATCTTTAAAATATATAGAACTACTTAATTTATTTAATTTCCTTATTTCTCAACTTTTATAAGTATAGTAATAACTTCAAAATTTACAATTAATTACAAACGTAAATAAACGTAAACAAACGTTTAAAATACTATTATGATTTGGATGCTGTCTCATATTTGCACCGTCATCAAAACAAAGGATGGCACTTAACTAATTTATAACCCATACAAACAAATTTATTATGAGTAATCTAAGCAACAAAGTACAGTTAATCGGTAACCTAGGACAAGATCCAGAAACTATTAATTTAAATGACGGTAAAACACTAGTGAAGTTCTCG
>NZ_MAAX01000095.1 GCF_002162835.1 Nonlabens dokdonensis
CTGCGGTAACATTCACAGTATTTCTGTTACTTCCACTCGGTACAGCAGTGTTAATAACTGCAATATCACTGACCGTAAAGCAACTTGATTTATAGTCGCCAGCTGCACCAGGAGTCTCCCATGAAGCACCTTCTGCATCGCCATTTGATGTCAAAACTTGACCCTTAGATCCTTTAGCACCTTGCGTAGTGTCGTCGCCTCCTAAACGTATTCCTCCATCGATTTGTATACTTCCTCCGTCTGTGTTGGTACTTGACACATGAACATCACTTTCTGGATTGTTCGTACCTACACCTACTTGTGACGTGACAGAAACCGTAAAACTTAAGAATAGAAATAAAATAAGAATTTTCATATTGGTATTCAAACTATTTAACTTTTGTGAATACTCAAATTTACAAAAGCTACATCGTTATAAATTAATGATTTAGCAATCAAATAATTATTATAGATAAAAGATGTTATAAAGCAGTTGTAATACACATAATAATAAAATTGAATGTAGGACAACAAGTATTAGTATTGTTTTTTAATGATTTCACTTTAAAGCATCCATTTTTTTACCTATCTCATCGGCCTTTGCAAATGCGGCATCGCTAGCAGCGCGATCTGTAGTAGAAAGTCTGTGGTAATCTTTCATAAGTGTCTCGTATTGCTCTTGCAACTTTTCTAACTCTGTTTTCTTTTTAAATAATCCGAACATGGTTTATGGTTTTTTGGGTAGTCGTTATTGAAAAGCTAACTTTCTCCACAAGTAAAAGATTAAGACTTATTTAGGTTTCTATTAAACAGAAGTTACTTTGATGAGTTATAAGTGAGTTTAAGATATTTAGAAAGGCAATTTTTGAATCAAAAATTAGAAGGTTTATTTTAAGAAATGTAATTTTTTCTCATTCCTCATTCCTCATTCAAATATTATTTCTAGAAATACTCACCGCGTTTGCAAACCATTGAAAGGCAAAAAAGCTTATTAAGAAAGCGGTTACAAAAACATTAGAAATATCACCAGTTGTAAAGCTAAGGTACAATGCGACTGCTGCGATTATAGTCATCACTCCAGCAGCAAGTGGCATCATGAACTTGGGTTTGGTTTCATTATAGAACATACTCCATGGGATCATTAAAATTAAACCAGCAATACCTACCATGAGAAATCTAAAATCGTCCAAAATCAAATAAGCGGTTACTCCAGTAAGACCTATGAGAACACATACTCCTGTGAAAAGTACAGAACGTTTTTCTTTCTCATCTAGAAGGAATTTTGCATACTTATTAAAACTGAAAAGTAAAAACTATTGCTAACACCATATATAGCAAATAGGGAATTGAGTAGCTTATCAAAGTTCTGAATTATCTGAAAGTACGCCAAATATAAAATTTGGCTTAGTGCAAGCTTGAGAGTTTTTCGCTTTCAACTACCCTACTTGCCATATATTAAACGCTAGCAGCAATTGACCACCGACAACGAAAGAATGAATAAAGAAATTGATATTGAACAATGCAAAAACTGTGGAGCAGGCTTGAGTGATGATTTTTGTCCTAAATGTGGAAATCCTAAAATTCTAAAGAGAATTGATGGAAGTTATATTCTATCAGAAATGGTAAGTGTCCTAAACTTTGACAAAGGAATTTTCTATACAATAAAAGAGTTGTTTGTAAGACCGGGGAAAAATGTTCATAAATTCATTCATAACGACAGGAATAGACTCGTAAAACCTATAATATTTATTATAGTATGCTCATTGATTTACACTGTAGTTCAACAACTTCTAAAATTTGAAGACGGATATGCCAATACAGGTGGATTTGGAGATTCCGCGATATCAACTATTTTTGTGTGGATACAAAAGAACTACGGCTATTCAAATGTCTTAATGTCTATTTTCATTGCGGTATGGATTAAACTTTTCTTTAAAAAGTATAACTACAATTTTTTTGAAATAATAATCCTATTGTGTTTTGTAATGGGAATAGGAATGTTGATTTATACAACATTTGGAATCTTAGAAAGTATTATTCAATTAAAAATATTACAAATTGGTGGAATTATTGGATTTATCTATACTACTTGGGCAATAGGACAGTTTTTTGACAAAAAAAAATTTTTTAACTATCTGAAAGGCTTAATAGCCTATTTATTAGGAATGATCACTTTTTATTTTCTTGCTGTAATTTTGGGATTAGGAATTGATTTGATATCTGAAATTTAGAACAATACTCTTAACATAGTAAAAACATCCGCAGCTAACAATGACTATAAGTAATTGCATGTTCTCTGCCCTACCGGTATGTTTAAGGTTATAGACCTTAACCGTAAACTATAC
>NZ_MAAX01000021.1 GCF_002162835.1 Nonlabens dokdonensis
CGGTGGCGGCGCAGGTGGAAGCTGGTAGTAGATTTTGTTTTTCCGCTTTCGCCCTGAGCTACCTTAGGATAAACTTCCATTAAAAAAAATGGAAAGCGAGATCCTTTAAAACTTTTCTGTTAATTTATTTTCAATAGATATGCTTGCTATTTATTTACCTCTTTAAACTAAAGTGGCCTTTTACCTCAAACGATCCTCTTGAGTCTTCCACCTCAAGTAAAAACCAATAGTCTGAAGATGGCATAGGATTATTATTATAGGTTCCATCCCAACCAGAGAAGTTCTTGCCGTAGCTTTTCAATAATTTACCATGTCTATCAAAAATGTAGAATGTTGCCTTATCAAAGGTGTCGATTCCCTCGACATACCAAGTATCGTTGAAACTATCACTATTAGGTGTAAAAAATCGTGGATAATCTATAATTAGAACTATTTGTGGTGGCGTAGGTTCACAGCCATTAAGATCAATTACTCGTACTTCATGAAACCCACGGCTCACATTTGTAAAAATATTGCTTTCTTGTTCAGGACCATTATCTAGAACATAGAGATAATCACCTATACCACTTGCAGTAACAGTTATAGTATTAGGGTCGCCAAAGTTAGTTGAAGCGACAAAATCTACCATAGCAGTCTCAGATTCTGTAACATCAAATGATACTAAAGGACCTAAACAACCTAATGAACTTGTAGCTCGTACACTATAACTACCAGGAGTGCTAATATTAATGCTACTTGTAGATTCGCCTGTAGACCAGCGGTAAGTTGCGCCACTTAAACCTGCGCTGGCATCAACATTCACAAACCCAGAATTACATATAACTTGGACAGGATCTACTTCTGCAATAGGTAAAGGATCTACTATCGCCTCAAATTCACCAATAGAAAAACACCCTAATGTGGTTTCTGTAACTCTAACAAAAAATGTTTCTTGTTGATCTACAGTAACATTAGTATCTACTAATTCATTTGTATCATTTTCTGCGTCTGTTTGAGAGGAAAAATATTGCACAGTGTGATTTACAGGATTTAATCCGTTTAAAATTACATTATCATTATTATCAAGATTAAAACTGCCTAAACCATCAAAGTTATCATCACATTCCCTAATGTCATAACTACTAGAAGCAGCTATTTGTGGTGGATTCTGGATTTGTAAATTGAAGCTAGCCGTTGAAAAACAAGTAGTTGATGTGTCTTCTACTCTTATAAACAAAGTGGAATTTGAAGCTGTGTAATTATAGGTGGAGCCAATAGGATTGGAGCTAGCTTGTGCGTCAAGAAGCGTACTGTAAAAGCTTATAGTTTGAGTAGGTAACACTGGATTTATAATCTGAGGTACCACGTCGTTTAAATTTGCTAGTTGATTAGGGTTATCACAAATAGTAAAGCTAGTATTATCGTTTAATTGAGGTGGTAAATCGACAATTAATTCAAGCGGTTCAATTGTAAAACACTGTGATATGGTATTAAAAAATCTTAAATATACCGTTTGAGGATTCACAGTATTTGTAAAAGAAGTATCGTTTGAAATGGGATTAAGATGACTTTGAGCATCGGTAATGCTGGTATGCCATGATAGGGTAGAATTGAAAGGTCTTGTTCCGACAATTTCTGCCTCTCTACTGGTAAGATCAAATGTATTGAATCCATCTAGGTCATCATCACAAATAGTAGATGCGGTAACTGCATTTGTGATAGGACTGTCTATTACGTTTATCAGGATATCTTCTACTTCAAAACAGTTGACATCATTTCCTATGCGAGCATAGATTGTTTGTGGATTTGAAGTATTTGTAAAGTTAATAGGAAGTGCGTTGCTGTTAATTTCAGCATCAAAAATGGACTCGTGGAAGCTCACGTTGAGATTTGAAGTTATTCCTTGCCTTATTTCGTTGATAGTCAGTTGCAAGTCCATAGTGGAAAAACCATCATTGTTATCATCACAAATACGAATGTCCGATGGTGTATTATATGTAGGTGCTTCATCTACTACGAGTTGAAAAGAGTCTACGCCAAAACAAGATGGATCGCTAATATTTTCTACTCTTACCCAAATTGTTTGAGGATCACTAATATTTTGATAAGCGGTGAACTTGTCTATCTCATTATTGCCAGAATTAGCATCAGCAGGATTAGTAAAATATCTTGTGACTTTTCCAGCTTGACCGTTTAATATCTCTGTATCTCTAGTAAAAAAGAAAAAATCTTCTACATTGTTACCATCAGTTTCACATAATTGGTAAACAATAATTGCCGGAAAAATAGGTAAGGTGTTTACAATGATAGGTTGACTAACTATCGTTTCACAGCCTGTAATGGTATTTTCTACTCTTATGAACACAGTTTCAGTTTGGGCGTTGTAATTGGAGGGATTTGTGATGGGATTAAGTCCTAATTCTGCATCAAAAAAATCATTGTGATAGCTTATCGACCTATTAGCATCAGTAGTTATTTGTGCTTCCTGAGAAGTCAAGTCAACTATAAAAAAACCATCCTGATCGTTATCACAAATGATGAAGCCGTTAGGAGTGCCAGCCACTGGTGCTGGTATAACTATGATATCGAGAGATTGCACGTCGCTACAGCCAGTAGGAGCAATCAACTCTGCGTAAACCGTCACTGGATTAGTATTATTAAATATAGAGGTTATAGGATTGAATCTATTATCTGCATCTGCTTGAGATTGATAATATAAAACACTATGATCTTGACCAAAAGTTCCTCTTACCGCATCATCAAACTCATTGAGTGGTATAAACGTAAATAAATCCTGATCTTCATCACAATATGTTTGATCAGGAATAGGAGCAGATTCAAAATAAGGCTCAACAATTAAAAGAAACTCGGCAAACTCTGTACAAGTAGGACTGTTTATCCTGATGTAAATCGTTTGTGGATTTGACGTATTAAAATAACCCATAGTAGGATCAATTTGATTGACATCGGCCATTTGATCCATTTGAGTCTCGAAAAACTCAATAGTGACGTCATCTAATCCATTAATAATCGTAGTAGCAATAATATCCATTCCAAATTCCTCAATACCATCATTACTTATGTCATCACAAGCAATAAAATCTCTGATATTAGTTCTATCTAATAATAAATTGGTGAACAATTGTACAGGAACCACTGTAGCACAACCATTAGTATTAGACTCAAACCTTATGAAGATAGTCTGGCTGCGTGCGTTAGTATTATTAAATGCACTTGGATTAGTAATAGGACTGACATCATTTTCTGCATCCTGCTGAGACAAATGATAAGAAATTGTTGAGTTAGAAGGTGAGGTGGTAAATTCTGGAATAATACCTGTCAAATCAAATGTTGCAAAACCATCGTTATCGGTATCACAAGCGTCAATAAGCGCAAAGTCAGAATCTAACACAGGAGGCAACTCGACGTTTATAGTTATTTCACTTGTGGCAAAACATCCACTTAAGTTGCTTGAAATACGAGCAAAAATCGTATCAGGATTTCCAAAGTTAGTATATGGATTAAATAAACCTCCTGTATTATTAATCGCATCATTTTGAGTTAAATGATAAGAAATACTAACATTTGATGTGGAAGTAGTTACTTGAGAGTCAAATTGAGATAAATCTGTTGCTACTATTCCATCTTGATCATTATCGCAAGTGGTATAAGAAACATCATTTGCGACTAGCACATCACTTACTATTAAATTTACAGGTCGTATACTTTGACATCCTGTGTTTAGATCATTAATGCGTATAAAAATGGTCTGAGGATTTGTAACATTAGTATAATTATCTGCTAGCTCGTTGACTTCATTTTGCGCATCAGTTTGATTGCCATAGAACTGAGCAGTATAATTACCTGTAGGCAGTTGTGTGAGCGCACTCGTACCCAAAGTAATGAGATCAAAGGACTCAAAGCCATCTGCGCTAGCGTCATCACATCTTTCTTGATCTGCTATGTTTATATTCAATTGATTAGGATCAATAGTTACCACGACATCATCTGTAATAATACAGTTAGAGTCCGGTAAAGCTACACTTATTTCGACTCGGTAAGTGCCACTTGTGTTAGCTAATAAAGTGCTATTGGTTTGCCCAATAATTTCAATATTGTCTCTAAACCACCTAAAAGTCGCTTGAGTGTTTGCAATACTAGCATCTAGAGTAACATCAGCGCATGGAAATAAATCAGGACCTAGATTAACATCGGCTTGTAAACTTCCAGCCTCTATGAAAATAGCACTATCATATGCCGTAGGGTCAAAGCTAGACTGATCTGCAATTACCATTTTGAGATGATAAGTGGTGTTAGGAACAACATCTGCAGCAGCAGTCAAAGTGACCGTGCGACCTTCAAAATTCGTATCTCCTAAAGATTGTCCTGCAAAGAAATTAGGGTTTGTTGCGGGACACTGTCCTACGACTTCTGGATGGACGGTATCTATTCCTACTGGAGTAGAGGTTCCAGGTAAAACAGCTATATTCTGATAAGTGCCACCTAAAGGTCTAAGTAACAAGGCAAATCGATCACCTACGTTACAAGGGAAGTTTTGCTGGTACTCCTCTGAAGCGAGTAAATAATTAAAACTTATTCTGTTAGAAGTACTTATTAAATCAAACTCAATAACTGTTGCGTTTACCGTATTTGAGATACCAGTGAGATTTTCTAGATCGCTATCTCCCGTCCATGCGGTTGTTCCATCGCTCAAATCGGTACTTAAAATATTGTTTCCTATTCGGTTTCCATCTCCAGTACTCAAAAAGAAACCATCTGTAAATGGAAAAGCAGAAGCGCCTTGTGAAAAACTACCAAAACTATTTAATCCATCTACACTACCATTGATATTAGAAGTAATATTTGTTATCTCAACACAGTCGTTTCCTAAGGCTTGCTGTACTAGTTGATCCACTGGCAAGGATGTGGATGTGTTTATGAGCTGTGAGAACCCTTGAAAACTCAACAATAAAAATGCAGCGTATAGTAATGGGCGACAGTAAATCTTACTATTCAAAATAAAGTTATTTATTAATTTTCAAATATCCTATAATCTATTGATTTTCAAAGATGAGAACATCATGATTGAAACCACTTGAGAAGTCAAATATTATAATGAGGGATGGACAAATAAACGATATTTTGAAAAGAGAACGAAGAATTAAAAGCTTCATTATCACCAACTGTTATTATTTAACATAATTCAACCTATTTACTCGCTTTTCATCGAGAGTTTTTAAGTTACCAGCACATTTTTACTATGTATATTTGCAAACTAATTTAGATAGAACATGGCATTGAATAAAAATGGAGTATTAGGTTGGGCAACATTGATAATGATTATTATCGGTATAGGGTTAATAGCCTTAGGCGCTTATCGTTATACAGATGTTGGTTTTGGTTTTGCAGCTATAGGAATAGGTTTTTTTGCGATTGCATGGGTATTTAACGCTCTTAAAGGTAGAGTATAGGTGAAAGAGGTGATTCATTTTAAAGATATCAATACACCTAAGTATAGAATAATTATGGGTACGGCTATCTTAGGGTTAATTCTTGCAGCCGTTTTATTTTTTCTAGATGCAACACTTTACAGCTCTATTTTTGCTTTAATTTCAATTACATTATTTTACATTAATAGTTTTGATGGGTTTTCTACTCGCAACGCTGTATCCTATAGTTTAAAATCCATCACTGTAAAATTAGTAGGTAGGAAAACTTTTGGTTTTACCTTTAATGAATTAGAAATACTGGATCTTTCAGAAAAAGGTCTTTATATTAAATCAAAAGGGATGGATCCGGTTACGCTTTCGCGAAAGCGATACCACGACGATTCTCTTGAACAATTATATACAATTTTAAAAGATAAAAAGACATCACATGAGCGACGATAAACAAGTAATATTTTCTATGTCAGGTCTTTCAAAAACTTACCAGAGTACTGGAAAACAAGTTTTGAAGAACATTCACCTGAGCTTTTTTTATGGGGCAAAAATCGGTATTCTAGGTCTTAACGGTTCTGGTAAATCTACTTTGATGAAGATTATCGCTGGGATTGAAAAGAATTACCAAGGAGAAATCAATTTCTTACCTGGCTATAATGTAGGTTATCTAGAGCAAGAACCGCAATTAGACGAGAGTAAAACGGTTATGGAAATCGTGAGAGAAGGTGTCGCAGACACTGTTGCCGTTCTTGATGAATATAATAAGATCAATGACGATTTTGGATTGCCAGAGGTTTATGAAGATGCAGATAAGATGGAGAAGCTTATGAACCGTCAGGCAGAGCTTCAAGATAAGATCGATGCATTAAATGCTTGGGAACTAGACACCAAGCTAGAAATTGCGATGGACGCTTTAAGAACGCCTCCTGGAGATGCTGAGATTAAAAACCTGTCTGGTGGAGAGCGACGTCGTGTAGCATTATGTAGATTATTATTACAACAGCCTGAGATTTTACTGCTGGATGAGCCTACTAACCACCTTGATGCAGAATCTGTATTATGGTTAGAGCAACACCTTGCTCAGTATAAAGGAACTGTAATCGCAGTAACTCACGATAGATATTTCCTTGACAATGTTGCAGGATGGATTCTTGAATTAGATCGTGGTGAAGGAATTCCATGGAAAGGAAATTACTCTAGCTGGTTAGAACAAAAAGGAGAACGACTTGCTAAGGAAGAAAAAACGGCCTCTAAAAGACAAAAGACTTTAAAGCGAGAGCTGGATTGGGTACGTCAAGGGGCAAAAGGTAGACAAACTAAACAAAAAGCTCGTCTTAATAACTATGACAAACTTTTAAATGAAGATCAAAAGGTAAAAGAAGAGAAGCTAGAAATTTATATTCCTAATGGTCCACGTTTAGGAACAAATGTGATTGAAGCAAATGGAGTGAGTAAAGCCTTTGGTGATAAGTTGCTCTATGAAGATTTGAATTTTGTACTACCTCAAAATGGAATAGTAGGTATTATAGGACCTAATGGTGCTGGTAAAACTACCATCTTTAAGATGATTATGGGGCAGGAGCAACCAGATAAAGGTTCTTTTAGCGTAGGAGAAACAGTGCAGCTGGCTTATGTGGACCAGTCACACTCTAATATAGATCCTAATAAATCTATCTGGGAGAATTTTTCTGACGGTCAAGATTTAATCATGATGGGTGGAAAAATGGTGAATTCTAGAGCTTACTTGAGTCGTTTTAATTTTTCTGGAAGTGAACAAAATAAGAAGGTATCTACCTTATCTGGTGGAGAGCGCAACCGTTTACACCTCGCGATGACACTCAAAGAAGAAGGAAACGTTTTACTACTTGATGAACCTACAAACGATCTTGATGTAAACACCTTAAGAGCGTTAGAGGAAGGACTTGATAATTTTGCTGGTTGTGCGGTAATTATATCGCACGATAGATGGTTCTTAGATAGAGTTTGTACACATATTATTGCATTTGAAGGAGATTCTCAAATCTATTCTTTTGAAGGTAGTTTTACAGAATACGAAGAGAACAAAAAGAAACGTTTAGGTGATCACGCTCCTAAAAGAATACGTTATAAAAAGTTGACTAGAGACTAGTTGTCTTTTTAGTTATTTTAATTTTTAACCCCAAAGGTTTTCAAAATCTTTGGGGTTTTATTTTTGAAAAGTAAAATTAATTCAATATCCACTCTTTTTTGTAAAGCAAGGCCTTAGTTAAGTGCTTATAAATAGCAGGGAATTCTTGTTTGAATAAGGCGTTAGACTCAAAATAGTACTCCGAAAGCACAGCCATAAATTCATATTGATTTGTGAATGCGTATGCTCTAAAGAATTTTGTAGCATCAACCTTTGATCTTACTTCGGGCTTCATAAGCTCTCGTAAAATTTCTTGTGTAAATTTTTTAAAGCGAGTGGCATCTATATCACTGCTATGTTTACTTTCAAAATGTATCACATGAGTAAATTCATGTAAACCTAGATGTAAATTATCAGTAGTTACGTCCATACCTTTTTTAAAATCTGGCCATGAAATAGCAAGGACTTTTGCGGTAGGATTAAATTCTCCTTTGTGCAACGCCTCATTAGTCGGGCTCATAAAAGGTTCAGGAAAAAACAACACTGCATTGAGCAAAGGATAGGCATAATTACGCCTACCGAAGGTCAGTCTACATGCAACACAAGAGACTAGTACCACTTGCTCGTCTGTAACATGATCTTCATAGCGATGTTTGAATTGTTTTGCTTCTATAAAGGTCGCAACTCTATGTTCAAACTCTTTTTTAAACCTAGGATTAAGATTTTTATAGAACGGATAATTTTCTAGAATCCGCTTTCGCGAAAGCGGTAACCTGCGATGCGACAGCAGTTGTCTATACCATAAGAAGTCTCGCTTTATTTGTAGGTTGCGCAAGATAAAATGGATAACAACCATTACCAGTCCAAAGATAAAAGCTGTAATCACATAAGGTGCTACCCAAAAGGTTTCTGAGTTGGGTTGAAAAATTAGTATGTAAATTAAATAATTAATCGCGGGACATAAATATTTGCAAGATGTACCAAAATAGTAGCATCAGTGAAGAGAACAAGCCTACTGCAGCACCTACGTATTGATCAGTATGATATTCATGTACAAGATTTGAAGTTTGGTATAAAATAGATCCAGCTGCAAGCACTACCATCGAACCGCTAAAGAAAAGGCCTAGATCAAAACCGAAGATCATACCAGCAATGATTAAACCTAATGCGATTATGAAACCTACAGCAAGTATACTTCTTAGAAACGAAAAATCTTTTTTAGTTACTATTACAACAGCACTTAGTGCTGCAAATAAAGATAGAGTCACCGCGGCAGCCTGACTCAATAAATTACTTCCTTCTTGCTCACCATAAAACATTTGATACTGTAATGCGATAGAAATAAGAGGTAGAAAAATAATTGCATAGGCTACAACACATAGCAGTAATCCTATATATTGCTTAGATCTAACATGTGATTTATGAGCCATCTTTTCGGCATAGGATGTCGCCCACATAAATATTCCTAGAACGATTAACCAGGTCCATCCTTGTGTAAGACTGAACATGAAATTTACCAAAGGTTCTATCTGTAATAAAATGGCCTCTACAATAACAAAAAGAAGAACAGCAACAGCGACATGCGCGTAGGTCTTTTTATAAAAAGCAGCTCTTACATCGTCAGTAACCGCAGATAATGCTTCAAACTGTTGATCGTATTGAGGGAAATGGTCTTGATTCATAATATCTAATTGATAAAGTAAATATAATTATTATGTCCTTGTTTAACGTTAATGATTCATTTAAATTATTTTTATCTACAATTAAACCATTGTGTGAATAAATGGTCTTAGTAAACGTATGAAGAACACACCAGATGAGGAGATCCTTTCATTAATACTTGATGATGCAACTGCAAATCAAGGGTTCCGACTACTGGTGTCTCAAAATCAAGAACAATTATACTGGCAAATTAGGAAGTTAGTTCTCGTGCATGATGATGCAGATGATGTTCTACAAAATGTTTTTATTAAAATTTTTAAAGGGATAAAAAACTTTAATGGCAAAAGCAAACTCTCCACATGGATGTTTAGGATTGCTTATAATGAAAGTATGACATTCCTAAAGAAAAAGGCTCGTAATTTACAATTGTCATCTCAAGAGCTGCAAGAACATTTAACAGAAAAACTAGAAGCAGATGTTTATTTTACTGGTGATGAAATAGAACTTGCATTGCAAAAAGCTTTGTTAGAATTACCAGATAGACAGAGAGAAGTATTCAATCTTAGATATTATGACGATCTCAAATTTAAAGAGATTGCAGAGATACTTGATTTAACTGAAGGTGCTGTTAAAAGTACCTACCATATTGCCGCAAAAAAAGTAGAACATTTTTTAAAAGATCATTAAACTAAATGACTTTTATTGAGTCATAAGAATATGAGAAAGAATGAAATACATAACAAGACAGGTTTTCAAGTACCAGCCGGTTACTTTGATCAACTTACTGATCGTGTATTAGAAAATGTAGAGGTTAAAGCTGACCAAATCCCTACAGGATTTAAAGTGCCAGAGGATTATTTTGAGCATTTAGAAAACAAATTGATGTCGCATCTGGAGCAAGAAACTAAAGTGGTTTCACTGCATCAATCGCAGTCTGGCAATTCTAGGAAATGGTTATACCCTTTACTAGCGGTTGCTGCTGTATTTATAGGCATCATGGCTATTAATGGAATGTTTACTACAAGTCAAAATGATATCGTGACGTTTGCTGATGTGGAAGATCAAGAAATTGTAGAATATCTGGCTCAATCTAATTTTTTACAAGATGAAGAGTCTATTGAGATACTATTTGCAGATAATAGCGTCCTAAGTAATATTAAAATAGAACAAGAAATAACAGATAATGAGTTGTTAGACTATCTTATGGAAGACAGTTCATTAGATCAAATGCTACTAGAATGAAATATATATTCATAATTGTTTGTGCTTTATTCACATTGAATATGACCGCGCAACCACCAGATGATGGTGATAGAAAAAGCCGCAAAGAAGAGATGAGAAATCAGATCAAATCTTTACTTATTGCGCATGTAACTAAAGAACTAGAACTCACTACTGCTGAGGCGCAGAAATTTTGGCCACTTTATAATGAAATTAAAGAAGAGCGTGACCGCCTAGAAAGACAAAAAAAAGTGCTTATTAAAAAGGTAGAAAAAACCTTTGATAATATGTCAGAAAAAGAAGCAGCATCATACGTAGATCAAATGGTTGCCTTAGATCAGAAAATAAGTGCTACAAATATCGATTATAAGCATGATGAAATTATTGCTGTGATAGGAGCAAAACGCTTTTTAAAACTTAAAAAGGCAGAGGTAGACTTCAGACGTAAAATGATGAGAGAATATAGAGATCGCAGATCTAGAAAATAATGGTTTAGTTGATTTGAATAAAAATCCTTTTTTATTAATTTAAAAAAGGGTTTTTGCTTTTAAAAACTTAAGATGTTTATTCGGTTAGGTTTTTTAATTGTTTTCTAAATACTTCTTCTGTTATTTCAGGTGGACGTTTTTGTTTTACCAGCCATTCTAATAGTGGACTATCGTCTTTAATAGCAATGATACAGCAATCTACAAAGGTGCGTATAAAAACTAACAACAATACAGCAGCGGTAGCACTACTCCAAAACATAAAAAAGCCAGCAAGAATAACTACAAACTGCTGCACAATAATCCTAATGTAAGGTGCAACCATAATTTCAAAGGTAGTTATTTGCTTATATCTTTTTTCATTTATGAATACAGTAGTTAATGTGTAAAAATGAGAAAGAATTGTAAATCCTAATAGCAGCCATATGTTTTCTAGTTGAAGAACATAGCGGTAATTTTCTAGAATATTAAAGCCGTTTACTATACCGTCAGTTTTATCTACCTCAAGAAAAGTAAAAGCAAAAATGGATTGTATAGCTACAAAACCGCCGTAATGCACACAAAAGAAAAAGATTTTACCTATGTTACTTCCTTTATTTTCATGACTGTAAATAGTGATAAAGCACATTTTTATAACCATAAATAGTCCTATGATAATTGTTTCTAGAAAATAGGCAAATAAAATAGCCATGGCACTTAAAGTACCAGTGAAATATAGAAATAATACAAAGGCTGCTGCTATATATAAATTTGCGTTAGCTTTATTAGGATATAAAACAAGTTTCCACATAAGTAAGTATATGATTCAAAAGTAGACTGTAGTTAAGTAAGGTGTTATAGGACAACTGTCTTATATTATCAATTAAAAATTAGTCTTGCTATTTTGTGAAAAATAAAGGAGTGTTTATTTTTATCAAAAATATAATTGGTTATTATGAAAAATCTAATTCTATTACTTTCTTTTACTTTGCTTACAAGTTGCAATCAACAGTCAGAAAAAAATGTTATTAATTCTAAGGATCCTGTCTTAAGTAGCGAGGTCTATAAAAACTATGTAGCTGCTTATAACGACTACGCCTCTTGTAAGATGGAACGTCCTCAGCTTACTAATGACTTCATGGAGAAAAAAATGACTTCAGAAGAATTTACCGCAGCATTAGAGAAAAACGCAAAATCTTGTAATATTAAAAAAGAAATTTTTAATAAATATTACCAATTGCTTGAAGCAGAATTTGAGAAAACAATCGCTGCAAAACATAAAATTATGGAATAATAATCTAGAAAAGTATCCTTCCTAGATCGTCGGTATTGTGAATATCAGTTTCATTATATACCAGTTTCCATCCCATACTAGTGCTCAAAATATAGATGTTACTCAATTCTGTGAGTAGTCTGTTTTGAGCATTTTTCATGACATTATCTTTCTTAATTTGTTTTTTAAGATCAGATTTTATTTTACGTTTGATCGTGTTGTAATCGCTGCCCTCAAACCTGTTGACTAAACCATTATCCATTTTATAGAAATATATATTTGGATCAATAATAAGCTCTGGTTCTGGTAAATAGAGTAATGTGATCGTTTTACTTTCAGGATCAACCTCGTACTTTAACTTTTTCAAGTCGTAAGAAATTTGTGCCGTAGCATTTGACACGAGCAACGCACTTTTTTGACTTGAAAAGAAATCCCAGCCGTATGATTTGGTGCTTTCGTACGTGTACACCTTAGCATATTTCATTTCTGTAACCACAAGTTTACTTACGTTTTTTATCTCTTTTTCAATGAGCGCAGTTTCTGCAAGAAGTTGTTCTTTTTCTTTGCTGCTCTCCATTAAAGAAGTGACGGTATAGAAAATCAAAACTGCGATAAGTCCACTGATAACATATTTAAAAATATCTTTCATCTACAACTGTGTTTTAGGAAACTTACGTAATAATTCTTCTTTCATTTTTTGAACTTGAATTTTATGAGCTTGATGGTCCGTAGGCTTATGTTGAATCAGTTTTCTGTATTTTTCTACTACTTTTTGTTGTGTTATGGTGTTTGTATTAATACCGCTTTCGCGAAAGCGAGACCATATAAAATCTATTCCTACATCGTTTAAATGAACCATATCACGCTTATAGAAACGGTAATCTCTTAACTCATCCATCGCTATTTCATAAGCGGGAAAATAAGTTTCATCTGTTCTTTCTAGATGTGAATGTATAGCCTCATGCAATCGTGCCTTGCTACGCTGGTTGTTTATAAAACCGTCTTTTATATGACGTACAGGTGACAACGTATAAGTGATGCTAACGTCTTTTTTAATAGATTTTACGTGTTGTGAGATCTGGTTTAAGTCTGAAGTAATAGTTTCTATTGTTTGTAATTCTTTTGTAAACTTTTTTTGGGGTTGTTTATGACAGTTTGCTACTATCATATTGCGTTCTTTATGCCGGTAGACCCAAGCAGTTCCTAAGGTTATAAATAAATGAGTAGCGTTTTTAATTGCGTTTTCTAGAACTTCTCTAGCATCGTTAAGCTTTGTTAAAAGCTGGTCTGGTGAAGAGGCATTGAGATCTGAATGGGCTAAATAACTAAAATACTCTGTGCAGTCTTCTTGAGTAAAAGCTGTTCTTGTAACAGCCCGATCAATTAAAACTTTCAAACTAGTAGAGTTAAATATGATACCAAATGGATTTACTGTTGTACAAAATCCAAAATACGATAATCTGGCACCCATATTTTCTGTAAAACAACTGCCTAGAAGAACGATTTTAGAATCGTAATCAATTAAAGAAAAAGATGTATCAACAGGTACGACAGTGCTTAACTTCATAGGAATTTACAAGTTTTTTATAAAGGTACAACCTAAATAGATCAAGATAAATATTGATAATAAACATAAATGAATCTTAACAAATATTAAATGTGCTTTATTCCACTTTATCTTTAGCAGTAAACTGAGCTGTATGCTATTCAAACAGTTACCGCTCAAATATTTATTAAAATGAATGATAATCAAGTAGAAGAAGTAATAGAAACAAAGTCAGAAAAGAAAAAGGTTGAAGATCATGATGATATTCTTGTAAAACAACTTTGTGAAGGCCTAGATACATACAAGAAAAACAGACTTTCTACTTTTCTCAGTAGTTTTATGGCAGGTCTAGAAATAGGTTTTAGTTTTCTAGTTGTTGTTATAGTATATAGTTTTTTAGACGGTAAGGTAGATAAAGAATTCATTCCTTATATAGCTGCTTTTGTTTATCCGTTAGGTTTTATACTAGTTGTTCTAGGTAAGTCTGTACTTTTTACAGAGCAAACTTCTTTATTGTCTCTTCCAGTTTTAGGTGGTAGAAAAACCTTGTCAGACCTTATGGCTTTATGGGGAATTGTAATTTTAGGAAATCTGGTAGGTGGTTATTTAATAGGAGGTTTTCTAGTCTGGATAGGTCCAGAGCTAGGTATTATTTCTATATCAGGAATAACAAACCTAGCTGAACATGTGAATCATTTTTCTAGGGAAGTTATCTTAGCCAGTTCTGTCCTAGCCGGATGGTTAATGGCATTGTTATCATGGATTATTACTTCAACACATCGAGCTACTGGTAAAATTCTTATTATTTATGTGATTACTTTTATTATAGCTCTAGCTGGATTGCACCATAGTATTGTAGGGAGTATTGAGGTATTTGCAGGTTTTCTAGTTACTGATAAAATTACTATCATGGATTACCTTACTTTTCAAGGTACTTCTTTGTTCGGTAATGCGTTAGGTGGTGTAGTGTTTGTCGCTATTTTAAAATACGGCGCCTTTCTAGCAAATAATTCCAAGTCAAAGAAATAAAATGATTCTATGAAGCTTTTCTCACTTTAATAAAACGCAAATAGATAAAGCTCAACAACTGCCCAAAGAATTAATGGCACCACTATCAAGGTAAGAAATAATGTAAGCCATGTTTTTCTTTTTTCTCTTTGAACCTCTATCTGGAAAGCATCTTTTGCTTCTTGAATTTGTTCTGGTGTAAAGGATTCTTTTCTGTTGTTTTTTTTATAGATATAGGTAGTTTCATCAAGTCCTTTGAATTTTTTTCGTGATTTTTTAAGCGTTGCATTATTCTTCATCGCTGTAATCATTCCTTGTACTGAACCGCCAAAACTCATAGGAATTAATTGAAATAGTTTAAAAATACCATAAACAACCAAAGGCAAAGAGGTAGAATAACAAATACAAACAGAATCCTTTTAAAAACAATCCATCTATCTTTTTTAAGGTTGTTTCTAAATTGTGCTTTAGCTTTCTCAATTTGTTCGGCTGTAAAGACACGTTTCTTTGTTGCTGATTTGTAAGTAGCAATTGAGCCAGTGCGCGCATCTGCAATACGATCTGCACGACGTTGATCGCCTCTTGCACGTATGCGGTCTATCTTGTCAAGTAAATGTTTAGTTGCTACTCCCATAACATATGAGTAGCTTTTGTAAGGGATATGTTACGAGTAGTTGTTAATATTCATATTTTAAGAAGAATATAAAAAAATAATTGACTAGTTATCTCTAATTTTAAAGTATCAAACTATATTTTCCAGTTTAAGTCACTCTCTTTTTTTAAATTAAGTGAGGTAAAGAAATTATAAAATGTATCATAGTTAGCAGAATCTTTATTGAAAGAGATTGTTCCACCAGATTTAATGAAAATTACTAAATGAGTATTAAGTACTAGCATTTTCTCAATATGATTAGGAGTAATAGTTGTTTGTGTATTATTTCCCTCAATAATGATTTGTTCCTTAGATAAATGAAAAACGTCCTTTTTAGTTAGCAGTGCACCTAATTCATCTATTTTATTTTTTAAAAATTCTCGGTGTTTCTTTAAAATCAATTTCTTGAATCTAATAGGGTAAAAAACATACCACAGTATACAAAAGGTTAGAATAATTAAATATATCCAAATAGGCAAAGATCTTATGTAAAATATTACACTAGCGCAGGCTAGCCATATTAATGGACTTACAAGTCTATATCTATTTAGTTTCTTTTTATAATCCTCAGAATGTTGGGTATGATAAAATAAACCTACTAAAGCATCATCTATAGTAAATTCCTCTTTTAAAATTATCATTTTACACCATTTCTTTTGCCGCCTCAAGCGCAGCATCAATTCCAGCAGCATTTTTTCCACCAGCGGTAGCAAAGTGTGGCTGGCCGCCGCCGCCGCCTTGGATATGTTTACCTAGTTCTCGTACGATACTACCAGCATTAAGGCTCTTTTCCTCGATCAAGTTTTTACTTAAAATAACTGTCAAAGTCGCTTTGCCATCATTTTCTGCTCCTATGATTAAAAACAAGTTTTCCATATCTCGTTCTATATCAAAAGCAAGTTCTTTAACTGATTTTGTATCTAGATCTGTCTTTGTAGCGATAAAATTCACTCCATTGATTAATTGAGCACTGCTAATTAAGTCGCCTTTGAGGTTTCCAGCTTTGGCCTTTTTGAGTTGTTCTACTTCTTTTTTAAGAGCGTTGTTTTCTTCTTGAAGAGCTGCGATAGATTCTGCTGGGCTTTTAGTAGGATTCTTTAAAATTTCTTTGATTTCTTCAAAGTTTTTAGATTGCTCTGCAAAGAAATCTTTTACTGCGTCGCTCGTAATTGCTTCAATACGTCGTATTCCAGAGGCTACTGCTGTCTCGTTTGTTATTTTAAAATGCCAGATATCGGCAGTGTTTTTTACGTGAGTTCCTCCACAAAGTTCCTGACTTTCACCAAATTTAATAGTACGAACTACGTCGCCATATTTCTCGCCAAAAAGTCCAATCGCGCCTTCAGCGATAGCTTGATCATAAGTGTTATTTCTATTTTCTTCTAGCGGCAATTGTTCTCTAATACGAGCATTAACAAAGTTCTCAATTTCTACGAGCTCTTCTTTTGTTACCTTAGAGAAATGAGAGAAGTCAAATCGCAAACTAGCACTTCTCACCATAGATCCTTTTTGTTCTACGTGAGTGCCTAAAATTTTACGCAAAGCTTGATGAAGTAGGTGCGTAGCGGTATGATTTGCCGCAGTACGTGCTCGTTGATGAGCATCTACAGTAACTTTAAAAGGACCTTCAAGTTCTTGAGGAAGGTTCTTAGTAAGATGAACAGTTTGTCCGTTTTCCTTTTTAGTATCTATAATGTAAACTGTGTCGCCACTGGCATTTTCTATATATCCTTTATCACCAGTCTGCCCACCGCTTTCTCCATAAAACGGAGTCATATTAAAGACTATTTGATATAACTCACCGTCTTTTTTACTTACTACTTTTCTATATTTAGAAATGCGTACGTCACCAGAAAGTCTGTCATAACCTACAAACTCTTGAGTGTCATCATCTCTTAAAGTAGTCCAGTCGCTAGTTTCAGTTGCGCTAGCTTTTCTAGAACCTTCTTGTTGTTTCTTAAGAGCTTTTGCAAAACCGTCTTCATCCATCTGAAGACCTTGCTCGCTTAAAATCAAACGAGTCAGCTCTTTAGGGAATCCATAAGTGTCATTTAATTCAAAGGCCTTCTTACCGTCCAGAGTAGTTACCCCATCATTTTTCATGGTTGCAACCATAGAATCAAGAAGGGCAAGTCCATTTTCTAAAGTTCTTAAAAAAGAAGCTTCTTCTTCTTTAATTACATTAAGAATAAGATTCTTTTGAGATTTAAGCTCCGGGAATGCATCACCCATTTGCTTAGACAGCGTATTTACTAGCTGGTAGATAAATGGTTCTTTTTTTCCTAGATAAGTAAATCCATATCGTATAGCACGACGCAATATCATACGTATCACATACCCAGCACCATTGTTGGATGGCAATTGTCCATCGGCAATAGAGAAGGATACTGCTCTAAGGTGATCTGCAATTACTCTTATTGCTATATCTTCTTGCTCTGTTTTACCATAAGAATGACCAGTTATGGTTTCTATTTCTCTAATAAGAGGTGTGAAAACATCTGTATCATAATTGGATTGTACATTTTGCAGCACCATCGCAAGACGTTCAAAACCCATTCCCGTATCTACATGTTGTGCCGGAAGATTTTGCAAACTACCGTCTGCCATGCGGTTGTACTGCATGAAAACTAGATTCCATATTTCTACCACTTGTGGATGGTCCATGTTTACAAGCGTAGCGCCATCTACTTGTGCTTTTTCTTCATCACTTCTTATATCTACATGAATTTCAGAACATGGTCCACAAGGTCCTTGCGCGCCCATTTCCCAGAAGTTATCTGCTTTATTGCCGTTTAAAATACGGTCTTCAGCAATAAGTTCTTTCCAGTAGTCGTAAGCTTCAGTGTCGCGATCTAGTTTTTCACCAGCATCACCTTCAAATATTGTTACATAAAGACAATCTTTATCAATGCCATAAACTTCGGTGAGTAATTCCCAAGCCCAGGCGATGGCTTCTTTTTTAAAATAATCGCCAAAACTCCAGTTCCCCAACATCTCAAACATCGTGTGGTGGTAGGTATCTACACCTACTTCTTCTAGATCGTTATGTTTACCACTTACACGCAGGCATTTTTGAGAATCTGCAACGCGGTTGTTTTTAGGTTCTGAATTGCCTAAAAAATATTCTTTAAACTGGTTCATACCAGCGTTAGTAAACATTAACGTAGGATCGTTTTTGATCACCATAGGAGCGCTAGCAACGATTTGGTGTTTTTTGTTTTCAAAAAAATCTAAAAATGTTTGACGTATTTGTTTTGACTTCATTCTGGCTGCACTAGCGGTTAATTCAATTTTCTTATTTTTGCTTAGAGGAATATTGTTTGTTAAGCATTCCGCTTTCGCGAAAGCGAGATCTAAAAACAACTTTTAATAGTATATTCCGTTCTTAAAAGCAGCACAAAAATAGCATAATAAACCGTATGTCAAAGGTCAAGTACTACTACGATTCTGAAACACTTTCTTATAGAAAGGTAGAGACTAAAAAAAGAAGAGTTTTTTTTAGAAGTCTACTCTTTTTATTTGCGAGTTTTTGTTTTGGGTTAGTATGTTTTTTGTTTGCTGATATGTTTCTTGAATCACCACAATTGCGAAAGGCAAAAGGTAAAGTGGAGTATCTGGAATTGCGCCTGGATGAAATGCAAAACGATGTAAACCAGTTAAGTGCGGTAATTGCAAATGTGGAAGAGCGCGATAATACGATATATAGAATTTACTTTGATGCAAATCCTATTCCAGCAGAGCAACGCCAGGCAGGTTTTGGAGGAGTGAATAGGTACAAGGAATTTGAAGGACAACCTAGTGCTCAAAAGATTACCACGCTCAAAGAATCTATTGATAAGCTTAAAAAGAGAACTGCTATACAATCGCAGTCTCTTGAAGAAATAGCTGCTCTGGCTGAGGATAAGGAAAAATTACTTTCTTCTATTCCCGCTATACAACCAGTGCGTAATCAAGACTTAACGCGTATGGCGAGTGGTTATGGTTATAGAACAGATCCATTTAACAAAACTAGAAAGTTTCATTATGGAATGGATTTTACTGCACCTCGAGGTACGCCAGTGTTTGCTACTGGTGATGGTGTAGTCACTAGAGCAGATGCCAATAGCTCTGGTTATGGAAACCATATAAGAATAGATCACGGTTTTGGTTATATTTCACTATATGCTCATTTACGTAATGTAAAACCTTACAATGTGCGTCCCGGACAAAAAGTAAAGCGTGGCGATATTATAGGATATGTGGGAAGTACTGGTAGGTCACAAGCACCGCACCTGCACTATGAAGTTTTTAAAGATGATGAGCGCATCAATCCTATAAACTTCTATTATGGTAATTTAAGTCCGCAAGAATTTAATGCTTTACTGAAAAAATCTCAAGAAGAAAATATTTCACTAGATTAATAATCGATCACTTTACATCTAAATAAATGCACATAGAACTTCCTGAAAAATTATATTATTCCATGGGAGAAGTAACAAAAGCTTTTCAAGTAAATGCTTCTTTGGTGCGTTTTTGGGAAAAAGAGTTTGATGTTTTACAACCTAAAAAAAATTCCAGAGGTAATCGCAAGTTCTCCAAAGAGGATGTAAAAAACCTTAAAATTATCTATCATCTGGTAAAAGAGAAGGGCTTTACTCTTGAAGGTGCTAGAGATTATATGAAAAATCATAGGAAAGAATTGAATACCATTGAGATCATAAATAAATTAGAATATGTAAAAGCAGAGTTACTTAAGATTAAATCTCAATTATAATTACTTTGAGTTCTTCCTAATCTAATAGAGGTAAAACTGTAGATTTGTATTCCTAAAGTACTCTATCTAATTACTGCGATTTTAATGATCAAATTTGAGAAGCTTCCTTATACTTTTATAATTGCAGGACATGTGGTGATCACCATCTTTATGATTGCGGCTCCCTTTCTAGTAAAGATCTTTTTTTATGCCACTATCGTTTATTTTATTTTACGATTATTTACCAGTGCAAATAAAAATAATGAAGTAATTCTCGCCGCCTGTTATCTTTCATGCCTAGAGGTGTTTCTAAGAATGAATGGAGCGTTATTATTTTATGAGATGATCAAATACCTTGTCATACTTTTTATGCTCGCAGGTCTGGTTTTACGAGGGTTTTCACTTAAATCTATTCCATTTGTTTTTTATCTATTACTCTTAGTCCCTAGTATAGTAATTGCGTCTCAAAATATACCGTTAAACGAGTCTCTAAGAAAGGCTATTGCTTTTAATTTGAGCGGTCCGGTTACCCTAGGAATAGTTGCATTATATTGTTTTCAAAGAAAAATTACTGCTGTACGATTAGAAGAAATTTTAAAACTATCTGTAGGACCTATAGTCATGCTGTGTTTTTATCTTTTTATAGTGACACCAGATATTAGGGAAGTGGTAACAAACACGGCTTCAAACTTTGCAACCTCTGGTGGATATGGACCTAACCAGGTAGCTACAGCTCTAGGGATAGGGATGTTCATTAGTTTCATACGATTCTTGCGTATTAAAAGTTTGCGTTTAAATATTCTTGACATCGTGTTGTTTCTAGCCTTTACTTATCGCGGTTGGGTA
This sequence comes from Nonlabens dokdonensis, assembly GCF_002162835.1. GTDB lineage: Bacteria > Bacteroidota > Bacteroidia > Flavobacteriales > Flavobacteriaceae > Nonlabens > Nonlabens dokdonensis_B. The sequence goes on from NZ_MAAX01000021.1 coordinate 20,932, forward strand.
ACTTTTTCTCGTGGAGGAGTTTTAACCGCGTTCTTTATGATTGCGGCAGTAATATTTACTCTGTTCTTTTTAAAAAGATCTGAGTTTAGGTTTGCTTTTATTCCTAAATTGAGTGTCATTGCAGTAGGGTTAATGCTTGCGTGGGGTTATACTTCATTAGCTACTAGTGGATTAATAGACAAGAGGTATGCAAATGAAGATGCAGCAGGAAGAGCAAAAGAAGATCTATCAACAGGTAGAGCAGAGCTTATTTCCATTGAACTTGAGGCCTTTTTAGAAAACCCTATAGGAGGAATAGGCGCAGGAATGGTAAAATATTATAGAGCAAAAAAAGATGGAATTGTCGCTGCTTCACATAACGAAACGAGTAGACTGCTCTCTGAGCATGGAAGCATAGGTATATTATCATTATTTGTTTTAATCATCACGCCACTCATTTTTCGTTTAACGCATAAAGGAAATGTTTACTTCTATGCTTTTTTAATATTTTGGTTTGCAACTATTAATCACAGTGCGATGCGTATTGCCGCACCAGCATTTTTCTATGGAATGGCCTTATTATATGTAGTAAAACCTAAATTAAAGAAGAAAAAAGTAAAAGAGGAAAAGTTACCAGAGATGGCCGTTTTGCAATGAAAAACATTCTGTACATAGGCAATAAACTAGCTGCTAAAGGTAGGACAGCAACAACGATAGACGTTCTTGGACCACTTTTACAAAAGGAAGGATATCAAGTAAGATATGCATCGTCCATAAGAAACATAAGCAAGCGTATGTTGCATATGATGCGCATGACTTACATTAATAGAAAATGGGCAAACGTTGTATTAATTGATACTTACAGTACAAAAAACTTTTGGTACGCGATTACTATATCTCGCCTTTGCAGAAGCTTAAAAATTAAATACATACCTATTCTTCACGGAGGTAATTTACCCAATAGAATTACTAAAAACCCTAAAGCAATTCATGCTTATCTAGAAAATGCGCACGCAATAGTCAGTCCAAGTGAGTATTTAATTTCCGCTTTCGCGAAAGCGGGATACCACAACCTTACTAAGATCAATAACTTTATCGAGTTAGATAGCTATCCATTTCAAGAGAGGGCAATAAATACACCTAAGTTGTTATGGGTAAGGTCATTTGCCCAGATATATCATCCGGAGATGGCGATAAAAGTATTTGAGTCTATTAAAAATAAATATCCAGCAGCAACTCTTACTATGGTAGGTCCGGAAAAGGATGGATCTTTAGAAAGATGTAAAATGCTAGCAAAAAAGCTACAATTAGAAATCAAATTTACAGGCTTGCTAGCTAAAAAAGCATGGATCAAGTTGAGTGAAAATAATAATATATTTTTAAATACAACTCATTTTGATAACTTACCTGTCAGCCTTATTGAGGCTATGGCACTAGGGCTACCAGTGGTTTCTACAGACGTCGGAGGGATTTCTTATCTTATAGAAAACGATAAAAACGGTAAGCTTGTACCAGATAACGATAGGGACAAGATGGTCTGTGCTATTGAAGAATTGATAAGTCAACAAGAACACAGTCAGGCGATTATAAGAAATGCGAGAGAGACGGCAAGTTTTTATTCATGGAGGACAGTTCGTCACAAATGGAACGCTTTACTCCAATCTTAAAATGTATCTTTACCATCTCAAATTGAAATTCTAGTGGCAAAATCGATACATTTTGAAATGTCTGAGCGTAAGATATTATTACGCATCATAGATGTTTTTGTGGTATTAGGATCCTTAGAACTAGTAGGAATAATTTTTGGGCTGGAATATTTCGGTATCAATCATAGGCAGTGGATATGGTCTGTTATTCTAGCAGCATATTTATTGTTTTTTGCTACTATTTTTGAATTATATAATCTTCAAAGAGCAAGCAGGATTACAGGCTCACTTAAAGGAGCTATTACCGCAGGATCAATTACATGTTTGTTTTATCTACTTACACCATTTTTTACTCCTGAGTTACCTGATAATCGTATTCAAATCTTATATTTTTACCTCGCTGTTACCTTGCCGTTATTAATATGGAGAGCGATTTATATAAAATTATTTGCGAGTTCTAGATTTAATAAAAATAGTATCCTTATAGTAGATGCGAGTGAAGCAGCAATGGTTGCTCAATCGCTTCAAGATGTAGATCCTAACTATGATATAAAAGGATTTATAAACACAGGTCCTGCCATAGAAGCAGGACATTATGTAGGTATTAAACAGTTGTCCATAAGTGATGCTCACCAGTTGTTTAAATCTAGAGATATTACAGAAGTAGTAGTTGCAAGTAATGAAGTAGAAGGAATCACTTCAAACTTATATCGCTGGCTTATCGAGTTAGTAGAAGGTGGCTATTCTGTTAGAGAATATACACAAGTCTATGAAGAAATGACCGATAGAATCCCGGTACAGTACGTAGGCAAGGATTTTTATAAATATTTTCCATTTGCACGTAATAATCAAAACAGATTGTACAAAGTTTATCATCGCGCTTTTGACATAGCAGCATCATTAATAGGACTTATTTTCTGTATTATCTTAATTCCATTTGTTTTAATAGGTAATGTTTTAGGGAATTCTGGTCGTTTATTTTACACGCAAGAAAGAGTAGGTTTAAATAGGAAGGTTTTCAAAATTGTAAAATTCAGAACAATGGTTCGTGATGCTGAAAAACTAGGCGCTCAATTTGCAACTAAAGGCGATGTGAGAATCACTAAATTTGGGAAGTTCTTGCGAGCAACGAGAATTGACGAGTTCCCACAGTTTTGGAATATCTTGAAAGGAGAAATGAGTGTTATCGGTCCTCGTCCAGAAAGAGAAGTATTTGTTGAGCAACTTTCAGAAAAAATCCCTTTTTATGAAACACGTCATGTAGTAAAACCTGGTTTAACAGGTTGGGCTCAGGTAAAAACTAAATATGGTGTTACTGATGAAGATCATTTGAGAAAGTTACAATATGATCTCTATTACATTAAAAAGCGCAGTGTTTTTCTAGATATGAGAATTATTGTAAAAACTGTGAGTACCATCGTTTTCTTTAAAGGACAATAATTTTATGTCACAG
>NZ_MAAX01000116.1 GCF_002162835.1 Nonlabens dokdonensis
ATATTTTACGTCGGTTGTGGTCCATATGCTCCGTTATTTACTCTTGTAGCACCACTTTTCAGTCCAAATGAAATTCAATTTGAATTGTTAGAAATTAATCCTAGCTCGGTAGAAGCAGCACAAAAATTAATAGAACATTTAGATCTAACCGCATATCTTACAAAAATTCATACAGCAGATGCTATCACCTTTCATTTAGAAGAACCAGAAAAAATAGATATATTAATTAGTGAGACACTGGATTGCATGCTCTTCAGAGAATGCTATGTTCCTATACTTGCAAATTTGGTTCCTCAATTGCAAGAAGACACGTTAGTCATTCCTGAAAATGTTGTTATTAATCTTTCATTTTTAACTAACTCTATTAAGGAAACAAATTACCAAGAAGAAATATACGGTTCAATTATGGACGTAAAAGACGTTTTAAAAGAATATACAGATCAGCCACTTCCTTCTCGTGTAATGAACTTTAAAGTAGATTTAAAGCCCTATAACATGGCACAATTTGATCGTATTTTAATCGATACTAGGGTGCAAGTTTTAAATGATATCTGGTTACATAGAGGACATTCCTCACTTACCATTCCTTTTGAGATACCATTAGAGCAACCATTTAATTATCGATACCTTAATTTTGATTATTACATTGATCCAGAAATTGAATTGAAATGTAGTGTGGAATAAAATTTTGCGGTTTTAAAAAAAAAGAATGATTTTAATGTATTGTAAACAAGGTTAAACTGGTTAAATAGACATGTTAGGTAATTTAAAAAATGACTAACATATTAAAGTTGTCTTATTTTCTAATCAACTACCTCACATTGAAAGATAAAAATAATTTCTTTGTAAAAACAAAAACAAAAAATGCAAAACTTAAGAAATAAAAAAGCCATCATTACAGGTGGTAGTCGCGGTTTAGGAAAAGCTACTGCTCTAGCCTTTGCTCAAGAAGGTGTTCATGTTGCCGTTACTGGTAGAAATGAAAAAGCATTACAAGCTACTGTAAATGAATTACAACAACTAGGTGTTCAAGCTACCTATGCTGTATTTGATGTAAGTAATTATGATGATGTACAGGTACAAATTAAAAAATTAGTTACTGATTTAGGTGGAGTTGATATTTTAGTCAATAATGCTGGTATTGCCGCCTTCGGTACTCTTAACGATATGGATGTGAACCAGTGGACTCAAATCATTCAAACTAATTTAATGGGAATGTACTATGTTACAAAAGAAGTTTTACCTCATTTAATACAACAAAATTCTGGCGAAATCATCAACGTTTCTTCCACAGCTGGATTAAATGGCAATGCCTCTACATCTGCCTATTCTGCGTCTAAATTTGCAGTAATCGGTATGTCAGAATCGTTAATGAAAGAAGTGCGTAAAAATAATATAAGAGTGTGCACACTTACACCTAGTACTATTGCTACTGATATGGCTGTAGATCTAGGTATTGCAGACAAAGAATCAGAAGACAGTGTGTTACAACCTGAAGACTTTGCAGAGTTGATCGTTGCCGGATTAAAACTTCCTAAAAGAGCGATGTTGAAAAGTGCAGCTCTTTGGTCTACAAATCCATAAATCATTAAAAAAGTGATCGTTAAATTGATAATTTAGTTAGGATCTGTAAAAAAGTAAAAAAGCTCTTAAAGTATGTGAGGGCTTTTTTTGTTTCCGCTTTCGCGAAAGCGGAATCTATAAATATCTAATAACACAAAATGAAAAATATTAATATTAAGATTGTATTTATCTGCTTTTGCTTTTTAGGGTATTCACAAAACAAATTACCTAATGACTGGCACCTAGAGCAACTCGAAGGTTCTCCTAAATCGTTTACCGAGTATTCTAACTTTACTACTCAAAATGCAAAATTCAAAACGGTTTTTACCTACAACAAGGAAGGTTATCTCCTTTCAAAGGAAGATTATAATGATTACTATGTGGATGAAGACTCATTGGGTTTAACTGAGCGTACAACATATACATATCCAGCTAGAGGAGTTAAAATAGGTGTTATAAGAAGCGTAAAAAACGATAAGAATATAGGTACAAGCAGTTATAAAATGATTGCCCCAGACACGATTAAAGTGCAATTAAATAAAAATGACAATCGTACTGAAATGACTTTTCTTCTAGATAATAAGAGAAGAATACGGTTTATTGATGGCTACATTTACAGCATAAAATTAGATAAAGAACTCTACAAGTATTCTACAGAGATGATCTATGACAATAATAAGGTTACTAAAATTACGGTGCGTGATGGTAACTCTGGATCAAAAGGCGATACGGTAGATGTGGTAA
>NZ_MAAX01000007.1:0-305 GCF_002162835.1 Nonlabens dokdonensis
CTTTCTAGAAAAGGTAAATCCTAGCAAATATCCTAACCGCAAGAAACTTTATAACGAGCCTATTAAAGCAAATTACGTTCAAGGTAGTTTTATGTTTACAAGAGCTTCTAGTTTTGAAAAAGTAGGAGGTTTTGATACTAATTTATTTTTGTATTATGAGGAGAGCGATCTGTCCATGAGATTTTTAAAATCGCTAGGTCAAAGTTCTTATTTGTATCCGCAGCAGTCTTATATACATTATAAAGGTGGAAGTACGACAAAAAGTATTTTAATAAAAATCGAACAAAAAATATCATTATTATATC
>NZ_MAAX01000007.1:317-23953 GCF_002162835.1 Nonlabens dokdonensis
ATCATGGGTTGCTTGCCCATCGATTCTTACTTGTTTTTTATGTGTTGAAATATTTTTTTTCCAGTCTAGTAAAATCTAAAAACTGGAAATTATGGCGTGTACTTCTCAAAGGTGCACCATTAAGCCTTTCCTTAAAACAACAGCAAGTAGTATTGCCTGAATAACATGGGACTTGATGAAAGCATTTAATGTATTTTTGTTTTAAAATTATAGGAGATAGATGAGTAAAGAAAATTTTGTTAGTGATTCGCTTTCGCGAAAGCGGTTTCAGGAAATACTTCTATTATTTGATCAATCTTCTAGGCAGCTAGGTGATGATCGCAACACGATCAAAGTCATCGATTACGATGGGAAAAAACTAGTAGTAAAATCGTTTAGAACTCCTAATTTTATTAATAAAATAGCTTATCGATTTTTCAGGAAATCCAAAGCGGCTCGGTCTTATTATAACGCTAAATATTTAGAAAAAAACAACATTGGTACGCCGTCACCAGTGGCATATCTAGAGCAATTTAGCAGTGTAGGTTTAAATAAGAGTTACTACGTTAGCGAGTATGCAAATCATGATTTTACCTATAGAGAAATTACTAATGATACAAACCTTGTAGATAAGGAGAACATTTTAATTCAGTTCTCACAGTTCATGTTCAAAATGCATGAAGCTGGAGTATATTTTCTAGATCATTCTCCTGGAAATACGTTAATCACAAAGGAAGGTGAGATGTATCATTTCTCTTTAGTAGACCTCAATAGAATGAAATTTTACGATATTCCTTACGAGGACCGGTTAAAGAATTTTGAGCGCTTATCGCCCAAAAAATGGATGTATGAAATAATGGGTAAAGAATATGCTCGTATTTCTGGACAAGATGAAGAATATACTATTGAAACCATGTGGAAACATACTCAGGATTTCCAAGAAGCTTTTCATAAAAAGAAACGTTTAAAGAAAAAATTAAAAGGGATTTTTAAAAAATGAAATTAGCAGAAATTCCGAAGTCCTTAAGCGCAAGTGTGAAAATGCTGCTCGTACCTCATTCTAAATTAGGGAATGCGTATACAAAGAAGATTCCTGTTATCGTCTCTTTAACTTCTATTCCTACGCGATTAAGAACATTACATATTACCATACGCAGCATGTTGCAACAGGAATACCTACCTGAAAAAATTGTGTTGTGGCTCAAAGACGATCTAAAAGATCAGATACCGAAACGGTTATCTAAATTACAAGGAGATATCTTTGAAATTAGATTTTCTCCTTACGGATTTTCACATAGAAAATTGATTCATAGTTTAGATGCTTTCCCAGATAAGACCATCATAACCTGTGACGATGACGTTATCTATCAGTCAGACACACTTAAGATTATCTATGAAGAACACTTAAAGTTCCCAAAAGAAATAATAGGGAACAGGTGTCGTAAAATGACATACGAAAACGGAACGATTAATTCCTATAGTAAGTGGCCGTTTGTAGCAAATCCTCCGCAACAAGGAGCTCATAACATGCCAGTAGGAGCTTTTTGTGTTTTATATCCAGCGCATAGTTTGCACAACGATGTTCAAGATGTAAATCAATTCATGAAGTTAGCACCTAAAGCAGATGACCTGTGGTTTAAGGCGATGGCCATTTTAAATAACACAAAATCTCTTCAAAATACATCACAGCCAGACATACCTATTCCTATTATGGGAACGCAATTTGTGGCATTAAAAAAGGTGAATAAAGGTCAAGATTATAATCGAGTGCAGTGGCAGCAAATATGTGACCATTATGATCTTACTAAGGAGAAAATTGAAAAGTTACTTTCTTAATCGATTCCTCTACGCAAGAGCCATAATTTTACATACCTCATAAATATACCGTAGCTTCTTAAGTAAGCGATAGAAAAGCCTACAAAACCATCTAAGAATCCCAGTTGAATGATATAGTGCTTAAAAAAGCCCCAAAACGGTTTTATGACTACATGAAACAAGGTGATTTTACCTACTTTTTTATCAAAGTCACGAGCTTGTAAACTGGCATATCGCTGCAGTTTATTAACATGATGATCCATGTTCACATACTTGTAATGAAGCAATTTATGATTAAGCCAGCCTAAAGTTCCGTCTGCTTCTATTTCAGAGTGTACATGTTTATCAATATATCTACATTTAGATTTACGAAATAACCGAATTACTTTATCATTTTTCCAACCACTATAACGCACCTGTTTTCCCATAAAGAAATTACGTCTTCCCATCCAGTAACCTACGTGACCGTTACTCTCTAAATTAGGATACAGCTGTATTATTTCTTCTTTTAATGCAGGTGTTACCCTTTCATCTGCATCAACTAAAAGAATCCATTCATTACTAGCTTGTGGAATTGCCCAATTTTTTTGAGATGCACTGTGGATATATTCTCTAGTAAGTAATTTATCAAAATAAGGTTTTCCTAATTCAACAGTATTATCTGTACTATTACTGTCTACGAGAATAACCTCATCGCAAAAATCTACACTCTTAAGAACTTCAACAATATTGTGAGCCTCGTTATATGCAGGGATAATTGCGGTAATAGGATATTTAGACATAAGTAATAACTAATTTTTGAATTTAAAATCAGACAGCAGCAAAAATAACTTTGTTCTATTAATAACCTAAAATCTAATCGATTAATTTATAGATTACTTTACATATATAGTAAAAAAGTGCGGTTCTTGTACTTTAATCATCTTTGTTATTTATATTATTCTATTGCTTTTTTAAGTCTATTATTTTGATTATTAGAATTATATGTGGCAGGATGTTGAGGTAGAGGTAGAGTAGCTATGTCAGTTTATATCGTTAAATTTGTATTTATAGTAATTGCTCTATTTATTTATGATTAAAGATCCATCTATTTCGGTTGTTATTAGTACTTATAACTCTATCCCATGGTTAGAAAAAACATTGTGGAGTTATGAATATCAAGTTTTCAGACAGTTTGAAATCATTATCGCAGATGACGGTTCTGATAATAGAACCAAAGAATTTATTGAGAATTATAAAAAAAATAGTAGTAAGAAAATCATTCATGTATGGCATGAGGATGATGGATTTCAAAAAAGTTCAATTCTCAACAAAGCACTCATGGCTTGTAATTCTGAATATGTGGTCATGTCAGATGGTGACTGTATAGCTAGAGAAGATTTTTTACAAATTCATTACGAGCGTAGAGAGCATGGGCATTTCTTATCAGGAGGTTACTACAAATTACCTCTAGAGCTTTCTAAGCAAATAACAAATGACGACATCGCAACACAGAGATGTTTTGACGTAGAATGGTTGCGTAAAAACGGTTTGCCTAATTCTTACAAAAACCAAAAGCTCACTTCAGGATTTGTAACTGCAAAAATCATGGAGAATCTCACGCCTACTAATGCTAGCTGGAATGGTCATAATTCTAGTGGATGGCTTAAAGACTTAATTGCTGTAAATGGTTTTGATGAACGCATGCAATATGGAGGTCAAGATCGTGAGTTAGGCGAGCGACTTTTTAATTATGGATTAAAATCTAAACAGATACGCTATAGTGCTATATGTTTGCACCTAGATCACGCTCGCGGTTATAAAAATCAAGAATCTATCGATAAGAATAAAGCGATAAGAAAAGCAACCAGAGGTGAAAAGAAAGACTTTACTCCTTATGGGATTGTAAAGGAAGAGAAGAACATTTAATAATTCTCTTTAGTAAACTTTTTTAATTCTGGAAAAACCAGTTTTGCTTCAAACTTTTGATAGAGCTCAAGTGCTTGAGGCTTCATTTTCTTCAAAGGTTTTTCTTGATAAAGCTCTGGTTTAAAATCCTTAAGATGCACAGATATGTGTTTCTTACCATCTTCTCCTACGTTCCAAGATGATTTATTAATCCAAGGGCTAAAAATAGTGAAGGTAGCAATGTCTAGAGCCTTCCCCATATTTACAGCGCCGCCTTCATTACCTATGATGCTGTCGCAGTGAGATAGAACTTTGAGAAAATCTCTTATACTTGGTGCAAAAGCATCTATGAAAATAAGTTCCCTTGTAGCTGGTGAACAGGCGTTATAAATTGTGAGCGCCGCGTCTTTTTGATGAGGTATATAATTAAAAAGTAATTGAGACTTTGTATGAGCAACAAACTCATCAAGCACTTTGGCCATAGTGTTAAAAGGCAAGGTTTTTACGTCGCTACTGCCCAGCACGCTTACCATTGTAAGAGGTGTTTCTAGATCAATGCCAGATGCTTTAATCCAGTTTTTGCCTTCTTCTATTTCTGATTTAGTAAGGTATATTTTTGGTTTAAGATGCCATTTAACATGATCAGTAAGTGGTTGCGTGAGTAGCATTCTACTGCCTAAGGCTACACCAGTCTTATAAATAGATGTATCCGGCTCATTTCTTACGGTATGAGTGTAAGCAAATACAGAGAACCATTTTTTATACCCTATTCTTTGCTTTGCTCTCGATAAAAAGGAAAGAATAGCACTATTATTCTTCCCATAGGCATCGATGAGAAGATCATATTTTTTTTGTTTCAGCTTTCGCGAAAGCGAGATTATAAAACTCATTTTCTCAAAATCTGATTTGGACACTTTTATAAGTCCATCAATAGCAGGATGATGTGCCACTAGAGCCTCTGCATGTGAAACGATTAAGTAATCGAGTCGTGCCTGAGGATAGGTGATCTTAAGTTGATCTGCAATGATAGTGCTAGTAAGCACATCACCCAACATTTGATATTGAATAAGTAAAATGCGCACTACACGGCTACATTATATTCACGCAAGGCATCGTTAAGTGAAGTTTTTTTATTGGTACTTTCTTTACGTTGTCCTATAATAATTGCACAAGGCACATTATATGTTCCTGCAGGAAATTCTTTTGCATAGCTTCCTGGTATGACTACAGATCGTGCCGGTACGCGACCTTTATATTCTATAGGTTCATCACCAGTAACGTCTATGATTTTTGTACTAGCGGTAAGAACTACATTTGCGCCCAAAACTGCCTCTTTTTCTACACGCACACCTTCTACCACGATACAACGTGAACCTATAAAGGCGTTGTCTTCTATAATAACAGGAGCTGCTTGTAAAGGCTCTAAAACGCCACCTATTCCTACGCCACCACTTAAGTGAACATTTTTACCTATTTGAGCGCAACTACCGACAGTTGCCCAAGTATCTACCATAGTGCCTTCTTCTACATAAGCACCTATATTTATGTAAGAAGGCATCATGATTACACCGCTAGATATGTATGCACCGTGTCTTGCCACAGCATTAGGTACTACACGTATTCCTTTGCTCTGATAACCAGTTTTAAGTGGAATCTTATCATGATATTCAAATGGAGCACATTCTATAGTCTCCATTTTCTGAATAGGGAAGTATAAGACAACTGCTTTCTTTACCCATTCATTTACTTTCCAGCCATCTTCAGTAGGTTCTGCTACACGCAGTGTTCCACGATCTAACATATCTACTACTTCTCTTATTGCTGTTTTAGTAACTCTATTTTCAAGCTGGGATCGATCTTCCCATGCGTTTTCTATTACATTTTGTAACTGGTCCATAAGTAGTTTTTTACAAATATAATAGCTACTATGTGTAATAAGCAGTTTGATGCGCCTAGATTAGCTTATCCTTAACCATTTATTTATTTTTGCAAAGTATGGCGCGACTTCTAGCAATCGATTATGGAAAGAAAAGAACTGGTATAGCAGTTACAGATCCTATGCAAATTATTGCATCTGGATTAACGACAGTTGCCACAAGAGATCTTACTTCTTTTTTAACTGATTACCTGAAAAAAGAACAAGTAGAAACCATTATTTTAGGAGAACCTAAACAAATGAATTATACTGATAGTGAGTTAGGGCCATGGCTTAACAAATATGCGATACGATTAAAAGAATTGTTTCCTGATGTAAAAATAGAACGAGAAGACGAGCGTTTTACTTCAAAAATGGCTCATGCCAGTATGTTGAGTAGTGGTATGAAAAAGAAACAACGTCAGAATAAAGCGCTAGTCGATGAAATTGCCGCAACCATCATATTGCAGAGTTATATGGATAGAGTTAATAATGGATTCAATTTTCTGTAAGTACATTCTCAGAATTTAAAATAGAGTTGCAATAGAATCAAATACTGTAATTAATCATCGTATAGTAATCATTAGATATTAAAAATTAATCATTAAAAAATATGATTTTACCCATAGTCGCTTACGGCGATCCAGTTTTAAAAAAGAAAGCAAAGGATATAACACCAGATTATCCGCAGTTTAAAGAGACTCTTGAGAATATGTGGGAAACCATGTATAACGCAAACGGTCTTGGCCTTGCAGCACCTCAGGTAGGTCTATCCATCAGGTTATTTCTTGTAGATACGTCTCCTTTTGGTGACGATCCAGATTTTTCTGAAGAAGAGGCAAAGAAATTAGCAGGTTTTAAAAAAGCTTTTATCAATGCCGAAATTCTAGAAGAAAGCGGTGAGGAATGGGCATTTAACGAGGGTTGTTTGAGCATACCTAATGTGACTGAAGATATTTTCCGTAAAGAAGAAATTGTTATACGATATCTAGATGAAGATTTCAATGAGCATACAGAGACTTATAATGGTATTATAGCGAGAGTCATACAACATGAGTATGATCATATAGAAGGTACTTTGTTTACAGATAAAATATCCAGCCTTAAAAAAAGATTATTAAAAGGCAGGTTAACAAATATTTCTAAAGGCAAAACCGACGTAGGTTACCGCATGAGGTTTCCAGAGGTTAAAGGAAGAAGAAGATAAATCAAGAAAAGGTTAGTTACCGATGCTTATGCATTTAGTAAGTAACAACTATTACCACTACTTAAAATAATTACTCGCACGATCTTATGAATAATCTAAATGGTTATTCAATATATTTGCGACCGCTAAAAAAAGAATATGAGTTTAGATAAAATTTTATCCATCACAGGAAAGCCAGGATTATACCAGTTAAAAACCAAAGCAAAAAGTGGTTTTGTAGTAGAATCCTTAATAGATAAAAAAACCTCTATAGTAGGTATCAATCATAATGTAAGTGTACTGAATGATATTTCCATTTATACTTGCTCTAAAGAAATGCCTTTAAAAGAAGTATTTAAAAAAATAGCTGACAAAGAATCTAACGGTCCCACGATCAACCATAAAGTGGGTAAAAAAGAATTAGAAGCTTATTTTAATGAGGTGCTGCCAGAATATGATGAAGAGCGTGTGTATGCCAGCGATATCAAAAAAGTAATTCAATGGTACAATTTGTTAGAGTCTAATGGACTTCTAAGTTCTATAGATGAAGAAGAATAAATAAACATTTTTAACTTCAGTAAAAGCCTTACTTTTTATAGTAAGGCTTTTTTTTTGCTTTCGCGAAAGCGGAACATGAGTAAGGTTTTTAGACTGCCAGCTAGACACTTTAGTCATTTTAATCGATTATAAATATTACTTCATCGAATCTATTTCATTTTAAATATATCTTAAGTAAAAAGGTTTTCAAAGACTGTAAATTGCTAAGTTTTATTAAATACTCAAAATTTGAATTTACCAATTAAAAAGTTAAACATCTGGCCTGTAATTCTTGTATTTTTAGGGTCAAATTTATTAATGGCTCAAGTAGGAATAGGTACAGATAACCCATTAACTACTTTAGATATTAGAGCTACAAATGACTTAGGATCTGTATCATCTGAAGATGGTATTTTGGTACCGCGAGTAGTTGATTTAAGTTCTAACGGTACTGAAAACGGTCAGCTTATATTTCTTAATTCGGTATGGACTGATGATCAAGGAACAGGTAGTACAAGTGACGATATATCATATTCTATAGGTTTTTATTTTTGGGATACTGGGGCTAGCACATGGAGTCCTATTAATACAAATATTGAGCCGTGGAATGAAGCCTCTACATCAAACCCTGCGACTGATAACACAGATAACATTTATTCTTTAGGTCAAGTAGGAATAGGTACGACAAATCCTTTAGGTGCTTTGCATATTACTACACAAAACTCTAGAGATGTACTCTTTTTTAGATTCATCGATGCAGAAACAGATGATCTAGACTTAGATATGTATCGATCTCGAGGTACTCTAGCCTCTCCTGCAGCGGTTACTGATGGTACATTTTTAGGTGGTGTAAGGGCAAATTCTCTTACCCAATCTAACACATTTAATTTTGCCCCAGCTACTGAAATAAACTTTATTGCAGACGGTAATAATTCTGCTGGTAGTAGTCCTGGAAAAATAGTGTTTGCCACCACACCAGATGGCTCTAACGCTACCATTGATCGCATGGTCATTAAAGAAAGTGGAGCAGTAGGGATTAATGAAGATGATCCACAGGCCACTCTTGATATTAATGGTTCATTAAGGTTAACAGATGGTAATGAAGGACCTGAGTCATTACTAACAGGAGATTCTAATGGTGATGCATCATGGGATAAAAGAGCGATAACAAAACATGCTAATGTTTTTTTGCCTAACACTGGTGAAGTTTTAATATCAACAGAGTGGTTAGAGGTTAGTACTGATGGAATTTCATATGGTGGTGGTACAAACCGTGGGCTTCTTGTTGAGAATTCACATCCTAGTCAATCCTTAACCTTATACTGGAATTCTCCTAATGCATCTAGCACAGGTACTGTTACAATAGCTGCCGGTGCAAGCCAGACTATTTTAGTGGGAAACACAAATGATACCATTGAAATTATAGCCAGTAGAAGAGGCTCTCCGACGAGTGAAAACAGCTTTTATTTTAGAGGTATAACTTTGTCTGGTGTACTAAAGGGTTTCACAACTATTGATAAACTATAATCGTTTGGTATTTATTTATTAAAGATTATAATAAAAAGTAAATCAAGTGAGATCTTCTTGTAACTTATGATCTTATGTAATAAAAATCATACCAATCAAAATAAAGAGTTGAGCTAATAAAATTGTCACTGTAATTAAGAGGCATTACTTCTTAAAAAATGGTATGCGATACATGATGCCGTATGAGTAGCCTGCGCCTATATTACCTCTATCATAAGTTCTGCCAAATCCTGGCGCGTAAAGGTTATCAAAATTCTCAGGAGCGTTTTCTGTGAGGCGATGTTTTAATTGAAGATTTGCTATAACAAAAAAATTGTTCAGAACTTCTACTTTTATTCCTAGTTGAATTTCTATCCATACCATATTAAGTCCAGAAAACTCTCTATCAACTACATTTGTAAAAATGGGAAAATAGTTATTATCTGTATTGTAATCGTATCTATTCAGTGTTTGAGAGAAATTTGCAAAACCCAATCGTGCTCCACCATAGATCATGTTATCCATGTCTAACCAGTTCTGGTAGAAGTTATAGTCTACACCAGCTTTTAAAAACTGACCAGTACTTTCATAATCTACACTTTCACTAGTTCTGTCTAAGGATTCATTTCCTATTTCTCCAGCAACATATAGACGATCTGTTAGTCTGTAATCTGCCAAAATTTGAAAACCAGTATATTCTGGATCTATTCCTGTTCTTATTAAGCTAGCAGCATCTATTCCAGCTCTTAATCCATAAGTTTTTTTATAGATAATGCTGTCTGTGGAAATCTCGTTTTCGCCTTGAGCGAAACCAAAGACAGAAATTAATACAAATGAAAGGCTAATGAAGTATTTGTACATGAATGTCTGTATTATTAGTAACATTACTTTCTATGACTACAATTCTATCAATCCAGTTATCACCAGAGCTTTCTGGAGTTTGAACTGCCACTAGGTTGTTGTAAATAACCCTGAATCCACAAGCTCTACTGACATATTCTTCATTTAGCGTATAGTTAAAGTTGATATTATCTGAGTTAGTAATATTCTCTTTTGTAAGGATCAAGTTATAGCTGGTCGTCGCACTATCTGTTCTTAATGGAAGTGAAATCGTGGAAGTATTTGTTAATACAAGCGAGCCATCACTATCTAATGGTGCAAAGTCTGTACTTCCTATTTCTTGTACTTGAATACGCTCTACTACTTTTTCTTCTAGTGGATTGATGGCATCTTTAAACTCTATAACTAATCTAGGTGTTACTGCTTGCTCTGGTGTGCATAAATCATCTTTTTCACAGCTATTAGATAGCAACGTGAGTACAAAGAGAAGAGCCATTTTTAAATAAAACTTCATAATTTACTTGCTCTCATCGTTTAAGTTTACCTCATTACCTTGAATCAAATTTTTAAGAATATCTGTAGTTTTCCTATAACTAGGACGGTGAATATAGTCAGATAGTACTTGATCACCATTCTTGTCGATAATAGTATAAGTAGGAAAGCCTTCTAGATGGATTTGATCTTGTATAATAGCTCCTTCTTCATCATTTAAAAAGTAATGTTTTCCTTTTATTTGATATTGAGAAATTGAAGGTAAGTAAGCCTTTTTATCACTTGCGTGGCACAAATAAATAAACTCCACGTCTTCTTTGAATTTTTCATGTAAAGCTGGTGAAGCTTCTTTAAACTCTGCTTTACAAGGGCTGCACCACGTCGCCCAGTTGTCTATGTAAATTATCTTACCATTTGCATTAGAAATGATCTCGTCAAGATATTTTGATGGATCATCGGTTTTAAAAGTGAGTAGCTCAGTTTCTTTAGGAAGGTCTGGATTATCTAAAAGTTTTCTCTCTTCTTCATACCGCTCTTGCAATGAAATTCCCAAAGTAGAATTTTCAAAGTATGGTTTTAATCTTTCTGAATTCTTTTCATACAGTTGAAGTGAGTGATTCTTAAGATCGTCCATTACTAGCATAGCAATGGTGTGCTGGTTTAAGAACGTGTCTTTATCTAAGGCATTTTCAATTATGACTTGATCAATTTCAGATGAGGTCGCTTCTGGAGATTTTTTCTCAATTTCTTGATAAGCAAACGTATAATGATGATGAAGTAAGTTACTTATCGTACTTGAATTTACTAAATCTTCACGGTCTAGTCTAGGTAAATTATTTATACTGCTGTAATAGTCGCCATTTATAGCTGGTAATTCTTTACCGTAGTATCTAGCAAATGCGGCGTACTCCATTTTTATATTATGAAGCGCATATTTTTCATCTGCATTGATGTAGTCTCTTAGGTATTTATTGATGCTAGGGTCATCTTGAAATTTTTTGTAATGCTTTTTAAGGGCGTCTTTTTGATTGCCTAAGTATTCTTCTAGATCTTTGTAATTCTTATTACTATCATTTACAAAAAAATCATCGGTATTTACAGGATTGTTATTAAGGTAATCTTGTAGACTTTCTTGCGTGGTCGCTGTTCTTCCAGTAAACTGTAAATTGTCTTCAAAGTCAGCTGCCTTTCTACTTTCTAGAAAATTTGCGGTGATGGTATCGCCAGGAACGGCAAGAATTGAAAAACTATTGATGCCATACAAGGTGAATTCACTGGCGTATTTTAAATCTATGACGGTTTCAAAGTCTCCGTTTTCATTTATAGCAATATCTTTTTGAATACTTTGCTTTTCAAAAATATCATAACCGTATAAAGTAATTTTATCTAGCTCCAAAGAATCAGTTACCTGTACATTTCCTTTGATATAGGTTTCCTTAGCAGTTAGGATTTCATTTTCAGAGCAGCTGCCTAGAACAAAAACCAATACTAAAAGAACAATTGTGTATTTCATATTTACTTTCTTAATTCCAGTAATACTACGTTTTCTACGTGATGCGTTTGTGGAAACATATCTACAGGTTGTACTTTGGTGATTTGATATTTCTCATTTAATAACGCTAGATCACGTGCTTGTGTTGCGCTATTACAACTTACATAAACGATTTTTTTGGCACTTAAATGAAGTAGTTGTGCAACAACGTCTTTGTGCATTCCATCTCGCGGCGGATCTGTAATTACCACATCAGGCTGGCCGTGTTCATTTATGAAATCTTGAGTAAACACTTCTTTCATGTCTCCTGCAAAAAAGGTAGTGTTATCAATACCATTATGTTGTGCATTAGTTTTAGCATCTTCTATGGCCACTGGAATGGCTTCTATACCTACTACATGCTTTGCTTTTTTTGCTACAAATTGAGCAATGGTTCCAGTACCTGTATATAAATCATAAACGAGTTCTTCACCGCTCAACCCTGCAAAATCTCTCGTGATTTTATACAGCTCATAGGCTTGCTGGCTATTAGTTTGATAGAAAGACTTAGCATTAATTTTAAATTGCAAGCCTTCCATTTCTTCAAAGATATGGTCGCGTCCATGGTAACAAATCACATCTTGATCATAAATAGTATCATTTGCCTTTTCATTAATGATGTATTGTAGCGATGTAATTTGTGGAAAAGATTCTTTTAAATGATCTAATAAAGCAAGTCTTTGCGCTTCGTTGTCTTGAAAGAACTGAATTACCACCATATTTTCTCCTGTGGAGGACATGCGCAACATTAAGGTTCTTAGAGTTCCAGTCTTTTCTCTAGGGTTAAAGTAGGATATGTTTTCCGCTTTCGCGAAAGCGTGCACACTCAACCTAATATCTTCTCCTATTTGAGGATGAAGATGGCACTCGTCTAGGTGCAAGATCTTATCCCACATGCCAGGAATGTGAAATCCTAAAGCCTTTTTATCTTCAATTTCTATATCACTTTGAATCTCTTCAAGAGTCAACCATCTGTTTGCACTAAAGCTGAATTCCATCTTGTTGCGATAATGATACTGTTGTGATGAGCCAGCAATAGCAGTAATTTCTGGAAGCTCCAAATGACCTATACGTGTCAGGTTTTCAACTACTTCTTTTTGCTTAAAATACAGCTGGCTTTCATAGGTCATATGTTGCCATTTACAACCACCACAAGTATTGAAATGTTTGCAAACAGGCGTTGCTCGTCGCTCACTTAATTCTATAAATTTAGTAACACGACCTTCATAAAAGGAACGTTTCTTTTTAAAAGTCTGAATATTTACGACATCGCCAGGAACGGCATCGGTGAGGAATATGACTTCACCTTCTTCAGTTTTTGCAACACTTTTACCTCTTGCTCCAGCGTCTACTACTGGGACGTTTTCAAAGGATTTTTGAGCTCTTCTTCTTCGTTTTGACATAGGTGCCAAAATTAACTAAAATCCTCGTTTTTATAGAACTTTACTCGTGTTATTGTATGCAGTGTTCCTTGAGAATTTCGCAAATTCTTAAAGGTTATAATTTTAATCCTGCAAGCTAAATGATTAAATTGCGGCAAATGATTAAAAGTAGAGAAATGAGCATAGAGACAAAGAGCAAGGCGCAACATTATATTGATTTAGAAGATAAGCATGGAGCACATAATTACCATCCATTACCAGTTGTATTGGAAAAAGGTGAAGGTGTTTATGTTTGGGATGTAGATGGTAAAAGGTATTTTGACTTCTTAAGTGCTTACAGTGCAGTTAATCAAGGACATTGTCATCCGTCTATTGTTAATGCTATGAATGAGCAGGCGCAAACTTTAACGCTTACATCTAGAGCTTTTCATAATGATAAGTTAGGGCAGTATGAGAAATACATGACTGAGTACTTTAGTTTTGATAAAGTATTACCCATGAACACTGGTGCAGAAGCTGTAGAAACAGCTATTAAAATTGCACGTAAATGGGCTTATGAGAAAAAAGGAGTTGAGGAGCATGAGGCAAAAATTATCGTAGCAGAGAATAATTTTCACGGTCGTACCACAACCATTATTTCCTTTTCAAATGATGAAGGTGCTCGTAAAAACTTCGGTCCGTACACACCAGGTTTTATTAAAATACCTTACAACGATACGCAAGCCCTTGAAAAAGCGTTGCAAGAGGAGAACGTTGCTGGTTTTCTAATTGAACCTATTCAAGGTGAAGCTGGTGTTTTTACGCCAGACGACGATTATATGAGAGCATCACGTGATTTATGTACTAAGCACAAAGCCCTTTTTATTGCTGATGAAATACAAACTGGTATTGCAAGAACTGGTGGATTGCTAGCAGTTTGTGGTAACTGTACTTGTGAAGCTCATTGTGAGCGCCAGCCAGAAACTTATGCACGACCTGATATGTTGATTTTAGGAAAAGCACTTTCTGGTGGAGCATATCCTGTAAGCGCTGTACTTGCAGATAATGAAGTAATGAATGTGATTAAACCAGGACAGCACGGTTCTACTTTTGGAGGGAATCCTGTTGCGGCAGCAGTTGCAATGGCAGCTTTAGAAGTAGTTAAGGATGAAAACTTAATCCAAAATGCTCGCGCTTTAGGAAGTTATTTTAGATCTGAAATTCAGAAGTATATTGAAACTACTGACACGGTAACCTTAGTTAGAGGTAGAGGTTTACTAAATGCTATCGTTATAAATGATACAGAAGATAGTGATACCGCGTGGAATATATGTTTAAAATTACGTGATAATGGATTGCTTGCTAAACCAACACATGGTAATATTATAAGATTTGCACCACCTTTAGTTATGAATAAAGAGCAGTTAGATGATTGTATAGCTATCATTATTAAGACTTTAAAGGAGTTTGAATAATATGGAAAACCAGAACCAACCAAACTATAGACAGCAATACTCACAACAGTTTAATCCACAAAACTTTGGTCCACCACCTAAAACATGGTTGGCCGAGTCGATAATTGTTACTTTGTTATGCTGTCAGATTTTTGGAATCATTGCCATAGTTTACAGTTCTCAGGTAGAGAGTAAACATAGAGTAGGAGACTTTCAAGGCGCACAAGCGGCCAGCACTAATGCACGAAACTGGGTAATTGCCGCTGCAGTAACTGGTTTTGTATTAGTCCTCATATTTTTATTTACAGGTGTGCTTGCTGCAATTGCTGATGGCGGTTTCTAATTACAAAAGATATCTTTTAGGATGCGGTATTGCTGTAATGGTAATGACCGCATTTTTTCTATACAAAAAATTCAATCCAGTAGAGCATAACTTATTTCCGCAATGTCCAAGTAAATATTTGACAGGATATGATTGTCCAGGTTGCGGTTCTCAGCGGGCGGTTCACTCTTTCTTAAACGGTGAACTGAGTAAGGCATTCCGTTTTAATCCATTATTATTCATATTGTTACCATATGGTATCGTTGTAGGTGTATTTGAGTGGATACCTGCTTTAAGAGACCATCTATTGAGAAAGTTATTAATCAATTTTTACGTGATCATAGTCATTGTAAGTGTCATTATTTTATTTACTATATGGAGAAATTTATAATTCCTCAGTATTAATAAGGGAACTGTCAGAACTATTTCTATTTACTATTTAATAGTTATATTAACAAAAAAGGGAAAGCGCTAGCTTTCCCTTTTTTCAAATAATAAAGAAGTATTATCTACATCCTGCTTCTTCAGCAGCTTGATATATTTGCTCCATAGATTCTGCTGGAACATTAGGATTGTTTTCAAACATTCCTATGTACCAATCAAAAAATGCACATGGATTAACTAAAGTCCAGATTACAAATGCTAGACCTATAAAAGATATAAATAAAGAAACAATTGCAAATACTCTAGCAGATTTCATTGCTTTTCCATTAACAAATTGATCTGGATTTGCTTCGTATTTTTTAATCTCTTTAGTAGCTACTACAATTGCGATAATTGCTGCAACCGTTCCTAAACCGTATACACAGCAGCATAATAATCCTACTACTGATAAAATGTAAACTAATGTGGTATTTAATTTTTGCATGATTTGATTGTATTAAAATTCAACTCCTGAGTCTCTCATCGCGTCTTCATATCCTGACATAACTTGATCCCATGGAGTTGTGGCTACGCCATAAATGAAGTATAATAAATATAATGAGGCAAGTATGAATATAATTAAAGAAACTGTTTTTGCTGTTTTCATTGCATCACCATTAGAATAAGATTCTGGCGATGCTTCATATTTTTTCATTTCTTTTGAAGCTATAAAGAAGGCTATTCCTGTCGGTATGATAGCAATTCCAAATGGCCAGCAACAGCAAATCAATCCTACAATAGATAGGATATAGACTAATGTTGTATTTAATTTTTGCATAATAAGGTTGGGTTTAATTTGTAAAGTTAGTAATGAACTTTACTACAATGTTACAATAAATTTTAATGAATTACCATTTTAATTAAGTAGCTGGATACAATGGTTCCTATTGTAAGTATAGTTGCCCAAAGTTTAATTTGTTCTCCATGTTTAAAATCTTTAAACCAGTCTACTATTAAAAACACAAATAGAAAGATACCTGGAAATAACCCAGGATACATTAAAAAGGAATCTACAATGTTGCCTTGGAGTAAAAAAGAAATGGACCGCTGGATACCACATCCAGGACAGTCCATTCCCATTAGTTGTTTACTCATACAAGGTAGCATCCAGCTATCATCTACGAGGAGTGTATTCATATTAATTAGAGATACTAACCTTAACTGATTTCTCTTTATTATCTGTTGTTGTAACCTTTGCAATATAAATCGCACTCGATAATGATGCAGTTTCAAAGGTATAAGTAGATTGTGTAGTTGTAGGTTTACTAGAAAAAACTTCTCTTCCTGCAAGATCATACAAAGCAATACTTGCTACATCTTCTTGATTGGGATTTAATACCGTAAGTTCCTTTATGTTGTTGTTTTGAAATATATCAAAATTCACTTCATCTAGATTTTCATTACTCAAGGTGCTAGAAGTATCCTTAAATGTAATTTCAAAACGGTCAGTATAATGACCAGGTGCTATTAATAATGTTTTATTTCCAGCCTTAAGGTCATGATATGTTCCTGTTTGAGTATCATGTAAGAATACATCATTAGGATTAAAATTAATCAAGAAAGCTAACTCAAATTCAACATCGATAGGCGATGTGTTTGACGCTGCTACTTCTACGCCTATAGGAATAGCCATATTTTCATCATAGGCTTGTGAAGATAGTCCATATTCACCTTCTGTACCTATTTTTATATATGCGTCTGTATCAATTCTACCAGAAATAGGGCTTTCCCATGCAAAATCATATGCTTGTGATGTACTATCGTCAAAGATGAAATTTAACGGCCTTACATATAGTGCATTAGGTATTACGTTGATAATCATTTTAGGAACTTGGCTCGCTACGATAGCGCTTTGAGGATCGCTCACTCCAGGAGCTGCTTTAAAATAGGATTCAACGCCATTTTCTCTTTGAAAAACACGCATAGAATTATTAAATGTAATCAATTCACCAGTCTGACCACCTGGCAATGTCACGCCATCTGATATATTAGGTGTTGCATCTTGTTCAAATGATGTTGGTGTAAAAGGTACATCCGTATTAGTTCTAGAAATAAAAAAACCTTGACCTACTGCTGCATATCTTCTTCTACCATCCATTAAACCATTATCTACAAAACTAGCGTCATCTGCAGGTGGCGTAGGTGGTCCTAATAAATTAGTTGTTCTAGTACTTGTATTGATAGTACCGTCATTGTTCGTTCTTCTAAAAACTGGATCTTGATAAGTACCGTTATTTGCATAGCCATCATTAGTTCCAGGTGCAAATCCTAGAGGTACGTAGCGAGCATAGCCGCCTAAGTAGCTTGTTAATAAATGAGAGCCTTCTTCTTGAGATTCCCAAAATTCAACCCATGGATCCATTAAAACTGTACCTGCACCACTATCTTGAGCATTTTCTTGAAGAAACTTCTTTAAATCTAATGCACTAGGATATGGATTACCTGCAAGAGTTCCATTATCGTTACCTACACCTACTGTTATGGTTCCATTGTTAGGTCTACCTCTAAAGTCATATCGCTGTCCTCCATCAAAATTTGGTGATCCTCCAGATATTTCATTAACACCTTTCATGGTGAAACCATATCCAGGTCTAGCGGTTTGTGAGCCGTTAAAATTAGTCCATCCTGCATATCCAGTAGCTGGATTACCACCACTATCATAAGTCCATAACCATCTACCGGCGATTTGCAATTTATCTACACCATCTATATCACCATCATCACTTTGTCCATTTCTAACACCGTAAGCTAGTATTTCAGAATCTTCAGCAGTAATTGTAAAATCTGTTCCATCTACTGGTGGAGAAGAAGTGTTAATGGTAGGATATTTTATTTGAGTATTAAGAAAACCTTCATTTCCTGATGCGGTTAATGCGTTACCTACAGGAGCAGACCAGTAGTTATAACTATAAACATTTGCAGTTCCTTCTTGAAAAATAGAAAGTACACCACTTCCTTCATTCGGTACATTGCTATCTTGTAAAAGCTGCGCTTCACCTCTTAGATAGATTTTAGAATCTGCATTAACTAAATTAATTTCTTCTTTAACAAAAATGTCGGTCCCTTTTGAGAACACAAAATTATCTCCTACTACGTTAAGCTGACCATAAACGGCGCCGGTAGTTAGAAATAAAAAAGTGATATAAAGTAAATTCTTCATAATATGATCCTTAACTACACAAAAATATAATTTTAAGCGGCTAATAATTATAATGATATGTAAAAGTTTATAGATTTGCGGTAACTAATAGATGAACTATACATAATGCCGATTAAGAACAACACTAAGCAGCTTTTCAACGGATTTCTTATCATTATAGGTGCTTCATTTTTACTCTACTCCTTAGTGGATAACACTGCAAGTATCTGGTTTCAAATCACCGGTCTGATATGTTTAATGTTGGGAGCTTATCGTGCTAGTAGTCACTGGGCAGCTCACAAAGATGATCACCTATCTGAAGAAGAGGAGTAAATGAAAAAGTTTAGAAAAGGAGATAGAGTTCTTGTTTTAGACGATGATTTTGGTGGTGTGGTAGCTTTCGCGAAAGCGGAACAAATAACTATCCTTACTGATGATGGAATAGAGATAACCTTCCATCAAAACCAGTTGATAATTGACAAATCTTTTACTGTTTCTAAGGTGGAAATTAAAAAAGAGCCAACTCCTTCTAGGTCAAAAAAACGAACTGTATCTCGTAAAAAAGCAGCATTTATTCCGGCCGTAGAAATAGATTTGCATCTACATCAATTAGTTAAAAATGAGCGAGGTATGGATGCCTATGAAAAGCTTAATTTACAAATAGAAACAGCACGTCATAAAATAGAATGGGCGATTGAAAACCGTGTTCCTAAACTTGTGTTTATTCATGGGATAGGTCAAGGCGTTCTCAAAGAAGAATTGCGATTCTTATTTGATCGATACACGCAAATTGAATATTATGATGCTGACTATCAAAAATACGGTAGAGGAGCTACTGAAATACGCATCCGTCAGAACCTGCCGGTGGATTAAATGCTGGTGTACAGGATAATTCATTAGCTTCCTGAATAAAATCACCGAATGGATATACCGTATTGAAAACTATTTCTTCAGATTCATTTTGCAAGTTGAGCGTTTGAATGGTTATATTTAATTCTATAACTCTGTTGATGGTGTGAGGAATATATTCTGTTACTAAAGGATTTGCTTCAGTATTTATCATTGGGTTCCTGAAATTGGGAATGTTAGAGTTCAATGGTATATCATCTGTGGGATCAATATTACCATCTATAGACTCATTTCTTGTTAGGGTCCCATCTTGATCATCGTCCTCATCTAGATAATCAAGAATGCCATCGCCATCAGTATCTAAGCTTGCTGCCATATCGATATTTCCATCGCTGTCTAAAACTACACCTTCCAGAATGGTAGGGACGTTATCACCATCATCATCAATATCTAGGTAATCAGGTATACCATCATTATCTGTATCTTCACTAGCGGCTTCATTAATAATACCATCTATAAAAACAGCACCTTCTTCTGTGGAAGGTATCCCATCGTTGTCATCATCACTACGTCTTCTCGTTTCTACATAAATGTCACCAGCTATAGCATTATAAACCTCAGTCACTCTCGGTGAACTGGGAGGAATACTGTTACAATAATAATCGTCTCCAGGTGCCGCATCAAATTTCCTATATTCAAATGATTCAAAGCTACTAGAAATAATAGTGTATGGACCGTAGCTACCTTCTGTATTTAATATATCATCTGAAGTATTGATCTGGAGTACTAAACTCTCAAAATTAGTATTCTCATTTTTATAAAAAACGTAATTGAAAGTTTCACCTGTTCCAGAGGTAGGGTCACAAGCTTCTACGGCACTGTCTTCAAAATCAAAATCATTTGTAATGATGTCTCCATCGTCACATCCTATTAAAACTATAGGGAATATAAGGTAAAGCAGTTTTTTCATAATAACAAAAGTAGTCAATCATATTAAAGCGTTAAAGCTTAATTTTTATTGCAAATAATTTACTTTTGTGACATGAGACAAGTTTATTTAGACAGCGCAGCAACTACACAAATGAGACCTGAAGTCATTGATAGAATGACGGAGGTTATGAAAGAAGTTCATGGTAACCCTAGCTCCACTCACAGTTACGGGCGTAGTGCAAAATCACTAATTGAGAATGCACGCAAGAATATAGCTGCTCAATTAAATGTTACTGCTGCCGAAATTATTTTTACTTCTGGCGGTACTGAAGCTGATAACCTTGCCATTCATAGTTGCGTGCGTGACCTAGGAGTTGAGCGCATTATTACGACAACTATAGAGCATCACGCCGTTATTTATATAGTAGATTATTGTGCCGAAAAATATGGGACTGAAGTTGCTCATGTTAAGTTGAAAGATTGTGGCACACCTAATTACATTGATCTAGAAAGATTACTTTCTACAAGTGATAAAAAGACACTGGTTTCATTGATGCATATAAACAATGAGATAGGCAATAAATTAGATATCGATCGCGTAGGAGAATTATGTAAAAAATACGGAGCATTGTTTCATAGTGATTGTGTACAATCTATAGGTCATTTTGAAATGGATCTTAAAAAATTGCCAGTAGATTTTACTGCAGTGTCTGCTCATAAATTTCATGGACCTAAAGGAGTAGGTTTTGCATTCATAAGAAAAGGTACAGGTTTAAAACCTCTTATTTTAGGAGGATCTCAAGAGCGAGGTATAAGAGCAGGAACTGAAAGTGTGCATAACATCGTAGGAATGGATCTAGCACTTCAAATGGCCTATGATTCTTTAGAACAAGATAGAGCTTATGTAGTAGATCTTAAAAATTATTTTAAAGAAGAACTAGAAAAGCACGTTCCTGGGGTGAAATTTAATGGCAACTGTAGCGACCATGAAAATAGTACTTACACGCTTTTAAATGTCTGTCTTCCTTGCCCGGCAGATAAAGCTGCGATGCTTCTTTTTACAATGGATTTAAAAGGCATTGCTTGTTCTAAAGGTAGCGCTTGCCAGAGCGGTTCGCAAAAAGGATCTCACGTATTAACCAGTGTGTTGAATGATGAAGATTTAAAGAAGCCTAGTTTACGTTTTAGTTTTTCAATTTATAATACAAAAGAAGAACTTGATTATGTAGTAGAAGTTTTAAAAGAGTATATAGAGAGTATAACGATTACTGAAACCGTATAATCACAACACTATATCTAAAATACTCTCGCTTTCGCGAAAGCGGATACCCTAATCACTTCTACTGATTGTCATAGAAATATGAATAAAAAAAAACCACGCAAGTAAAAGCGTGGTTTTAATTTTTTGTGGAGTCGGAGAGAATCGAACTCTCGTCCAAACGAGCGAATTCATCGCTTTCTACATGTTTAGTTTCCATTTGATTTCAGTCGTTACACCGGTTAGAAACTACCAAAGTAACGCTTGTCTTCAATTAAATTTCTCCTCAACATCAAAGTCCTATTGAGGATAGGTTTACTTTTACGAAGTCCCTAAATCAAGTGCCGTAAACCAAGGCCTTTGAGGAACTTCCTGCATGCTCGTCTTACGAGCCGAGGCACATCTTACTATAATTCAGATTATGCTGCTAGGGCGTAGTTATTCTCGCCGTTTAAAAAAGTGTGAATCATGATATTTAAGAGCTATGTCCCAGCGCTCTACATGCTTACAATCAAGTCGGTCTCGCTGTCAAAACCAGTCGACCCCATATTTAATCAAAGTAAAATAATTGATTAATTTTTTTACTAGCTACAAAGGTACTATTTAGATCAGTACCGAGATGTCAAAATTCTGACAAAATTTATCTCTTTAAGGTAAAGTGTCCTGTATGTGTTTTACCATTTGATCGCGTAACGCGATACCAGTAATCAGACGAAGGAACAGGAGCGCCATTGTAAGTGCCATCCCAACCTATACTCTGTGGATCAATAACCACAATCAATTTACCATATCTATCGTATATAGTAATGCTTACGTCAGCTTCTCTCTTGGAGTTTATAATTTGCCAGTAATCATTAAATCCGTCTCCATTAGGAGTAAAGAACTTATTATAATACAATAAAAATAATTCTTCACTTTGAACCACTTCTCCACATTCAAGTTCTTTGACATAAATCTGATAGTCTTCTAGAGGTAAATCGTTAAATACATTAGATGTCTGGAAAATATCGTTGTTTACTGAATATTCATAGTTTCCATCAGAACTCATAATAACTTCAATGGAGTTAGAATTTTGAGACCAATCATTAACTCGTATTTCTTCGATTATAGGAAGCGTAGAAACATCAACATTAATCCGCACGGTTGCCTCACAGTTAAATTGCCCAAAATCTTTTACAACAGTTAGGGTATAGTCGCCTACAGTGTCTACTAATATATTTTGATCATGACTTCCAGTATTCCATTCATAACTTATGTAGCCATCAGGAGCCTCTAAGATGAGATCTTGTCCATCACATAAATATTGTTGTCTGTCGATATCTACAGTTATAAATTCTGGTGTTATAATATCAAAACTAATAACATCAAAACACTGAAAATTAACTCTATTATCCACACGTACCCAAATAGTTTGTGTGCCCATTTGTGGAGTGATTTCTATAATATCATTATCACGTTTTAAAGCATCTTCTTCATTCAAATAATATGTAATATCAAAAACACTAAAATCTAAGGTGCCTAAAAAATCATCTTGTCTATCTATAAAAAAGAATGGGTTGTTTTCCAGGCAGTTATAAATATCTTCTATAGGTTCAATAGTAGGAGAATCATATATAATGAGATCTTTACTATCAGAAAATGTAGGATTGCCTGAAGCGTCAAAACCTTGAATGCTTACCGTATAAGTTCCTGGAGCTGCATATGTATAGTTTATAGTGTCAGAGCCCATTAAGATTGTACCGTCTCCTAGATCCCATTCGTATGTGGTAGAAAAGAAATCACTTCCAAATTTCAATTCGGTCGATTCTCCTAAACAAATGTTGAGAAAAGAAAGTCCCTCTGGACGCTCAGGTAATAAAAACGTAGGTAGGTCTAGAAGGTGGTTGCCTGTGTTAAAATTGAACACATTTACCTCATAGTCACAACCTAAGCCTACTGTGTTAGGTTCTTTGATAGCGCCTAGAAAAGATCTACCTCGATTGCTTACATATATTTTGCGATCCGGTCCTAACTTGAGATGAGAATAGGTTAATGAACCTACTTGAGGGGTCACATTTATATAAGGAGGAATTTGCGTTAAATTACTCAAGTCATATTGTCTTATTCCTTCTGTATTATGAGTCACATAGAGTACCTTACTATTAGTTGAGAATTCTACAGAAGTAAAAGGTGCAGGCTGTACGTCTTGCTCTGGTGTGCTACTGGGGTCTTC
>NZ_MAAX01000089.1 GCF_002162835.1 Nonlabens dokdonensis
AATTAGGAATATAAAAAAATTATGAAGTAGCCGCCATTTGCATTAAAATGGTGCATGCAATTGCTCCTATAGTTCCTACCACATAACCAAATACCGCTAGTAAGACACCTACACTGGTAAGTGATGGGTGAAACTCTGATGCGACAATGGGCGCACTTGCAGCACCACCTACATTTGCTTGAGAGCCTACTGCTAGAAAAAAG
This sequence comes from Nonlabens dokdonensis, assembly GCF_002162835.1. Lineage (GTDB taxonomy): Bacteria > Bacteroidota > Bacteroidia > Flavobacteriales > Flavobacteriaceae > Nonlabens > Nonlabens dokdonensis_B. Next base: position 204 of record NZ_MAAX01000089.1, read on the forward strand.
TAAGGCGATCTAGTAAGCTTAGCAACTAGAATTAATAATCCTGCATGAATTGCCATCCATATAATACCTACAAGTATTAATAACGGATTTTCAACAATTTGAGTGAGATCCATTTTCATTCCTATAGTCGCAACTAGAACATAGATAAATATACTACCTATTTTACTTGCTCCAGTACCTTCATAACTTTTTGCAGGCGTGTAGGATAAAGTAATACCGATTAAGGTTGCAATTGAGATCATCCAAAAGAATTGACTTGTTAGAAAACTCAAATAAATATTGTTTGCAATGCCATCCATGGAGCTCATTATTGAGGATAGATAATTAGCACCTAAATGAGCTACCGCTACAGCCCCAAAACCTATTCCCAGCATTACCATATTATCAGTAAAAGTCGCTTCACGCTTTACACTTTCTGTATAATCAGAGACTCGCTTTTTAAGATCTTCTATAGCTTTACTATCTGCACCAAACCACTGGTCTATTTTTGTGGCCTTTGCAATTCCAAATAATAGAATACCCATCCATAAATTAGCAACTACTATATCCACGAGCACCATACCACCATATTTAGCTTGATTATATTGATATACCTCTAGCATTGCTGTTTGATTTGCGCCGCCACCTATCCAGCTTCCTGCTAGAGTAGATAAGCCACGCCATACGGCATCAAACCCTTCGCCGCCCACAGTTTCTGGAGAAAAAGAACCTACTATAAGAATAGCGATAGGGCCACCTATAACTATTCCTGCTGTACCGGTAAGAAACATGATCAACGCTTTAGGTCCTAGGTTAAAAACCGCTTTGAGATCTATAGATAAGGTCATTAAAACTAACGCTGCAGGTAACAAATAGCGCGATGCCATGTAATAAAGTGAAGAGCTCGCTTCTGTTACAGTGCCATCTTCTGCAACCGTTTTCCATTCTGGAGCTATGATTCCTAAAGAACTTAAAATAGAAGGCAATAAATAACACATCAAAAGAGCAGGAACTATTTTATAAAATTTAGACCAGAAACCATTATTCCTTGAAGAAGAATAGAACACAACTGCCAGGCATATCATTAATAACCCAAATACAATTGTATCACTAGTAATTAATGGAGTGGTATCCTTTACTTTTTCTGCTACTTCTTGAAAAATCATAAATTGCTATTTTGATGTGCTGCAAAATACAATTTTATACGAAGTTGTTTGATAAAGATTCGCTTTCGCGAAAGCGTATTTATTACAGCTTATTTTACAAATCCAACTATAAGTTCTACAAGTCTAGTGCTTAAGGGAAAGTTAGGATTAATTTTACTTTTTGAGGCTTCAATCTCGTCGTCTCCCACAATTTTGAGGACGTGGTTCATGTCTTCAATAATCTCTAAAGTTGCGTCAAGAGTAGTGTCTTTTAATAGTTGAGCTTCTGAGGGATTGCTCATGCGGTTTTTAGAACCATTAACAATTAATACTGGAATTTGAAGTTTTTGTAACTCTACTGCGGGATCATATTTCATCCAGGACTTCATAAATGGCTGCACTTGTGGCCCGATGATAGGGTAAAGATCTCGTTCGATAGCAATTACCGGTTTTTCTGAATTTTTTACTCGTTCAAATGTTTCTTTTGCAACTTTGTCTAATCCTGGTTGTTGTTTTGAAATTTGTTGTACGATAAGTGCATCAATGGACTGTCCAGCGCCATTAATTGAAATAAAACCATCTACATGGTCGTCTATGGCTAGCATTCCTACTAGTGAACCTTGTCCATGGCCAGCGATGTACATTTTTGAAAAACGCTTGTCACTTTTAAAATAGCTAATTATATCATTCACGTCTGTTATGTAGTCACTAAAGAGCGTTTCTTCACTTGACTTGCGGTTTCTCATTTGAGTAAACGTGCGTTTATCATAGCGGTAAGTGGCTACACCATTAGATAAAAGTGAATCAGCTAGTTGCTGGTAGGCATTACTTCTAGTTCTAGGTTCATTACCATTGCGGTCTATAGCACCTTGATCGCCTACTATAATAACTAATGGAACTGGATTTTTATTAGAATCTTTAGGCGTTAGAATGGTGCCTTTAATATTTTCATTGATATTTAATATCGTTAAATTTTCTACAGTTTTTTGTACTGCTTGCTTAGAAAATGGATCTTGTGCGTAAGTGGCTAGTGGTAAGAAAATTAAAAGGAAAAGTAACTTTTTCATGACTTGAGTTAGATCTATATAACAACGATCAAATCTAGTCAATACGTATGCCATATTGAAATTACTCTTGAAAAAAGTAAGTGTGATAAATCTACTATACAGGCTCGCCTGGGAGAAAAAGTAGTCTAGTAATTATTTATAACAGCGGTTCTAAAAAAAAGGATATTACCGCTTAGCGATTTTATTACCAGTAGCTCGCTGCATAGAGCATTTAAAACGGCTCATTTCTGGATCTCGTTGCGCACGGTGTTTTGTCGCTCGACCTTGTACACGCTCACGCCACATTCTGAAACTACTTTCTTTCATCTCACTACGCATGATCATGATCACTTCTTTTTCTGTCACACCAAATTGCGCTTCAATCGCATCAAAAGGAGTACGATCTTCCCAACCCATTTCTATAATACGGTCTATCTGGCGATCATTTAAATTTTCTAAAATGTCTTTTGCTCTTTTTCTAGCCATAATAGTAAAGTCGTTAACACGTGCAATAATTACAAAAGTATGGTGAATAGAGAAGATTTTATTAATGAATTAACAAATGGACTGCTTTAAACCATTATTAATTAGACCGACTTCGACAGGCTCAGTCTGACATTGCATAAAGAAATATTGCTTAGAATGTCAATCTGAGTTTATCGAAGATGTCGTTTTCTCACGAAACTTTAAAATCACTTAATCACCTTCCTAAAAGTTAGATTAATGCGTAAATCAATTTCTCTTTTTGTCTTGGCTATTTGATGTTTATAGGTATGTTGTGTTTGATCTTTCATCAATAATAAAGAGCCGTTTTCTAATAAAAACTTAAACCTCCAGTCTTTATTTTCATTATGTCTTAAATGAAAAAACCGTTCTTGACCTAGGCTTACAGAAGCAATAGTTGGATTTTGTCCTAACTCTGGTTCATCATCTGCATGCCAGCCGTTAGAATCTTGACCGGTGCGATATTGATTGAGTAGACATACGTTGAATTCAGTTCCTGCGGCTTTTTCTACATCGGCTTTAATTTGAGCTAGAGTTTCTGTCCAAGCAAGCGCTTTAAACTTGATGCCGCTGTATCCATAATCTAAGCCTTTGGCGCCATATAACTGTGTGAGCCTTGGTTCGTTATGGGTTTTGCCAAATAGTTTGATTTCATTTTGTCGCCATGGTGTTTCTTCCAGTAAAATCTTTTTTAGAAGTTCCGCTTTCGCGAAAGCGTAAAAAGAACCATCATATACTACCGTAGCGTCTGGTATCATGGGAAAAGGATCTGAAAATAACTTATTATGCATGCATATCAAAATATCGTGTACTGCTAGCAATATACTATGATTGGGACGTATCTTGCATCTTATTAAAATTTATTTATGTATACTTCTCGTATCACTGGAATGGGTAAATATGTTCCAGAAAATGTCGTTACAAATGACGATCTTTCAAAATTAATGGATACTAACGATGCCTGGATTCAGGAACGTACTGGTATCAAAGAGCGTCGTCACATTAAAAAAGGTGATGGTAACACGACTGCGATAATGGGTGTCAAAGCTGCAGAAATTGCTCTGGAACGAGCAAAAGTTTCTAAGGATGACATCGATATGATAGTTTTTGCAACGCTATCTCCAGATTATTATTTCCCTGGTTGTGGAGTACAAGTGCAAAATCTTATGGGTATTCATACTTGCCCAGCACTAGATGTACGTAATCAATGTAGTGGTTTTATCTATGCACTTTCTGTTGCAGACCAATTTATAAAAACGGGAATGTATAAAAACGTTCTTGTGATAGGATCAGAAAACCATAGTGGTGGACTGGACTTTTCTACTCGCGGCCGTGGTGTAACGGTAATTTTTGGGGATGGAGCAGGAGCAGCGGTAGTATCCAGATCAGAAAAAGAAGGTCATGGAATTCTTTCTACACATTTGCATAGTGAAGGAGAGCACGCGCTAGAATTATCATTGAAAGGTCCGTCTACTAATCATTGGGTCCCTCAAATTATAGAGGAGAATCCACAGGAGGACATTCCTTATTATCCTTATATGAACGGTCAGTTTGTATTTAAAAATGCAGTAAGACGTTTCAGCGAGGTAATCATGGAAGGTTTACAAACTAACCAGCTAGAAGTAAGCGATATTGATATGCTTGTACCACATCAAGCTAACTTGCGTATTTCTCAATTTATCCAGAAGAAATTTCAGTTAACAGACGATCAAGTTTACAATAACATCCAGCGTTATGGTAATACAACAGCGGCTTCTATTCCTATTGCTCTATGTGAGGCATGGGAAGATGGCAAAGTAAAAGAAGGTGATACGGTGGTTCTTGCAGCTTTCGGTAGTGGATTTACTTGGGGTAGTGCTATTATGAGATGGTAAGGAGACGTTTGCTTTACAAGTTTTTACATTTTTTGATGGTAAAAAAATATTATTGATTTTACCTAAATAAATACAAAAAAAAACATCCTTGAAAAAGGATGTTTTTTTAATATACAAATTAATATTATGCAGTAAGTGGAGCGTCCAAAGGATCTGTTTCTGGACAGTGATTATGATTATAATAATGTCCAAAATAAAACTCAGTTCTTTCTTCTAGTTTCTCAACTTCAAATTGATCTGCTAATTCTAGATAATCTTTCATAAGTAAGTGATTTATAAGTTTAAGTAGCGTAAAGGTCCGTATATTTAAAGGCACTAGCAAGCTACATTTACCTAAGTTTCAAAATAATAGATTAAGTGTAGGAATAATCTGTTAACTACTCTTTAGGATAATCTTATTAGAAAATAGATGTTCTTAATAACATGGTATACAGCTTTAAAAGTAAGAAAATTCTGTAATCACTTTCTATTTTTAACTTTAGATTTGATTAGGTTAAAAACATATTTACCTAAAATGAAATAAACAATACCGTGAAAAATGAAAAGCGGTGACACCTGTAATTCCTGCCAGTTAAGAGTAATTAAGTGGTAAAGTAGGGTAGACAATTCTTTAGGAAACAAAAGAAAGCTATTCCATTGATCAATGACTAAAAAGTATATATAGAATAGAACAAAGCCTAGGTTGATAATGCTATAACTCAATATAAACAACTCTGTTTTTGTATGTGCTTTTAACTTTGACCATCTACCGGTAAATAAATTCAATAGATTATATTTTCCTTTTTGTTGTAAATTAGGGATGCTCAACGCATCGCTTAATATCCAGTAACCGTCTGATCTTACAAATGGATATAACTGGTAAACACCATCTATAATTATTAAAATGCTTACAGTTAAAAATATTTTGTTTTCTGTAAAATAGTAAATACCGTACATTATAATGGCATACAAACATTGATTAAATGCTCCGGCTAGATTTGCAATAATTCTTTGCTGCTTTGTTGCAGTCCATAGATTAGAAATATCTGAATAAAATACGGGAAAAATTAAATAGATCCCGAGGCCTATTTCCCCATTTTTAATGCCAGCAGGTCTACAAGCTGCTACATGCCCTAATTCATGAATAAATACCACTGGAAGTGCGAGAAGAATTAGGTGAATTACGTTTTCAAAAGGTGAGTTTAAATCATAAATATCGATATAACCTACTACAATGGTTGCACATATAATAGATAGGATTGTAAATAAATACCAGAAATATGTTGCTTTAAAAAAGTATGAAAAAGGTAAGGCTAAGGCAGCAGCTGCATTTGCAGGCAGTAACTTGATTTTGCTTTTTACATAAGCATTAGTTTTAATAATTTTTGAGTCACCTTTTAATAATCCCAGACCTTTCAATCGGTCTTTTAAAAAATCTAAAAAACTCTCTTTGGATAAATTACTTTCAAACGTTGTATTAAACACTAACAGAGCTTCGTCTATGGTTTCCTCCACCGTTAAAATCTCTATCAACTGTTTTGTAGATTTATTTATATAAAAATGACCTTGCTTTGTTGTTAAAACATACTTCAAAGTATTATCATATTTTTTAATTGAGTAATTATTGATCAACATGTTATTTCTGTTGTTTGAGTTTTGCTCTATTGATAAGGGTATTTATCAGTTCAATTTTTTTACCGATTTTATCAATCAATCCATCTATAAAGGATTCTAGTTGAAAGAGTTTTAAATCTGTTGTAATATTTTTTGACTCATTCAGTTTTTTAAGACCATATCTTAATAAGTCTTCAGCAGTTCCAGATACGTAGAATAATTGTAACTTTAGATGTTCTTGCTTCTCAGTTAAAACAATGTTTTCTGAATCAATTAGCTCTTTTAATGTTGATTGTGGATAGGTCCAAATGTCATTTTCAGAATCCTCAGCAAAATCTTCTATGTCATCGTAAATCTGCATCGCTATGAATATGTTTTGAACACATTTTAAAACTTGTCGTTCTTTATGTTCAGTGTTTAGTTCACTTTTATTAAGCATGAACATACTCACTACTAAAAACTCAGCGAGAGCATGTTTTCCTTTTGCTATTCTTTCAAAAGATATACTATCAATGATTGTTTTCTCTGATGATATGGCACGCTCTTCAAAAATAGCTTCAAAGTATTGTGTTTTATAAATTCGATACTTTTCCCAAAACTGCAAGTTGTTCTTAAAAAGACTATACAATTCTATTGTAGAAAGTTCAATAGCACTGGTTGCCTCAATCACTCGATTTTTATAGGAATCGTTCTCAAAATGGTCTATTCCTCTATCAACAACTTTATCGATAAATAAAATATAATTATAAAATGAAGAAGCGGCTATTGCTAATTTTGATAATTGATTTTTATCTATGTCCTCCATTAGAGGATATATATATTCTATAAGTTTAATAAAAAAATCAGAACTATCCTCGTTAAGCCTATCGGTAAATATATCTTGTAACAGTAGTTTTTTAAAATCTTCAGCGTCTAATGAGTTTAAATAACTTGTAGTAAGTTCTTTTATCATGTAAGTTAATTTGGATAAAAGTAAAATTATTTCATGGATATAATAAGAATGATATAAAATATTAAATATGGATTAATCTTGATGCCAAGATCAATCAATAGGTGCTTATTTTCTTGATAGCGTTTATGGAAACTCTCGCTTATTGAAATAGGTTAAAAACAAAATCCCAAGCCTGCAAGCTTGGGATTTCTAAATCGTACAATAACACTAACCATTAATTATGAACTATACGATTATGTTTGCTGTCAGAAACTTATAAAAGAGTCCGACAGACTTTAACCTTTTTGAATTTTTCTTTTTCATAAAATTCACCAAATAAATCAGAAGGATTTATCAAGTCCTTCAATTAAAAGACGATGGATTTTGTATATTGTTACACAGCAAATCATAAATAATGTCTAAAAAAACTTTAGTACTAGGTGCTTCTCTTAAAGAACAACGTTATTCTAATATTGCGATCTACAGATTGCGTAAATTTAATATAGAAACTGTAGCTATAGGGTTACGTGAAGGAATGGTAGATGATGTGAAGATTCACAAAGAATTGATCCCTTTTCTAGGAATAAACACGGTAACATTATATTTAAATCCTACACGGCAAGAGCAATATTATGATTATATAATAAGTCTTCAACCAGAACGAGTGATCTTTAATCCTGGAACTGAAAATCCAGCACTTTACCAGTTGCTTTCTAAGAATAATATAAAAAGTGAAGTCGCTTGTACGCTGGTTATGCTGGGGACAAATCAGTATTAGAATTTTGATTTGTAAAAGTAGCAGCAAGCAACAAACCTAAAAAGGTTACAAAGCCATTGAGTAATAAAATAAAGAAACCAAATTCAAATCCATAACGACTCGCTCGACTACTTATACCAAAAGCGATAAATGGCGATAGAATCGCTATAACCGGTGTGATCTTATGATGCACTTGAAGCTTTGTAAGAATCCCAAAACTGAACAATCCTAACAGCGGTCCATAAGTATAACCAGCAAAAACAAATAGCTTATTAATCACGCTGGCATCTTTGATCAGATACTCAAAACTTACAATTACAAGTATCAATGCTAGAGAAAACCCTACGTGAACCAGTTTTCTAATCCAGCGTTGCTTTTTCTCTTCATAGTTTTGCTCTAATCTTAAGATGTCTACAGAGAACGATGTTGTTAAGGAAGTAAGCGCACTATCTGCGCTTGAATAGGCCGCTGCAACTAGACCTAGAATAAAAACCAGCCCTATTCCTATACCTAAATTACCATCTAATGCGATTGCTGCAAATAATTTGTCTTTGGTGGCTGTTAATTGTTCCGCTTTCGCGAAAGCGGTAAGTAAAACACCTAGTCCTAAAAAGATAAGATTTACAAAGGTCAACACAATCGTAAACCAAAACATGTTTTTTTGAGCATCACCAAGACTGCGACAGGTTAAGTTTTTTTGCATCATATCTTGATCAAGACCAGTCATTACAATAGCAATAAATGCACCAGCAAAAAATTGTTTGAAGAAATACTGTCCACTTTTCCAATCATCAAAAAAGAAGATCTGGGACAAATCGCTATCAGAAATGAATCCAGTTATTTCTCCCATGCCGTTGAGATCTAAACTGCCAGAAATGTAATATATCGCTACACCTACAGCAATTAACATGAAAAGCGTCTGTAAAGTATCGGTCCAGACTATGGTTTTAATACCAGATTTGAATGTGTATAACCAGATCAGAATTACCGTAAAAGTTACCGTTTGCCAAAACTCAACGCCCATACTCTCAAAAACAAACTCTTGTAAGACACCAGCAACCAGATACAATCTAAAACTGGCACCTACCACACGAGAAAGAATAAAGAAACTTGATCCGGTAAACTGCGCAGCACTTCCATACCTGTCGTTGAGGTAACTATAAATAGAAGTAAGATTCATTTTATAATACAGAGGTAAAAGAACCGTACCTATTACTAGATAACCGACTATGTAGCCTAGAACTACTTGAAAATAATTCATCGCGCCTTCTTCTACAGCTCCGGGAACAGAGATAAAAGTTACACCACTAAGTGATGCACCTATCATTCCAAAGGCTACAATAAACCATGGAGAAGATCTATTACCTCTAAAGAAAGTAGCGTTATCACTTTTGCGGCCTACAATAAAAGAAATCGCTACTAGAACAGCAAAATAGCAAGCAATGGTAATGAGGATTTGGGTAGAAGTCACGTAATTGTATTATTTGCGGCTAAGGTAAGAAGACCTTTTAAATTTAAATCTAAGTTGAAATTTAAACTTAAAATTAGCTTGAAAATTTTAGATTCTTATGGAACCGGATCATAACCTTTGCCGCCCCAAGGATGACAACTAAAAATACGTTTTAATGCTAGCCAGCCACCTTTAAAAGCGCCGTGTTTGATAAGAGCTTCTTTAGAATATTGAGAACAAGTAGGAGAGTAGCGACAACTAGCAGGTGTAAAAGGCGATATCACAGATTGATAAAACCTGATCATCAATAAAAAAGGATATGCTAGTATTTTTTTCATGAATCCTGCTTCATTTCAGTTTTTGTTTCAACTTTGCATTCAGAAGAAAATACCAGCTTTTTGGGCTTGGGAAAAGATTTCAAATCTAAATGTTCATAGCCGAAGGCGGAATAAACCTCAACTTTTAATTCCTAGCTCACAACTCACCAACTTACTCACTCCACACTATAACTAGTCCCATCAACGCCATCTTTAAGGGCAATTCCAGCAGCAGCCAGTTCATCTCTTATTTTATCACTCGTACTCCAGTCTTTATTTGCTCGTGCAGTAGCTCTTAAGTCAATAATCAATTTCATGGCGCCGTCCAGTCCTTTGTTTAAAGAACCACCAGTTTCTTCTTGAGCGTTTTGTAATCCTAAAATATCGTAGAAAAATGCATTCATACCTGTAGAAAGATCATCAAGATCCTCTTTTGTAATAGTAGCATTTCCATCATTAATGGTATGAATCATTTTCACTGCGTCAAAAAGCTCTGCGACAAGAATAGGTGTGTTGAAATCGTCATTCATCGCTGCGTAACATTTACTTTTCCATGATGCCACGTCTACGCTTGAGGTTTTAGAAATTGGTAATTGATTCATTAACTTCATCGCTTCAGTAAGACGGTTAAAACCTTTTTCGGCAGCCAGTATCGCATCGTTACTAAAATCAAGAATCGATCTATAATGAGCTTGCATCATAAAGAAACGCACCACGCTTGGACTAAAAGCTTTTTGCATGAAATCATTATCACCAGTAAAAAGCTCTACAGGTAAAATACTATTCCCAGTCGATTTTGACATTTTCTGGCCGTTTAAAGTCAGCATATTTGCATGCATCCAGTAGTTTACTGGGCTATGGCCATGTGCTGCCTCACCTTGGGCAATCTCACACTCGTGATGTGGGAATTTAAGATCCATTCCGCCACCGTGTATATCAAAAGTTTCACCTAGATATTTAGAACTCATTACCGTACATTCCAAATGCCAACCAGGGAATCCATCACCCCATGGACTAGGCCATCTCATAATATGTTCTGGACTCGCTTTTTTCCAAAGAGCAAAGTCGGCTGGATTTGATTTATCACTTTGTGCCGCTAGCTCACGAGAATTTGCCATCATATCTTCCAGATTGCGGCCGCTCAGTTTCCCGTAGTGATGATCTTTATTAAATTTTACTACATCAAAATAAATGGAGCCATTTTTCTCATAAGCATAGCCATTATCGATGATCGTTTTAATAATTTCTATTTGCTCTACAATATGACCAGTTGCAGTAGGTTCAATACTAGGCGGGAACGCGTTAAATTGCTTCATCACTGTATGAAAATCGATCGTGTATTGTTGAACGACTTCCATAGGCTCGATTTTCTCTAGCCTTGCTTTTTTTGAGATTTTGTCTTCTCCTTGATCAGCATCATCAGTTAAATGTCCGGCATCAGTAATGTTACGCACATAGCGTACTTTATAACCTAGGTGTTTTAAATACCTAAAAATCATATCAAAGCTAATGAACGTGCGGCAATTTCCTAAATGCACATTGCTGTAAACCGTAGGTCCACAAACGTACATTCCTATGCGGCCTTCGGTAATCGATTGGAAAACCTCTTTTTCACCGTTCATAGAATTGTAAATCCTTAATTCATTGTTTTGATAAAGTGACATGACTTATTTTTTGTGATGTTGATGGTGTTGATCTCGCTTTCGCGAAAGCGAAATAATTGTAAATCTTCTCTTCAAAAATAACAGTAAATTTCTCAAATTACTTGGGTCCAAGTTAAGAAGGAGATAGTACTCGAAGATGGAGAATGATTTAAAACTTTGTGTCCATTTTTATGTAGTCGAGAAACTCTCTCTTAACAGCTGGATCTTTAAATTTACCGCCAAATTCTCCAGTCACCGTGCTGCTTTCAATATCGCGTATACCGCGACTGTTAACACACAGGTGTTTTGCATCTATAATACAAGCGACATCTTCAGTATTCATAACTTGTTGTAATTCTCTTACAATCTGTATGTTAAGGCGTTCTTGAACTTGTGGTCGTTTTGCATAATAATCTACAATACGATTCATTTTAGAAAGTCCTACCACGCTACCATTTGAGATATAAGCAACGTGTGCACGACCTACGATAGGAAGTAAGTGATGCTCGCAAGTAGAGTAAACAACGATGTCTTTTTCTACGAGCATTTCATTGTATTTGTATTTGTTCTCAAATGTGCTGGCACTAGGTTTTCTATCTGGGCGTAAACCTCCGAAAATTTCATTGACAAACATTTTTGCAACACGATTAGGTGTTCCTTTAAGACTATCGTCTGTCATGTCCATTCCTAAGGTTTCTAGAATATGATGAACATCTTTTTTAATAGATGCAATTTTATCTGCATCGCTCATGTCAAAGGCATCAGGACGTAATGGGGTTTGCTCGTTAGAAGATAAGTGATCGTTATCTTCTATATTTTCTAATAGATCTTCAATTTTCATACGGGAAATACTCTTAAAAGCAGCAATTATTTTAATGCAAATTTACAAATAGTAGGTCTTAAAAGCATTATATATTGTCAATAACAGTAAAGTTTTGGGAAATATCGTTAAGCTATAGTTAACAAATTTTCTCATATTTGTTAATTACAAAAAAGCACCTTTTATCCAAAATTGTTAATGATGAAAAGAATTCTCAGCCTATTGCTTTTGTGTTGTACTGTGTTCACGTACGCTCAAAGTAATATCAACATGATTCCTAATCCAGATCCTTCTAATCCATTTGCCTTATATACTGGCTGTGGCGTTTCTACCTTTAACGATGATGGAGGTAACACAAATTATTCTAACAACTTTAGTGGCGTAGCGGTTTTTTGCCCAATCATATCTACAGATAGAATGATATTAGATTTCAGGACACTGGATATTGAGGTGAATGATGTGTTAACTATTTATGATGGTGACGATACTACAGCGCCTGTCTTAGCAACGATTACAGATACAAATATTCCTCCTGGAGCATTTCAAGCAAGTCCAGGAAACCCTACAGGATGTTTAACTGTTCAATTTGTCTCCGACGGTTCTGGAAACGCTAGTGGCTGGAGAGCAGCGAGAAGGTGTTTTGACCCTTGTCAATCAATTACCACAAATATCACAACAACACCTGCCATAAGTCCTGACGGGATATTGAGAATTTGCCAGGGTGATACAGTAACATTTGATGGTCAGGCAACCTTTGGCGTAGATGGAACTGGTGCAACTTATCAATGGGATCTAGCAAATGGTGGTGGATTGAATCCGGGACAAGTTCAAACAGAAACCTACGCTGCAACAGGTATCTATCAAACCAGATTTATAGTAACTGACGCTAGTGGATGTTCTGATCGTGAAGATATAGATTTAGTGGTACAAGTTTCAAGTGATCCAGATTTTACAGGTACCTCTGCTGCAGATTCTCAAATATGTTTTGGAGAGTCCACTACGCTGTCAGGAGTTGTTACTCCTCAAGAGTTTGTAATTCCAGTGTCACCACCTGTAACAGGAAGAACATTTTTACCAGATGGTAGTGGTGTAAGTTATACTACTTGTGTGGATGTAGATTTATTTGAACCAGGAGCAGTTATTACCAATGCTTCTAACATTATAGATATTTTTGTAAACATGGAACACTCCTACCTAGGGGATTTACAGCTTACAATTACTGCACCTAATGGTTCAAGTGTAGATTTACATCAGTATTCAAATGGAGGATCAACATTCTTAGGAGTTCCTATTGATGATGACTCTAATAGAAATCCAGGTGCTGGTTTTGATTACGTATTTACCGAAACAGCTGCTCAAACATGGGCTCAAGCCGCAACAGGAAACTCCACAATACCAGCAGGAGATTATTTACCTGTAAATCCATATAGCAATTTTATAGGCTCTTCCATAAATGGCCAGTGGTGTATTACAATTACTGATAATTTAGGATCTGATAATGGTTATATTTTTTATTGGGGAATAAATTTTGACCCAGCTATCATACCAAGTGATCTTTCTTTTACTCCGGTAGTTACTGCAGAAGCCTGGCAACCTAGTCCAGATATTACAAGTACTACTGGTAATACCATTACTGTTACTCCAACAGCAGCTGGACAAAATTGTTATACATATGAAATGACTGATAATCATGGTTGCACATATGTAGAACAAGTTTGTATAGATGTGTCTCCAGAGATTTTGTCCTCAGCACCGGAAGATATCATTTTGTGTAATACAACAGGTTCTAATAATGTGGATTTAACTCAAAATGATGCTGTTATATTAAATGGTTTATCTACAACAGAACATGTAGTAACCTATCATAGTACTCAAAGTGATGCAGAAAACGGGATTAATGCCATCACAAACGCTACGGCGTTTCCTATAGCAGCTCCACCTATGACGGTATTTTCTGCTATTACAAATACGACTACTAATTGTATTGTTGTAGATAGTTTCATCCTAGATATTATAGATTTAAACACATTAATTATTCCAGATTATGAGCAATGTGGACCTATTTCAAATTTTGATTTGGTCTCGTATGTTTCTTCAGCACTTAGTTCTGGCGGGAGTGGAGCCTCTAATTTTACATTAGAGTTTTATACTAGTTTATCAGATGCTCAAAATCAGATAAATCCAATTCTAGATCCTACAATGTATAATTTATCCATTGGTAGTGAAACTATATATGTTAGAATAGTTAGTACAACAGACTCTAGTTGTAGTTCAATATCTCCATTTAGTCTGACCGCTGGGTTTGTACCAGTAGCAAATGCTGTCGCTAATATGGAAACTTGTGACGATGCTACTAATGATGGAGAAGAGGTCTTTGCGTTGGATTCTCAAAATGCTGCAATCTTAAACAATCAAACTGCTACAGTTACCTATCATTTAACACAAGCTGACGCTGATAGCGGTAATGCTCCTTTGAATGCCACAAGCTATCAAAACATAAGTAACCCACAAATAATTTATGCTCGTGTAACTGATAACGGTCCTCAAATGTGTTCTTCAACCACATCTTTTAATCTAATTGTAAATAGAACGGGCGTAGTCAGTCTTGTAAATGATCTTATTACTTGTGACGATGCTAATGACGGTATGGAACAGTTTGATCTTACCACACAGCTTAATGATATATTGGGTACTCAAATTGTAGCTAATTATAACGTAACTTTCTACACATCGCAAACAGATGCAGACTCAAGAGTTAATGAAATTAATAACCCATCAACATATACAGCTGTTTCAACGACTGGGGCGCAGAGAATTTATATCAGAGTAGAAAATAGTGCTAGTTCAGACTGTTACTCAACAGATTTCTTTGACTTAGTTTTGAGTGCCACACCGGTGGCAAACTCCATTTCAGATGTTATAGTATGTGACGATTTGAGTAATGATGGATTTGAAGATTTTGTTTTGGGAAATAATGATGCGCAAATTTTGCTCGCTCAAGATCCAACTGTATTTTCCGTGAGTTATTATACCTCTCAAGCAAATGCAGATGCAGGTAGTAATCCTTTGTCACCAACTTCATATACAAATGTTTCATCTCCTGAAACAATTTTTACACGTATAGAAAATATATCTAATCCAGATTGTTTTGAGACAACTACATTTGACCTAATTGTAAATGAATTGCCTAGAATAAGTACTGCTCCAGATATTACTTTATGTGATGATCCTAGTGGCGATGGAGTCGAGTCATTTGATTTAACTCAAAATAATGCTGCCATTCTAAATGGTTTGAACCCTTCAGATTATACGATTGAATACAGTAATGCTTTAGGTGTTATTACCTCACCTTATACTAATTCTGGTAGTCCTGAAACGGTTACTGTTACGGTATTAAATAATTTGACGAGCTGTGAGAGTACCACAACATTTAATTTAATTGTTGATCCAGTGCCTGCCACTATCGCTCCTTTTACTGTTGAAGAGTGTGATGATGATGGTGATGGTGCTGCAGTGTTTGTTTTAGGTGATTTCGATAGTCAAATCATAAGCGGGCAGTCAGCTGTCATAATAACGTATCACGATTCTCAAGCAGATGCATTCTCTGGTTCCAATGCGCTAGATACTAGCATTTATGAAAACACAAGTGCTATGCAAACTATTTATTATAGATTAGAAAACAGCGGCTCTGGATGTTTTTCTATAGGTGAATTTATCATTGATTCAGTAGGAGCTCCGCTAGCTGTTGTGCCTACGCCACTTGAAGCATGTGACGACGGTAATGGCAATGCACTTGTAGATGTTAATCAAGCAGATGCTGAGGTCACTGCAGGACAGACAGGTTCTACGGTTGTTTATTACCTAAATCAATCAGATGCTGATGATGAAGTTAATGGTATTACAGGCGATTTTAATTACAGCTCTAATACCACTTTAATTGCAAGGGTAGATGATGATAATACGGACTGTTTCAGTTTTACGACTTTAGATTTAATTATCAATCCATTACCAGCACCTTCTTTGCTAGATCAATATATTCTTTGTCTAGATGAAAATGGTAATCCAGTAAATGGTTCTGTTACTCTTGATACTACTTTAAATGATGCCGAATATACTTTTGACTGGAGTAGGGATGGAGCTCCTATAGCGGCCACTACTGCTTCAATTGACATAGTAGATGGTGGTGATTATGAAGTTATAGCTACAAGAATAGCCACAGGCTGTGAAAACACGGCTACAACTAATGTAAGAGTTTCTAGTGTTCCAGATGTATATGATATTGATATCACAACAGACCCTTTTGATAAAGAACATCACGTAATAGTTACTGCCCAAGGTCTTGATGAATATTGGTACCGCCTAGACGATGGTCCTTATGTGAACTCAGGAATTTTTAATAATGTCTCATCTGGTCCTCACTCAATTACAATTGCAGAGCGCAGTGGTTGTGGAGAAATAGTTGTAGATATTTTTGTCTTTGGTTATCCAGATTATTTCACGCCTAATTCAGACGGGATTCACGATACATGGAATATTATAGGTGGAGACCTTCTTCCTGGTACTAAATTGTACATATTTGATAGATATGGTAAGTTCATAAAACAATTATCTCCTAATGGAATAGGATGGGATGGAACCTATAATGGACAACCTTTACCTAGCAGTGATTATTGGTTCAAAATTGAATATGAATTTGATGGCGTACAACGAGAGGCTTCGGGCCACTTCGCCATGAAACGATAATCGCAATCTCAAGATATGAGCGAACAAAAAAAACCACCTAATTTCAGGTGGTTTTTTTATAAATCCGCTTTCGCGAAAGCGAGATAAAAATAATTTTAAAGATTGAAACCTAATGTAAATACTATGTTATCCATACTATTTTGAACACCAGCGCGAGTGTCTAGTCCGGTGTCAAAAAGCTGTTGAGAGAAATCTCTTTCTGAGCGATCATAAGAAATGTCTAAAACTGTCTTACCCCATGTATAACCTATTCCTAAACTATATCCTGTAAGATCACCCATGATAGCCTCGTTTTCATAAGGAGATTCCTCCATACGGTAACCACCTCTAAGAGTCCAGTTGTTAATTCTATATTCTCCACCTATTCTTATGGATGCAGCCCGTTGGAGGTTTTCACTAGCAAAACTATTGTTGTCTCTAAAAAGGCTGCTGTCATCAGGATTAAATCTAAGCTGACTATAGTCACGAGAACTGTAATCAATACTTAATAAACCTTGTTTACCAAAGATATATGCCAGACTACCAGTAACGCTTCCTGGAGATCGTAACCTGTAGGGTTCAAATAAATTAAGTATTTCAGGCCTAACAACTGCTGTAGATCCATTTGTGCTAGAAGTTGCAATATCTTGTATCTGAGATTCTTCAACGGTATACCATGTAGGCGATTCATAAGTGGCTCCTACTCTTAAGCTGTTAGTTAATTTACCTATTAAACCTAATTGAAATGAAAAACCGTTTGCATCGGTAAATAGAGAATTATTAAATCTAACGTTATCTATGGAAGCGTCTGTATTAGAATTATTTTCCTGAATACTAGTAAATCTTTCCGTACTAATTACGTGAGAATTTAAGTTGATTCCTAAGCTCCATTTATTATCTAACTCGAGCGCACCGTTAAAACTTATCTTACTGCTATAGCCGCTTGTTTGTACGAGGTAATCCTGATTAAAACTACCGGTTCCAGTATTACTCACGTAATTAGTGTTATCTATATCACTATCATCAGTTGAGTCAAGAAGAAATGATTCATAGCCTAAAAAGCCTTGTTGCGCGCCAAATCCAAATTCCTGCCCTAAAAATTGATATAACTCGCTCACGGTTTCTTCTGGTCGTACAACAAAATTATCTAAAGCTATACCATTAGCATTGTTAAGGAAATATTGAGATACAGATACAGGGCTTGTGCCTCGAGCGTTAATGGAGTTGTCAAAATTACGGTTAAGATCATAATTGAGACTTAACGCAAATTTTGAGATCTTACGATTATCTGCACTTTCAAAAACTAAAACTCCACCAGCTTGGTTAAGATTAACGTCGTTTATTGAGGTGTTAGTTGTGTTGTCAAAATAATTGGTGTCATTTTCATTACCAGTAATGGCTAAGGAGAGTCCTGCATAGTTATTGGCAAATACCACAGAGCTTGCTGGATTAGAACCTATAGAGCTTAAATCACCTCCTAAAGCCCCAAAGGCACCGCTTAAACCTCTGAAACGAGCTGTTCCTTTCAAGTCTTGACCAGTGTATAATAATCCGTCTGCTACTGATTGAGCGTTACTAAAAAGCGCGCCAGCAATTAGCGCGCTTAAAATTAAAACCTTTTTCATTTTTTAAAATGTTTATTTAAATATTATCCTCTTCTACCAGAAGATCTTCCTGAAGAACTGCTAGATCCAGATGATCTTGAACTAGAACCGCTAGACCTCATGGTTCCAGAAGAGCGACTAGATGATCTTGAAGATCTCATTGTGCCAGAAGATCTACTTGAAGAAGATCTTGAAGATCTCATTGTTCCCGAAGAACGACTAGAAGATCTAGATGATCTCATTGTTCCCGAGGATCTATTTGAAGAAGATCTGCGCGTTGTAGCGCTTCTACTAGTTCTTGGGTTTGAAGACCTTACTCTCGTCGAAGATCTACCATTAGTTGCAGAGGATCTTCTATTTCCTTCAGTACTTCTTCCATAGTTTGAACTTCTACTGTTACTTACGGCTCTTCCTCTATTGTTATAAGACAATGCTTGTCCTCTTGCACTTCTTCCTGTATTTTGATAAGAGTATCCTCTAATATTATTGCCTCTAAAGTTGTTATTCCAGCCCCAACCAGTATTCCATCTGTATCCTTGATTCCATGCCCAGCCAGCATTCCAAGCATAAGGACTATTCCATCCCCATCTTCTGTTCCATACATTGTTCCAGCCGAAGTTTCCGCCCCAAGCTAATCCATTACCCCAACCGAAGCCACCCCAACCTAAAGGTCTGTTCCAGCCCCAGCCAAATCCATTACCCCAAGAATAGCCATAATTCCATCCAAAACTATTGTTCCAACCAAATCCGTTATTCCAAGCGCCCCAGCCCCAACCATTATCAATATAATTGACAGTTACTTGAGAAGGGTTTGTTCCCCAGCCTGGTTCTCCGCCACCATAACTTGCAGTGTAATTAGGGTCAGACTCATCATAACCAGTAGAAGAATAAGATTCTACATCTGTAAAAACTTCTTCTTGTTGAAAGTTATTTCCATGACTTTCTGCACCTTGTTTAAACAAAGATTCATAATAAGCAGAGGATCCATCTTCATAGATCACCTCGTTATCTTGCTGTATATTCTGATTTAATGATGCATTGTTATTTTCATCATCACTATAAATACCGTCATTGTAAGAAACGCTTTGATATGAACCACATGAGACTGTTATTACAGCAAGAACTAGCATTGTTGAAATTTTATAGAAAAGCGATTTTTGTAGAATTAAATTTTTCATGACGATTTTATTTGATAGCGTTTAATAAAAATAAGTAGTTTTGTCCAGCATTAAAAGCATTTAACAAACTTACTAGAAAGGAGCAAGTTTTATGCCAAACAAACAATTATGGGTAAAAACCTAACAAGTAGGAGTGAAGATTATTCAAAATGGTACAATGAACTGGTAGTTCAAGCAGATCTTGCAGAAAACAGTGCTGTAAGAGGCTGTATGGTGATCAAGCCATACGGATATGCAATTTGGGAAAAAATGCAGGCAGAGTTAGATCGCATGTTCAAAGAGACAGGACATCAAAATGCTTATTTCCCACTTTTTGTTCCCAAAAGTCTATTTGAAGCTGAAGAAAAAAATGCAGAGGGCTTTGCTAAAGAATGCGCCGTTGTTACTCACTATAGATTAGAAAATGATCCGGATAAACCTGGTAAATTAAGAGTTGATCCTAATGCTAAATTAGAAGAGGAATTAGTAGTACGACCTACAAGTGAAGCTATTATCTGGAATACTTATAAAGGTTGGATTCAATCTTATAGAGATTTACCACTACTCATTAATCAATGGGCAAATGTAGTGCGTTGGGAAATGCGTACCAGGCTATTTTTACGCACCGCTGAGTTTTTGTGGCAGGAAGGACATACCGCTCATACTACAAAAAAAGAAGCTCTTGAAGAAGCCGAGCAAATGAACAATGTATATGCAGAGTTTGCCGAAAACTTCATGGCTATACCTGTTATAAAAGGATTGAAAACAGAGAGCGAGCGTTTTGCAGGAGCAGATGAGACCTACTGTATTGAAGCTTTAATGCAAGATGGTAAAGCCTTACAAGCTGGAACCAGTCACTTTCTAGGTCAGAATTTTGCTAAAGCCTTTGATGTAAAGTTTACTTCAAAAGAGGGCAAGCAAGAATATGTTTGGGCAACCTCTTGGGGCGTTTCTACCAGGCTCATGGGTGCTTTAATTATGACACATAGTGATGATAAAGGTCTTGTGCTGCCGCCTAATTTAGCTCCTAATCAAGTAGTGATTGTACCTATTTTTAAAAATGAAGAACAATTAGATGCGATCAAAATTGTAGTTAATGGGATAATGAAGGATTTAAGAGGTCTAGGTGTAACTGTTAAGTTTGATTCACGTGATACACTAAGGCCAGGAGCAAAGTTTGCCCAGCATGAACTTCAAGGTGTACCGTTAAGGATTGCAATAGGTGCGAGAGATCTTGATAATGGTACTGTAGAATTAGCTCGTAGAGACACTTTGTCTAAAGAAACTACTTCTATAGAAGGTATAGCTAGTAAGGTTCAGGGATTATTAGATGAGATTCAAAATTCACTTCATAAAAAAGCTTTAGATTATAGAGATAGCCATATCACAAAGGTTAATAGCTTTGAAGAGTTTAAAGACGTGTTAGAGAATAAAGGAGGTTTCATTTCAGCTCACTGGGATGGTACTACTGAAACTGAAGATAAAATTAAAGAACTTACTAAAGCAACTATTAGATGTATTCCTATAAATGCTGTGGAAGAGGTAGGTGCTTGTATATTAACAGGTAAGCCTTCAACAAAGCGAGTTTTATTTGCAAAAGCATATTAATTTTGAAATTTTTTTTAATTCTTTGTTGCAGAATTAAAAAAAGTGTTTATTTTTGCAACCGCTAAAACGAGCAAAATTAATGGCCCGTTCGTCTATCGGCTAGGACGCATGGTTTTCATCCATGTAAGAGGGGTTCGATTCCCCTACGGGCTACAAATTAAATCGATCTTTAATTAGATCAAGTTTTATAAGATATGGCAAATCACAAAAGTGCTTTAAAAAGAATACGTAGAAACGAAGCTGCTAGAGTAAGAAATAAATACCAGCACAAAACTACGCGTAATGCAATTAAGAAATTAAAGGAAACTGAAGACAAGTCTACAGCTGAAAAGCTTCTTGTTGAGATTTATTCTATGATTGATAAACTTGCAAAGAAAAATATTATTCATTCTAACAAAGCAGGTAACTTAAAATCAAAGTTGACTAAACAAGTAAATGCAATGTCTTAATTGACTTACAACATTTTTTAAAAGCCTTTCATTTAATGAAAGGCTTTTTTATTATAACAAAGTTTGTTTTAGAGTTCGCTTTCGCTAAAGCGTAACTATAGTACAAATATATTTAGAATTGTTGTAAGTACACTATAAGCATTTACGTATTAAACAAAAAAAGCTCTTGATGTTTCACAAGAGCTTTTGTTTTATGAGTTTGATACAGCTTATCTTAAACGTATTCCAAAAGAAACATGTTTTTGCTCTAGTGGAGAACTATCTAAGATATTGTTTAATCCATAGGTAATAAAAAATTGAGCGTTATTCCAGCCGGCATGAGCACTTAATCCATATTGAAATGCGTTTACTTCAAAATCGTTAGTCAAAGTAGAGGTAACATCACGTCCTTCTCTGTCGTATTTTATCTCTTGAGAAGTCATGGTCACATATCCTATATAACCGCCTATTCCTGCAACAAAAGGGTCATCTCCACCGTAACGTTTAATCCCGTCTTCGTATTCTTTGAGCTCGCGTTTACCAAATTCTATATGAACCGGTGCGACAAAACTAAATTGTGTAAATCTAGAACGGTCTAAGTCAAAAGGAGCGTTAACAAGATTAGTAATACTGTTCTGTGTCTCAAAAATACGATCATCATTTAATCTTAATGTCTGAGTGCGTAAGTTAAGACCATAAGTAAGTCTAAATAGATCATCTTTCTTATTCAATCTAGTAGAGAATTCAAGTCCTACATCAAACATTCCTGAGCCCCAGAATCGGTAATCTTCTCCTATACCATTACCATCGCCCAGAGCTTGATTAAATCCAAAGGCTAAAAGTAATTTTGTATTTGTAAACACAGTTTCTTTATCTCTTCTTGAGGAGTCAAATGAATCGAGAAAGTCGTAAGGTGCTTCATGAAGTTCATTGTCCTTTTCACTTTCTTCTTGTGCAAAAGTAAATGCGCTAATTAGTGCGATCGAAATAAATAGAAGTTTTTTCATGTTATATTATTTTAGATTAAAATTATTTTTAAAATGAATTGCAGATTAGTCATTTGAATTCTTTTTAAACATGGAAAACTCTTGAACTAGTCAAGAGCTTACCAGGCTAATTTAATAGTATATTCTTATTGAAATCTAATCCCAAATGCGACATATTGAGCATCAACAGATCCCGATTTGAACACATTGTTTAAGTTCATCCTTCCAAAAACGGTGATATCTCCTTTACCTACATACGCATCCAGCCCATAAAGAAATGTTTCATTATCAAAATTATTCACTCTAGTTTCTTTGATCTCTCTACCATCTAGTTCATATTTCAGCTTTAATCTGGAGGACATATTAAAACCTATAAATCCACCGATACCAAATTTCCACTTGTCATAATTTTCAAACCTTACACGACCATCTTCATATTCTTTTCTTTCACTGCCACCGATTTCTAGATGTAATGGGAATACTAACTGGTCTTGTCTAAATTTTGCTTTGTCAGCGTTAAAACCTAAGCTTGCTATTTGTGCTTGATCTCCCTGGGTAATAAACCTGTTTCCATTTAACTCTGTTCCATGAGATTGGTATTCTACTCCATATACTGCTCTTAAATTATTATTCTTGTCTAAACGTGTTTTCCATTGAAAACCAATTGCAAAGTAATTGTTATTTGCATAACTAAAATCGTTGATATCTAAATTATCTCCATTCATAAAATTATAGGCAAATGAAAGCGTTAATCCTGAATCAGTGTTTTGATATTGCTGATACTCTCTATCTTTATTCTTGTTGCGGAATCTTATGAACTGCTTTGTTCCTATTTCTAACATAGCGCCACCTTCGTATGAAAACTTACCGTTTTTTCTAACATAATCTTCTTCGAGCATGGCATACTGCTCGTAATACTTAATATTTAACGCAGTACGTTCAGCAGCTGTTTTTTTAAGTTCTTCAGCTTTTTCTTTAGTGATTTTATTTTTTTCTAGTTTTTCATTGATTGCTTTAATGGTGTATTTTAAAGCTTCTTTTTCGTCTTTAATATTTTGTTCCTTTTCTTCAAGTAAATCTGCAATTCTAGCATTTATGGAGATCGAGTCTTGCTTGATTTCATTTTGTGCATGCACTTTTACAAATGATGTAAAACTTATTAAAAAGCTTAAAGTGAGTATTAAT
>NZ_MAAX01000153.1 GCF_002162835.1 Nonlabens dokdonensis
CCGTGATAACAGCGTCATTAAACCTCCTGTTTTTAATGAGTAATTTAATCCACTCGATTCTTGCTGCACGATACGATTTATTTAAGGATACCGCTTTCGCGAAAGCGGAAATAGCTCCAGCATCATTGCTTAAATCTACTAATGCCTGACCTAAATAGTACCTGTAACTAGCATTATCTGGCACCTCTTCTATAAGTTCATCAAACATTCCAAAAGCCGTAACAGGATCATTGTTGCGTAATGCTAATCGAGCGTACTCAAATCGTGGTGTGGTACTTATCGAGTCTTTTTTGAACCCTTTTTCATAGGTCGCTAGAGCGGCATATACATCGCCTAACTGAACGTATGCTTTAGCTAGTTTAAACTCGCTATCAGGAATTTTTTCATATTCTTCTATAGCCAGTTGATATTTACCAGCCTGTACAAGACTATCGGCGACTTGAAATTGAGCTGGACTAGATAGGTACGTTAACAATACAATAAGAATCAATAAATACTTCATACTTTAAATTTAGGCACACTTATTGAAACCAAAAAATCTAAACTAAACAATTATGAAATACATTACACTACTTTTTGCTCTAGCTATTACACTAACTGCTTGTGAAGGACCTCAAGGACCTCCAGGATTTGACGGCTTTGATGGTGCAAACGGCGCCGATGGAGTTAATATCGTTGCACAATCTTTTGAATCAACGGTAGATTTTTTTGCTCCAGATTATGAAGTGCTTATAGATTACCCTGCAAATATTACTGTCTTCCCAGATGATATGACGTTAGTTTATATTCTTTGGGATCAAGTACCAGGAAATAATGGTGGACTTGTTGATGTGTGGAGGTTATTACCACAGACTATTTACACTAACTTCGGTGAATTTCAATACAACTATGACGCTACTAATGGAGATGCTCGCATATTCATTGACGCACCATCAAGCACAGACTTGAGTCAGTTAGCGCCAGGAGATATTTCTAATCAAACTTTTAGAATAGTCATTCTACCAGTAGAATTACAATCCAGCACAATCGATGTAACAAATTATGATGAGGTAATGAGTATTTCAGGATTACAGCAAAAAGACATTATCAAAATCGATTAATAATAATGATTTTTGAAGAAGGCGGCTCCTTTAACTAGGGCTGCCTTTTTTTATGCGTTTTCTTCTAACCAGATCGCAACGCCATCTTTTTTATGATGCGCTGTTATGTAAGCGGCGGCATTTTTGACTTCGTCTCTTCCGTTTTCTACAGCAACTCCATAACCTACTGCCTTTAACATATCAGTATCGTTATAATTATCGCCGAAGGCAACTACATTTTTCATTGCTACATCAGGAAACTTAAACTCTAGTAATTTTCTTAAGGCGACTTCTTTTGAAGTTCCTTTAGGTGTGATTTCAGTATAGGTATTTTTAGATCTGTATAAATGTACTTTTGAGGTGAGCTCTTTTTCCGCTTTCGCGAAAGCGAGATCCATACCATCTTCATCACCCATGAACATCACTTTATGCGTGTTTCCCTTTTCTGAGGTGTTTTTAAGATAATCTAAGGTCACAGCGGTGGATTGTACCGTAGGATGAACTCTCGTATTGTTAATCTCTCTATTTGCCCAATGATCTAAAGCAGGCACAAACCACTCCTCATTACGGTAAAATGCTACATGAAGTCCATGCTCTTCACCTATAGCAGCCAGTGTTTGCACCTCATCAAATGGGATTCCTAGTTCAAAAAGAACCTCATCACCATGCAGCACTAACGCACCATTATAGCAAATCATGGCTTCACCCAAAATATCTAGCGCATCTTGCAAGTAGTACATCGCTTGAGGCATACGAGCCGAAATCAAAATCTTAGGCATCTTTAAACCTTTTAAAGTCTTAATTGTGCGATGTGACAAAAATCGATTCTCATCTAGTAGTGTACCGTCTATATCTGTTGCAAAAAGTTGTATCATGTATCAAATATAGATACTCCTAGAGAATTAACTTTCAGATGCAAAAAAAAATCGATGCGCACTAAAAACTTTTGATCAAACACGATTGCTACTTATATATTTCATTTTCATATTGTTATAATTATTTTTGTTACTATATAAATTACAACCCTAGTAATCGATTAAAAAATAATCGCTTTTTTTTGAAAAAAAATTAAAAAACTCTTGTCAGTTCCTAAATGAAAAGTATATTTGCATCCGCTAACGCAGAAATGTATTAGTGTCGTTCTATAAGAACACGGTCTGGTAGTTCAGTTGGTTAG
>NZ_MAAX01000030.1 GCF_002162835.1 Nonlabens dokdonensis
TAGGGATAAAACGACTATTCTGCCCAAAACCTGGCGAAATAGGAACTGAATTTACAGTAAGTGTAGGAGTATCGAAAATAGCTGCAACACTTGACGGACCTGAATTTGTAGCAATGAAAAAATCGCAAACACTCAATAGGAAAACATCGATAAAGTCTCCATATTGTTCATTTCTCTCTATGCAAAAGTCAAAATAATTTGTTAAATTCTTTGATGACAAAGATTGATTACTCTTAGCTCCTATGCGAACAACTTTATAGCCTTGCTCAATAAGATACCGAATTGCTAAGCAATAACTTTCAATCTTAGTATCACGATAATCATGATAAGAAAAATCATGCCGAGGATATTTATTAGTTAAGTAATCACTATCTCTTAGATGCAAACAAACTATTTTATCTGTTTTTTCAATACCTAATTCAGATAGTAAATTCCAAAATTTTTCATTCTGCTTTTTATTAACTGTTTGTACTCTAGATGAAAAATCTACGTGAGTAGTAGCTTGTATCTTACTTCGTTTTATATACAAACGTTCTAACAGAGAGTTATTGTAATACCTGTCTGATAGATTAAATCTATGCTCTTTCTTTAATGTTGCTACTTTTAACATGTATGGAGACGGTTTTTTTTTAATATCAAAATATTTTGCTGCATCTTCTTCTAGAATAGCTGGAGCAAAGGGTCTAAAAGCTTCTCTCTTTTTAATCTTAAGGTTTACTTTTTTTTGCATTTCAAAAGCGGTTGGATCCGCTAAAATACTTCTATTTCCTAGGGCTCTTGGTCCAAATTCCATTCTATCTTGAAACCAACCTATAACTTTGCTCTCCGCTAAATACATGGCTGTTGTTTTAGTTAAGTCTTCTGTATTTAGCTTTTTTGAAACCGTATTAAAGCGCTTGTTGAGTTTTTCTATTTGACAACTAGAAAAACTAGGGCCTAAATAGGTTCCTTGCATGGAATCTAAATCTGAAATCACTCGTTTGTTTTTATAATACATTTGGTCTATTGCTAAAGCAGCTCCTAAAGAACCTCCTGCATCGCTAGCGGCAGGTTGAATCCAAATATTCTCGAAATATTCTCCTCTTTCTAACTTTCCGTTTACCACACAATTTAAAGCAACTCCGCCTGCAAGACATAAATTTTTAGAATTCGTAAGTCGCTTTGCTTCTTGAGCCATTTTTACCACTACCATTTCTGTTATATGTTGAATTGCTAAAGCTAAATTAGCATGGACTTGCTCTAAACTTCCTTCTTCTTTCCGTTTAGAAAAACCTAGTAATTCTTCCCATATTTTATCAGAGATCATCCTTAAAGAAGTAGTATAACTAAAATACTGTTGGTCTAACCAAATAGAACCGTCATCATAAATATGAATTACCTTCTCTAATAATAGTTGCTCAAAATGTAGGGTCTGTTCGTCATTAGGATTTCCATAAGGTGCTAAGCCCATTAATTTATACTCTCCAGAATTAACTTTAAATCCTAAAAAATAGGTTGCAGCACTATAAAACAGGCCTATAGAGTGAGGGAAATCTAACTCTTTTATCATTTTAATGCCATTGTTATCTCCAACACAGATTGATGCTGTTGTCCATTCTCCAACACCATCAATCGTTAAAATTGCGGATTCTTCAAAGGGTGATGTATAGAAAGCACTTGCCGCATGCGATAAGTGATGTTCTGTAAATAATAATTGTATGTTTTTGGGGTTCTTACTGCCTAATTCTTTTAATGCTTTTCTAAGTGTTTTTTTTAAAAACAGTTTCTTGTTTAACCAAAGTGGAATGGACTTTAAAAAAGATAACAATCCTTTAGGAGCAAATGTAAAATAGGTTTCTAATAAACGTTCAAATTTTAAGAAAGGCTTATCATAAAATACCACAGCGTCTATATCGTCAATCGAAATATTTGCCTCTTTTAAGCAATAAGAAATGGATTGATAAGGAAATTCTGAGTAGTTTTTTAGTCGTGTAAATCGCTCTTCTTGTACGGCAGCAATGATCTTTCCATTAATAATTATTGAAACTGAAGAGTCATGGTAAAAAGCAGAAATTCCTAATATTTTATTCACAATAAATAATTCGTCATTAGTTGTCACAGTAAATATAATTATTTAATTTAAAATTTTTTTAGAAAAAAAAGGAACTTAACAAATCAAATGGTATTCGTCCTATAATATGAAGCAACAATTAAAGAAATTATTTTTCGGATTTCAGCGAAAAACAGTTCTATGGTATGTTTACCTAATTTTTTTAACTCCAGTTTGTTTTGAAGTTGCATTAA
>NZ_MAAX01000036.1 GCF_002162835.1 Nonlabens dokdonensis
TGCTCCCGAAGAGGTTTGATCAAATCCAGTTGCAGCATCTACCATCCCTACTGTTCCAGAAGCTCCTGTAATATGAGTTCCAAATCCAGATGGAGCAGCACCATTTTCCTGCCATTGAGAATAAATAGTACTCATAGAGGCTACTGGTGAACTTACAAATCGATAGGCGCGACCTCGTACACTGTTGTTTTCTGGCACAAACTGCTCTACCTCTACTAATCCTGAGATACTAGCACTGCTAGACGTAGTTCCTGCAAAATCACTGGACAAAAATACTGCTGTTCGATCAGCAGTAGATTTGAAAGTTATCTTTTTTAGAAAGTTCATAGGACGGTCACTCATTTCAAATCGTTCATAAACATCCATCTTTAAATCTACGTTGACAGAGTTGGTATTTGCATTTTCGTTCAAATAAGCAAATTGAAGTACGTTAGCTAGTCCTGATCCACTTATCGAATTCAGTGACTGATTAGTTGTAATTACAAACGCGGTGTTTGCAGTAAGTGTTCCTCCAATAAGTGGGTTTAATGTACCATCAATTTCCATTTTGGAATTTAATATTAAATTATCATAAGATACACTAGCATTTGGTGCTACATATAAGCTTCCTACGCTAGGAGGAATAGGCTGCATACTATTCATTAATGGCTCTTGAACAGCATCTCCAGCTAGTATCTCTACTCTCTTGTATGGGTTATTCACTACTTCAGGATTACCGTTAGGTGCTTGCCAGCCATTGTTATAGGTATAAATAACTGGCTCAGATACATCGATACAGTAGTCAATGCTGGAATTATCATTACTATACACTTGAACGTAATAAGTCTCCCCAGGTAAAAGTCCTTTAGCATCTATAAAGGTTCCATCTAAGAACTCTAGATTTGGGAATGTGGACGATGAAGAACACAAAATAGCTGAGTTCAACGTAGAAAAATCTCCTGGTATAGTTGGCGCTTCGTACAAAGCTAAAGTCAATGCAATACTTGCTGACTGAGGACCAAAATTATTGATTCCATCATCCGTGATCTTAATTAATGCATCTCCACTTCCTGAGGCTACAAAGGAATACCATTGTGATGAAGCCTGGCTAGGTACTAAGGGCACTCCGGTATCAAAGGCACAATCCGGAATATTTTCTCCTAATTCTAATGTTGAACCTTGGGTGTTATAAATACTTCCTGTACAACCTGCTCCATAAGCTAAAGGTGTAGGAGTTGCAAGATTATCGTTTGAGGTTATGGTAACAACTTGAGATGAACTATTTGAACAAGAACCTGCTGTCGTATAGGTCACTATGTAAGTACCAGTTGTAGATGCTGATAAATCAATTGATCCTGTTGTCCCATTTAAAACTAAACCTAAGCTAGAGGTAAAACTTCCTCCTGTAAGTCCTGTTATAGTAGGTGTAGGGTCTACATCTGTAATTGAATAAGAACTAGATGAATAACTAAAACTAGCATCGTCTAATGCATTTATTGTAACAGAAACGTTAGAACTGTTAGGGCAAGGTCCAGTTGTAGTATATATTACCGTATAGGTACCTGGTGTTGATGCTGATACATCGATTGCTCCAGATGACCCATTTATAGACAAACCTGCGCCTGATGTAAAACTACCGCCGCCTAAACCTGTTACTGTTGGACTAGGGTCTGCTCCATTTACACAATAAGAACTAGATGAATAAGTAAAACTAGGGTCGTCTAGTGCATTTATAGTAACAGAAACGTTAGAGCTATTAGGACATGAGCCTGAAGTAGTATAAGTCACCGTATAGGCACCTGGTGTGGAAGCTGAAACATCTATAGTTCCTGAAGAGGCATTTATAGACAATCCTGCAGTGCTTGAAAAACTTCCGCCGCCTAAACCGGTAATAGTTGGACTTGGATCTGAATCACTTACACAATAAGAACTAGCTGTATAACTAAAGCTTGCATCATCTGCCCCAGAAATACTTATAAATTGATTAGAACTTGCTGAACAAACTCCGCCCGTTGTATACGTTATTTGATAAAAAGCAGGTGACGAAGCAGATAAGTCGATTTGACCTGAGCTACTATTTATAGAGAGTCCTGCTGGAGAACTGGTAAATGTACCACCTGATGTTCCAGATATAGTAGGAGAAACATCTGCACCATTGGAGCAATAACTAAAACTAGAGTAACTAAAGTTAGCACTATCTGCTCCATTAATGATCACATTTACACTAGAGCTATTAGGACAAGTACCTGAAGTTGTATATGTGATAGAGTAATTTCCTGGAGTAGACGCTGATAAATCGATAAAACCATTTGATGGATTCAAAGACAATCCAAAAGAGCTAGAAAACGTACCACCAGTTGATCCAGTTATAGTAGGAAACGGATCTGAATCACTCGTACAATATGAGGATGCAGAATAACTGAAACTGGCATCATCAACCGCAGTAGGATTAATAGTAATGGTATTACAACTGCTAGGAGTCGTACATCCGCCTTCTCCTCTAATATAATATGTTGTTGAGGTATTTATTGCTGGGATTAAAAATGTTCCTGTTCCTGTTGTCCCAATCAATGTGCCTCCACATGAGCCTGTATAAATATGCCATGCCGTAGCATCATTCAAATTTCCAGAAATATTGATTGTTGCAGATGAACCTACACAAACAGTACTAGGTGAGCTAGAAAGAGTAGGGATGCTTGGTTCATTACAAACAGGTCCTTGACTTACCGCTTGCACCTTAAGTTCATCGATAGCTATCTCTTCTTGTACACCAAAATTCAAACGAACTCTAACTCTCATATTCGTTCCCAAAACAGCAGATCCTGCTCTAGAATTAAGATTATACGATACATCGCGCATCACATTGGTAGTTCTTACTGTGGCAAAACCATTTAAATTGTCATCTTCATAGAAATTAAAAATAGAACCATCTTTAACACCTCTAAATTCAGCAATTTTAATCCAGGTACTCGAGCCGTCAAGTGCATATTCAACAATCAAATAATTAGAAGTTTCATATCTATTACTGCCATCATTAGTCGCTCCTACTTTTAAACTTACAGACATATCTACTGCTCCAGCTATATTAAAAGAATTTGTTGTTAATTGAATTTCCCCAATACCTCCAACATATCCATCAAAATCTTCTCCAACGATGATATTTGCACCTTCAAAATTGGTAGGCTGTACATCAATCGCAGAATTACCAGATGGCACACCTCTTAAAAAATAATCAGATGGAGGATTGAAATTTGTAAAACCCAAAGGGTTACCAAAAGAGTTGGTAAGATTATAGGTATCTTGATCTGATCCTTCAAAACCGTTTGAGTACAATGTAACCTGTGCATGTAAGCTGACGGCACAGAACATGAACAATGCTGAGAGTAATAATTTTTTCATAATATATTTTAATTAAACACGATTTTATAATAAACAATCAAGGTGCTAGCATCAAATATGCTAGCACCTAAAAAAATAAATTTATCAATTCCTAGATGGAAATGTTCCTTGCATTGCTATAATATAATTAATACCTAGGTAGGGATTTCTAGATGGAAAAGGTTGTTGACCACCAGTATTCCCTAACTCTACACTTCCTATACTCAATGATGTATTGGGACTAGCTTCTACAAAAATTTCAGAAGCTCCAATTGAGACTGTATTTCCAGGAGAATCATCATCACCAGCTACGCTTGAAACCTTGATTTCTCCTGTATGACTGTGATTAGGAAGATTTAATAAATTTAAATTGATTTGCTCTATTCCACCTCTAGCACCCAACTTGATCTCAGATAAACCTGGGCCTCTTCCTTTATGTATGGGTGACCTACTTCTAAAATCTGGTAGGGCAAATGATGTTCTTCCATCACCACCGTATGTAGT
This sequence comes from Nonlabens dokdonensis, assembly GCF_002162835.1. Lineage (GTDB taxonomy): Bacteria > Bacteroidota > Bacteroidia > Flavobacteriales > Flavobacteriaceae > Nonlabens > Nonlabens dokdonensis_B. Next base: position 3,862 of record NZ_MAAX01000036.1, read on the forward strand.
TCCTAAAATCGAAAAAAGCGCAGAATATTGACTTATAGCAAGTAATTGTCCGTCACATAAAGACCAGCCTCTTGGGGCAAAGTTCCCAGCGAACATTACTATTTCTCCTAAAAATGGATTCATAATTTGAGATTTAAATGGTTAGTTAAATTTATTATACTACTAATTTCTAGAAGGAAAAATACCCTGCATAGCAATTATAAAGTTCACTCCTTCAAAAGGGTTTCTCATATAAAAAGACTGTTGCCCACCTGTAGCAGCTGTTTGAACACTCCCAGGTGCTAATGCCGTATTTGCTGCACCTTCTGCAAAAATTTCTGATGATCCTATTGAAGAGCTTGCGCTTGGACTATCGTCGTCTGCAGCGGCGTTAGAAACTTTCATAGAACCTATGTGTGAATGTGAAGGCATCTCATTAACAGTAAGTGTATGATATTCCTCTCCACCTCTTTGACCCAATTTGATATTAGATAAGCCAGGTCCTGTTCCTGGATGTATTGCAGCTCTACCTCTTAAGTCTGGCAATGCAAAAGTGCTTCTCCCATCGCCACCATAGGTTGTTCCTAAAATTGAAAATAGAGCTGAATTAGATGAAATCGGTAACAGCTGGCCGTCACAAAGTGCCCAGCCTCTTGGTGCAAAATTTCCTGCAAAGGACACTATTTGCCCTATAAATGGATCCATAATATTTGAGTTTTTTGGTTATTAGTTTGTTAAATGTACAACAAAACCAAATCAACTCAATCACATAAAAACCTGTTTTTAAATAATTTAAGTAATTATACTCAATGCTTAGTGGGTATATTTACCCATATTATTAAGCGTTTATACTATCCTGTATCAGGATAAGTTAAGTTAAATCAAAAAAAGATCTAAAGCTTCCATAAAAAAAGGCTCTCTAAAATTTCTAGAGAGCGTTAATGGAGAATGTGTTTTTAAGTTTTAGTAAGATATACTAAAGGAACCGTTTGTAATATTAAAATTATTTGGAGGACCAGTCATAAAGCTGAAGGTACCAGTAATTGTATTGTTAGCAGAATCAACTGCGGTAATATTCAAATCACCACTTACTGCTTCGGCTACGTTTGCTCCATCTACATAAGCAGCAGAATAGGTAGTAGCAGCTCCTCCTAAGGTATAGGTTCCCATGGTAATATCATCTGGCAAGGTTAAAATAATAGAGCCATTACCATTACTTCCTGTTATGGCAAGAATCCCTCCACTTGCAACTCCATTTACAAGAGTAGGGTTTAAATTATTACCGTCTATAGTCGCGTTAAAAGAATTAGAAACCGATCCTCCAGCACCATTTCCTAATGCCGTGCCAAAAGGTACTTGAAATATAACACCACGACGCATATATAAAGAATCTGCATTATTTGCTAGATAACTAACAAAACTAAATTCACCAGTAACACCAGACAACTCATTAACTGAAGTAAGTCTTACCTCTCCTGTACCGTTACCAAAACTAGTAGAAAATGTATCTGCTCCATTGAAAATATATATTGCCTCACTTTGCGATCCAGAACCTAAACGATATGTACCGACACTATCATCTTCTAACCTCAACTCTAGAGTCTCTAAAGGTGTCTGGCCAAATAAAGATAAACTCCCATCTGCATTTACCGTAGCACTCATACGGTCAGATCTAAAAAACTCACCATTACGTACTGCTTGCAAAGCAGGAACATTATCATCATCAAGATTTTCTTCACAAGAAATGAATGAAAAAACAGCTAATGCTATTATTAAATAAATGCCTATCGTTCTCATAGTAAAAAAAGTGTTTAAGCAAATGTAAATAAAATATCAAGATATGATGTATATAATTAAATAAATGATATTTTTGCAAACTCAAATTAATAATCAGGGTCGGGCACCCATAAACTTTAATAGTTATGCCAGTAAAAATTAGATTACAAAGACACGGTAAAAAAGGAAAACCATTTTATTGGATCGTTGCTGCAGATGCAAGATCAAAAAGAGATGGTAAATATCTTGAAAAATTAGGTACTTACAACCCTAATACTAACCCAGCAACAGTAAACTTAGATGTTGACGGTGCTGTTACATGGTTAGAAAATGGAGCACAACCTACTGACACTGCACGTAACTTGTTAAGTTATAAAGGTGTTATGATGAAAAAACACCTTAAAGGTGGTGTTAAAAAAGGTGCCTTTACAGAAGAACAAGCTGAAGAAAAATTCAATGCTTGGTTAACTGAAAAAGAAGCTAAGATAGCTGGTAAAGCATCTGGACTTCAAGCTGAAGCAGACGCTGCTGCAGCTAAAGCGCTTGAAGCTGAAAAAGCAGTAAATGAAGCACGTATCGCTGCAAATACTCCAGAAGTAGTTGAAGAGCCAGCTGCAGAAGGTGATGACGCAACAGGAGAAGAAGAATAAATTATTATCATGCGTAAACAAGATTGTTTTTACGTAGGTACAATAGTTAACAAATTCAGTTTTAAAGGTGAACTGTTAGTCAAGCTTGACACAGATGAGCCTGAGCTTTTTACAGAAATGGAATCAGTTTTTATCGAGATCGGTAAAAACTTGGTTCCATTTTTTATTGAAAAAAGTCAACTTCACAAATCTTTACTTCTAAGATTAAAAATAGAAGATATTGATGATGAAGCTACTGCAGATAGCATGATGAAAAGAGATCTGTATTTACCTCTTTCATTTTTACCTAAGCTAGAGGGAAATAAATTCTACTTTCATGAAGTTATTAATTTTAAAATGGTAGATTCAAATCACGGTGATATAGGTGTAATTACCGGAATAAATGACACTACCACTCAAGCGTTATTTGAAGTAGATTTTAACGGTAATGAAATTCTCATACCCTTGAACGATCACTTCATTGATCAAGTAGACCGCAAAAATAAAACGATACACGTGACCACACCTGATGGTCTTATCGATCTTTATTTAGAATAACTAATACCTAAATGAGCCTTTTTAAATTTAAAGAATTCTGTGTTGCACAGGACCGTTGCGCTCAAAAAATAGGTACCGACGGTGTTCTTCTAGGAGCCTGGACTGACCCAATTAAAACCCCAGAAAACATTCTAGATGTAGGTACAGGAACAGGTGTGATATCACTCATGCTTGCTCAACGATATCATCTATCTCATATTGAAGCACTAGAAATAGATGATAACGCCTTTGAACAGGCCTCAGAAAATTTTGAAAACAGTCCATGGGGCGATAGGCTTTTTTGTTATCACTCATCCTTTCAAGAATTTTATGAAGAGGTAGACGATCGTTTTGACCTCATTGTTAGTAATCCACCTTTTTATAACGCAAGTAGCTTGAAAAATGAAGCGATTATTGAAGACAAACGCAGGCAAGCAAGATTTGACGATGCCTTACCATTTGAAGAATTAGTTTATGGTGTTTACAGACTTCTTTCCATAGATGGGACATTCTCATGTATTATTCCCAAAGAAAGAGAAAAGCGCTTTCTAGAAATCACATCACATTTTCAGCTCGAGCCAGTACGCACCACTTACGTTAAAGGTAATGATAACAGCCCTGTAAAAAGGTGTTTGATGGAATTCCGCTTTCGCGAAAGCGTTACAGAAACAGACACTACAAATAAATCTGATAATCTTACTATAGAAATAGCCAGACATAAATATACAGACGCTTATAAAAAGCTCACCAAGGATTTTTATCTAAACATGTAAGTCTATAACTTTAAAAATATCTCTAAATTTCTACTGATAAACCGTTTGTAGATTGCTATTTTTACGACTCATAGAAAACAGCTTAACGACTACTCTAACGATATCGTAGTCCTATTAAATAATACTAGATGAAACCAGACCTATTTGAAGCACCAGATTACTATAACATTGATGACCTCTTAACTGAAGAGCATAAAATGATAAGAGACGCAGCGCGCTCCTGGGTAAAGCGTGATGTTTCTCCCATTATTGAGCAAGCAGCACAAGATGCAAAGTTTCCTAAGAGCATCATCCCTGGATTAGCATCCATAGGTGCTTTCGGTCCCTACATTCCCGAAGAGTATGGCGGCTCTGGACTTGATCAAATTTCTTATGGACTTATCATGCAAGAGATTGAGCGTGGTGATAGCGGTGTGCGATCTACAGCATCTGTACAATCTTCATTAGTAATGTATCCTATATGGAAATACGGTAGTGAAGAGCAAAAGCAAAAATTCCTTCCTAAATTAGCTAGTGGTGAGTTCATGGGATCCTTTGGACTTACAGAGCCAGATCACGGATCTAATCCCGGAGGAATGATTACTAATTACAAAGATGCTGGCGATGGAGAAAATATTATATTAAACGGTGCAAAACTATGGATTTCTAATAGTCCTTTTTGTGATGTTGCAGTTGTATGGGCAAAAAATGAGGAAGGCCGTATTCATGGCGTTATCGTAGAACGTGGCATGGAAGGTTTTTCTACTCCAGAAACACATAACAAATGGTCTCTTAGAGCTAGTGCTACAGGAGAACTCATCTTTCAAGATGTAAAAGTTCCTAAGTCAAATATCTTACCTAACAAATCTGGACTAGGTGCACCTTTAGGGTGTTTAGATTCGGCTAGATTTGGAATCGCTTGGGGTGCAATAGGTGCTGCTATGGATTGTTATGATACCGCATTACGTTATGCAAAACAGCGCATACAATTCGGTAAACCTATCGCTGCTTTCCAATTGCAACAAAAGAAACTTGCAGAAATGATTACTGAAATCACCAAAGCTCAACTACTAGCTTTACGTTTAGGCCAGCTTAAAAATGAAGATCGTGCTACAAGTGCTCAAATCTCTATGGCAAAACGTAACAACGTAGAAATGGCAATTAAAATAGCTCGTGAGGCAAGACAAATCTTAGGAGGAATGGGAATCACAGGAGAATACAGCATCATGCGTCACATGATGAATCTTGAAAGTGTGATTACTTATGAAGGTACTCATGACATTCACTTATTAATCACTGGATTAGATATTACAGGTGAGAATGCTTTTAAATAATTGTAAGTTGATAGAAGCCTTTGAGTAAATCTAATGAACTAGAATAAATCCATTTAATTTTTAAAAACATAAAAGTTAGATATTATTAGACGCAACTATTAGAAGAGATGTGCATCTATTTCATAGGAATTAAAACCTAATTCTATTTCAATTAAAAAAGATTCTTATGAAATCACCTAAATTACTTAGCCTTTTAATAGCTTCCTTATTCTTATTTGCTTTTCAATGCGATTCTGACGAGATTCCTGTTTATTTATTAGACACAGAAAATTTAGCTGGCACATATGTGGTAACTGAATTTAGTGGCACAACAACAGAAACTGATACTGATGGAGTCACAATAGACGTTCTAACTTCTAGGTTCACAGCTACCGATTTTCAAAATGCTACGATTACTTTTACAAGCAATGGAAATGTATCTTCTACTGGTTCATATACCTTAAACGTAGTAGAAACAGATAATGGTGTAAACAATACTTATACTGAAAATGATGATCTCGATATAAATGGCTCGTATACATTAAATGGAAACACAATTATCCTTCCCGATGTAGATGGCGCTACGACAACAATTAGAAATTTTTCTGAAAATGGATTGCAACTCGTATTACAAGAACTTGTGACAGATACGGATTATAGATATGAAGCTCAGGCAACTTTCACTTTAGAAAGACAATAGCCTTAATACTTTAAATAAAAATAATTAATTGTGAACAAAAAAGTCAGCTCAATTACATGAGCTGACTTTTTTATACAAGTTTGATTATAGTTTACAAATCAATAGAATCTCTATGATCCTCTTTGAGTGTTTCACCGCTTACATCTTTAACGGTAAGTATCTGAGGTGCGTGCTTTTTAATCGTAAGTTCTACTCCAGACTTAAGAGTCATTTGATTAACACTACATCCCACACAGGTTCCTAGAAGTCGCACCTTTACATGCTTATCGTCTTCGATAGAAACTAGCTCTATATCTCCATGATCACGCTGTAAAAAAGGTCTAATTTCCTCTAGTCCAGCCTCTACTGCGGTTTTTAATTCTAGTCCAGTCATCATTATTTCTTATTTACAGCACTACAGCCAGCCATAGTAGTTATTTCTATCGCCTTAGTAGGTGGTAAAGCGTCATTTCTACGCACCGTTTCTTCCACTACTTTCTTAGTAATTTCTATAAAGGCGTTTTCTATATCGGTTCCATCTTGCATTGCTGCTGGTCTACCTACATCTCCTGCCTCTCTAATGGATTGTATTAAAGGCAATTCACCTAAAAACGGAATATTCAAATCTTCAGAAAGATTTCTCGCACCGTCTTTACCAAAAATATGATACTTATTCTCTGGCAATTCTGGTGGAGAGAAATAAGCCATGTTCTCAACAATTCCTAATACTGGCACATTTATACTTTCTTGCTGAAACATTGCTACTCCTTTGCGAGCATCTGCTAGCGCAACGGTTTGTGGTGTAGAAACAACTACTGCTCCAGTAAGTGGTAAAGACTGCATAATGCTCAAATGTATATCTCCTGTTCCTGGTGGAAGATCTACTATAAGAAAATCAAGATTTCCCCATGCAGCATCAAAAATCATTTGATTCAACGCTTTGGCTGCCATCGGACCTCTCCATACCACTGCCTGATCTGGCTGGGTAAAGAATCCTATAGATAGTATTTTAACTCCATAGCTTTCTACAGGCTTCATCTTTGACTTACCATCTACATTTACAGAAAGTGGTTTCTCATTGATGATATCAAACATAATCGTCGCACTAGGCCCGTAAATATCAGCATCTAGAAGCCCGACTTTAAAGCCCATTTTAGATAATGTTACAGCAAGATTTGCGGTAACTGTAGATTTTCCTACGCCACCTTTACCAGACGCCACAGCAATTATATTATCAATACCAGGAATAGGCTTTCCTTTAATTTCAGGTTTTTTATCTGCAGCTGCTGCAGCTTCTACCTTTAAATTAACTTTTACCTGCGCCTTTTGATATACTTCTTTGTGGATTGCTTGTAAAATGGAAACCTCTGTTTTTTTCTTGGCTTGAAGACTATGATTATTGATAGTTACGTCTACCACAACTTCATCACCAAAAACAAGAACGTTTTTAACCGCTCCACTCTCTACCATATTTTGCCCTTCTCCTGGAACCGAAATGGTTTCCAGCGCTTTAAGGACATCTTTCTTTTCTATTTTCATCTTGTAATTTAGAGTCTGACAAAGATAACTCTCAAAGCTCTTAGTTAAAAATCATTCTAAATAAAAGACATAGATTGTTCTTATACCGCTTTCGCGAAAGCGTATTTAAACAAGCTTACATAATTTTATATATTTTATTGATAATGAATACTTTCTATTAAAAGCGGTCTTATTTCATTTCCCAACTTAAAATGAACCTTATCACCTACTTGAGCTCCTGTAAGAGCTTTAGCAATAGGAGTAGTAAATGAAATTTTACCTTGAGCAACATTGGCTTCATCGACACCGGTAATAGTTATTTTTTGACTAGAGTTAGAGTTTAAGTTTTTGAAGATTACCGTAGCTCCAAAGCGCACCTCATCTTGCGGTTGCGACTTTAAATCTATAGGTCTTGCTGTGGCGATACGTTCTTTGAGTAAATTTATTTTTCCCTGAATAAGAGTTTGCTCACGCCTTCTTTCAGTTTCATCTTCTATTTCAATAGAAGAGAAATCGTTTTCTAACCCTTGAAGCTCTTCTTTTAACTCGATAAAACCAGATGGAGTCACATAATTTACAACACCATCGGGCAACACTGCTCTTTGCGGTATAACTACCGGTTCTTCTTGATCGCCTTCTCTTACAAAACCTCTACTCATCTATAGCATATTTTTGTAATAAATCTATCGTAGTGTATTCTAAAGCTTTGTCATCAGTAGATTTGAGTGATATCTTAGGAGCTACTCCTGCCTTTTCGGCTTCAAGCCATCGTAAAATACATAAGCACCACTTGTCGCCAGGTTTCAAGCCTGGGAATTGATATGCAGGTATAGGTCTGGTGAGATCGTTTCCTTTAGATTTTGTAAATTCTAGAAATTCTTGGGTCATTATGGCGCATACTACGTGCGTGCCTTGATCTTCATTTGCAGTACGGCAATAACCATCTCTCCAGTAACCAGTCATAGGATCAATACAACAAGATTCTAATGTGGTTCCTAGAACATTTAGTGCTTTGGGTTTTTCTGTGGTTTGTGACATACTAGTAAAGTATATAAAAAGGGTTAATACAAATGTTAGAAACTTTGAATACATGATAGTCTTTCTAGATAAGTCCCTATTTTTATAAAGAAATAACATTCAATTACAGACTGTTTAAAATCTTTGATTAATCCATGAAGACATCAACTCTAATGCTGCCGGATCAAAAGTTTCTTCAATTGTCTCGTATTCTATTGCGCTACCAGTTGTCGCATTCTGAAATAAATGATTCAAGCCGGGCAGCTCTTTTATAGTGACGTCTTTATTTTTCGCTTTCGCGAAAGCGGATTTCATACCATCTAAATTGATCTCTGGTATTACTTGGTAATCTAGGGAACCATTGATGGCAAGAACTGGACAGGTTACTTTAGATAAATTATTTTTAGGATCGTATCTTAAGAAATAACGCATCCACTCGTTAGAAAACTGAGAACTCAGAGTATTTGCAAAAGAATCTGTGTATTTAGCCTTCAAATTGGTAGGTGCTTCTTCAGCAATACTATTTAAATTTTTTTTTAATTCTTCATTCATCTCTGCAGTAGTAAGCTTTTCAGACGCCACTATTTTATCAAACAGTTGTTGCATCATTTTCATTTCAAAATCTAAATCGGCTGGATTTGCCCCAGCGAGCTCTGCAGATTTTCTCAACTGTGGTAATAAAACTTTATCTCCTCTAACACCTGGACCGGCAAGTGAGATGAAAAAAGCAACATCATTTTCTTTATTTGCAATGACTATGGGAGCAATAAGACCACCTTCACTATGACCTATCAGACCTATTTTATTTTGATCAACGTCATTGCGCGACTTCAAGTAAGAAATTGCAGCTTCCACATCTGTAGCAAAGTCTGCGCTAGTGGCGCCTTTTTGTGTTCCTTCAGATTGTGCCACACCTCTATCGTCATAGCGCAATACAGCAACACCGTTTTGAGTAAGATGATGTGCAATAACTAGAAACGGCTTATGACCTAACAACTCTTCATTACGATCTTGAGGACCTGATCCTGAGATTAAAATAGCAACTGGTGGATTTTTAATATTATTAGGCAAAGTTAAAGTTCCTGCAAGATTGATTTCTCCAGCCTTAGGATTTTTGAAAACTACCTCTTCTACCTGGTATGGAAAAGGTGGTTTAGGTTCTTGAGGTCTATTTAATTTTTCTTCTACGTAAGCTTTTTTTTCTAAAAGCATAGGTGTTGAGAACGTTCCTTGTGAAAAGGTACCATTGATTTTTTCACCTTCTATCTTGCCCGTATACTTTATTTTAAAAGACGCAAGAGACATGTTGATTTGGTCACCATCAACAGTAATTTCTGAAACTGGAAGAAAAGTTTTTGATTGTTTAGGAGACTGCATTTTTGCAGTATACACTCCATCGCTTTGTGATATTTCAAAAACTAGAGGTAACCCTTGAACAGCTCCTGTCCATGAACCTTCAAAATTTTGAGCAAAAGAAATAAAGCTACCTAAAAAGATGGCAATTAAAAGCGTGGAATTCTGGACTAGTTTCATAAGATTGTTTTTAGGTCGTGTTATGCCTGTTTAATACTTATAGTTAATAAGATTAATGAGCAAAGTAACTTTAAAGTTACTGATTAAAACTAAACCGCTGCTGCTGCTTTATCAATTTGAGCTTTCAACTCATGTAAAGGTTGTACTCCAGCTCCTTTCCAAATTTGTTTACCGTTCTTAAAAATCATAAAAGCAGGAACTCCTCTTATTTGAAATTTAGTTGCAAGCGCTTGATTTTTATCTACATCAATTTTTAAGATACGTACGTTATCACCTAGTTCTTCTTTTAATTTATCTAAAACAGGCATCATAGTTTGACAAGGTCCACACCATGTGGCAAAAAAGTCAATTAAAACCGGCGTATCACTATTTGTTATTTCTTTAAAACTAGACATAAGATTTTATTTAAGTATGAACGATATACAAAGATAAAAAGCAGTCGAAGCTTTATTCAAAATCAAAACCTAAAGTTTACCCTAGTGAAATCGCTACATGTAGATTTCTAGTAGCTCCATATGTGTTGCTTCTAATTGTACGTCTGCTAATCCTGCAGGAAGTAATAAACACTCACCGAAACCCAATTTATAACTCATTCCATCATTAATCAAAGTACCGTTTCCTTTGACACACATATAAATTACAAATGAATCTAAATGTGAATAATCTCTTTTCAAATTGCCTTGAACTTGTAGAAAATTAGAATTAAAAAAAGGCGTGTTAATTAGTTCGTTAGTCTGGTTTATTTTCCTGTCATAATCGGTATGATAAGAATCTTGCAGTTCAAAATCTATGGCGTCTAGCGCATGATCTGTATGTAATTGACGTTTCTTGCCCGTGACAGCATCTTTACGGTCATAATCATATATACGATAGGTCACGTCAGAAGATTGCTGAATCTCTGCAAGCACAACACCTTTTCCTATGGCGTGTATTCTACCTGTAGGAATGTAAAAGGCATCACCTTCACTTACTTTAATTTCATTTAAAACATCTGTAAGTGTATTATTTTTAAGGTGTTCTTGATAAGATTCCTTATCTATTTCTTGATTAAATCCTACAGTTATAGTGGCATCTTCAAAAGATGGCATGATGTACCACATTTCATTTTTCCCAAAGGAATTGTGACGCTCTTTAGCCAGTTGATCATTAGGATGCACTTGTATAGAAAGAGGCTTTTTTGCATCTATAAATTTGATAAGTAAGGGAAACTCGCCTTTATATTTTTTATAAACAGATTTCCCTATAAAATCTTCGTGATAAACAGTGACCAACTCATTAATGGTTTTACCTGCATAAACTCCATTTTCCACTAGGGTCTCACTTCCTGGAACTGCACTAATTTCCCAAGTTTCACCTATAGATTCTTCATCATAATCTTTACGAAAATGTGTTTTAAGACGTTCTCCACCCCAAATACGGTAGTGAAATACAGGTTTAAATTTTAGGGGATAAAATTTCATTAATGACTTGATAATAGCACAGTGCCGCAATTTAACATATCGATAGCACAATTGCTACTATTTTATAATAGAGATGTTTTATAAGTTTCGCTTTCGCGAAAGCGAAACAAGCATAAACTTCTATTAAAAACAACTTTGCAAAGTGATCAATATTCCTATCTTTACTGTGCTATGGAATTACCACCTCTTGAGGTACAAATCAAAACCTTACCACTCTCGCCTGGAGTCTATTTGTATTTTGACAAAAAGGACAGACTTCTCTATGTAGGAAAAGCTAAAAAGCTAAAAAAACGCGTCTCATCTTATTTTAATAAGAATCACGATAGTTACCGTATTAAAACGATGGTTAAAAACATCCATCGTATTGAACATATAGTGGTAGAAACCGAGACCGACGCCTTACTACTAGAAAATAGCTTAATAAAAAGTCGCAATCCACGATATAATATTATGCTGCGCGATGACAAGACCTATCCATGGTTAGTCATTAAAAAAGAACGTTTTCCTAGAGTTTTCCTCACGCGTAAAATGATCAAAGATGGCAGTGAATATTACGGCCCTTATACCAGTGTAAGAACGGTGCGAACTTTACTAGAATTAGTAAAAACCTTATATCCTATAAGAACTTGTAATTACGACTTACAGCAAGACAAAATTAATGAAGGTAAATTCAAATTATGCCTAGAATACCATATAGGCAACTGTAAAGGACCATGCACAGGTTTACAAAATGAGGTGCAATACAATAGAAGCATCGAGGCCATAAGAGGAATTGTTAAGGGTGATTTTAAAGAAGCGGTTTCTTATTTTACAGAATTGATGCAAGAGCATGCTGCAAATATGGAATTTGAGGAAGCACAATTGCTCAAGGAAAAATTAGAGATTCTTACCAGATATCAGGCAAAATCTACTGTGGTGAATCCTAATATCTCAAATGTAGATGTGTTTACCATTGTAAGTGATGAGGCTGCAGGATATGTGAATTACTTGCAAATTAATCACGGTGCAATCACTCGTTCTCATACCATGGAGCTTAAAAAACAGCTGGATGAGACCGACAAAGAGCTTCTAGAATTAGCCATCATAGAAATACGCAATAGATTTGACTCTCAATCTAGAGAAATCTACACTCAGTTTGATGTGGAGCTAGGAGAAAACCTCAAAGTAACCATACCCAAACTAGGTGATAAAAAACGAGTGGTAGATCTGTCAGAACGCAATGCAAAGTTCTTTAGACAGGAACAATTTAAAACAATAAAAATAGTCGATCCAGATAGACATACTAATCGATTAATGGCTCAAATGAAAGCAGATTTGAGGCTGGATGAAGAGCCGCGACACATGGAATGTTTTGATAACTCAAATATTCAAGGTACTAATCCTGTAGCCGCCTGTGTGGTATTTAAAAACGGTAAGCCCAGTAAAAAAGACTATAGAAACTTTAATATCAAAACTGTAGAAGGTCCAGATGACTTTGCCAGTATGGAAGAAGTTGTTTATCGACGTTATAGAAGGTTACTAGAAGAAGACCAGCCACTACCTCAACTTGTTATCGTAGATGGAGGAAAAGGACAGCTTTCTAGTGGTGTGACTGCATTAGAGCGATTAGGTTTAAGAGGTAAAGTTCCCATCATAGGAATTGCAAAACGCCTGGAAGAGTTGTTTTATCCTAACGATCCTGTACCTTTATATTTAGACAAAAGGTCTGAAACCCTAAAAGTCATACAGCACATGCGCAATGAAGCGCACCGCTTCGGTATCACGCACCACAGAAACAAAAGGAGCAAACAAGCTATCGAGACAGAGCTTGATGAAATTCCAGGAATAGGAGAAAAAACAGTAATTGAACTTTTAAAACACTTTAGAAGTGTAAAGCGCGTTAAAGAGGCAAGTAAAGTAGAACTATCTGAAATAGTAGGAGTTTCAAGAGCTCAAAAAATAATTAATTTTTATAAAGATGAAGAAGAGTAGCATCATTTTTCTTTTTATTGTTCTCGCTTTTGCAAAAGCAGATTCTCTTCTTGCTCAAGAGAATACAACATCTCAACGGCCTAAAATAGGTCTGGTGCTATCTGGTGGTGGCGCAAAAGGCCTTGCTCATATAGGTACTTTAAAGATCATCGACTCACTGGGTATTAAAGTAGATTACATAGCTGGTACAAGTATGGGCGCTATTATAGGGTCTGCTTACGCATCTGGTTATACTGGTAAGCAATTAGATTCTGTTTTTAGAACTATAGATTTTGATAAAGTCATTTCTGATGAGATACCGCGTAGTTCAAAAACATTTTTTGAACGTAGAAGTAATGAAAAATATGCGATTACATTACCTTTTAAAGATTTTCAAGTACAACTACCTTCTTCATTAAGTAAAGGTCAAAACATTTATGACTTGTTATCTGGACTGCTGTATCATGTCAAGGATATTCATGATTTTAGTGAATTACCCATACCTTTTATATGTATCGCAACAGATGTTACCACAGGAGAAGAAGTCGTATTAGAAAATGGATATTTACCTAAAGCTGTTAATGCTAGTGGTGCTTTGCCATCACTTTTTGCTCCTGTAGAAATAAATGGTAGGCTACTAATCGATGGTGGAGTGACAGATAATTACCCTATCGATAAATTAAGAGATCGCGGTATGGACATTATTATAGGAGTAGATGTACAAGATGATCTTAAATCTCTAGAAGAGCTGGACAGTGCGCTAGATATACTCTCTCAAATTAATAACTTTAGGACTATTAATGACATGAAGATCAAAGCTCCTAAGACTGATGTATATATACTGCCAGATATATCAGAGTTCTCAGTAGTGTCTTTTGAAAAAGGAAGAGAAATCATTGGTAAAGGTGAGATAGCGGCACGCAATGAGATAGCCAGTTTACAGCGGTTATCTTCTAAAGATTACCTCAAGCCTGATCTTGAAATCAAAGCGCGAGATAGCGTGTACATTAATGAAATAAAAGTTGATGGTAATAACGACTATACCAGAGCATATATAGTAGGAAGGTTCAAGGTGAAAACTCCAGGTAAAATTGCTTATAATGATATCAACATAGCAATCAACAACTTGCAAGCATCAGATAATTTTACAAAAATCAATTACGAAATTTTAGGTACTGGAAATGATGCCACGTTAAATATAGAAGTTCTAGAAAGTGAAGTGCGCAATTACTTGCGTTTAGGATTGCATTATGACGAGTTGCTTAGAAGTGCAGCTTTAATTAATCTCTCTAGAAAAAATGTTCTTTTTAACAGTGACATTATCTCTGCAGACGCAATTGTAGGTGATAATCTCAGGTACAATTTTGATTATTACATTGATAAAGGAAGGTACTGGTCCATAGGTATTCACAGTGAATTTTTGAAATTTGAAAAAGACGTAAAAGCATCTTTAATACAAGAGTTAGGTAGCATTTCATCTCTAGGCGTTAACAATTTAGATTTAGAATATAGAGACTGGACGCAGCAGTTATATGTACAAACCAGATTAAATAAATCTATTAATTTCATAACAGGAGCTGAAGTTAAAACATTAGACATTTTTACTGAAACGCTTACGACACCAGATCCAGATGATAATGATGTTACCAACTTTTCTAACGGGACTTTAGGAAGTGTTTACGGTAAAGTACTTGTAGATTCTTATGATAACGCCTTCTTACCATCTTCAGGATGGAGAATTGATGGAGATTTTCACATATACGTTTTCAATACCGAATTTGGCGAGCGCTTTAAGGAGTTTTCTATTGCTCAATTACAAGTAGGACGCGCACATAGTTTTGGAAACTTAACGTTACGAGGTGATGCTCACGTAGGAATTACCATAGGTGATACAGATAACTCTGCAATGGACTTTATATTAGGAGGTTATGGCTCACGTCGCATTAATAATCTCATTCCATTCTTTGGGTATGATTTTGTTAGCGCTGGTGGAAACTCTATCATCAAGGCATTATTTGAGGTGGACTATGAAATTTTTAAAAAAAATCATATTATTTTCAGTTCTAATTTTGCAAGCGTTCAGGACGACCTTTTTGAAACAGACGACTGGTTTACAAACGCACAATATACTGGTTATGCGATAGGTTATGGAATGGAAACCTTTCTAGGACCTATTGAAGTGAAGTATACTTTTTCTCCACAGCAAGATGATGGTCAGTTCTTTGTGAATCTAGGTTTCAGATTTTAAAAATTTATAAAAAGTTACAAATGAGATAGAAGAGTTCTCGCTTTCGCGAAAGCGAAATTCTTAAAACAGCTCTACCCATAAAATTGTTCATGATTTTATTTAAATAAATCCTTTATGTCATGGAATGGTCTAAATAATTTCCGAAATTTGAGAGATTTAACTTGTTACTATGCCATTTTATCACAAATTAGGAAAAATACCACCTAAAAGACATACGCAGTTTAGAAAACCTGATGGGACTCTATATTCAGAACAGCTATTTGGCACTATAGGTTTTGATGGAATGTCAACAAATTCTTACCATGTTCACCGTCCAACGATGGTTAAGGAAATTAGGAATCAATACAGCGTTAAACCAGAGATTGCCTTAAAAAATCATATCAAATCTTATCGACTAAGAGGTTTTCAAATAGCGCCAGAAAAAGATTACCTACAAAGTAGAAAAACTGTGCTTATCAATAGTGACTGTGCAATTATACTAGCGGCACCACAAGAATCTACTAAAGATTATTTCTACAAAAATAGTGATGCAGACGAGCTTTTATTTATACACAAAGGTTCTGGCACATTGAGAACTCATTTAGGTAATCTAAAATTTAAATACGGTGATTACTTATTAATCCCAAGGGGAATTATCTATAAGATCGATTTTGATACAGAAGATAATAGATTGTTTATTGTAGAAAGTAGACGACCTATATATACACCTAAACGTTACAGGAACTGGTTCGGTCAGTTATTAGAACACTCTCCATTTTGTGAACGTGATTTAAGAAGACCAGAAACTCTCGAGACACATGATGAAAAAGGTGAGTTTATAATTAAGGTTAAAAAACAAGATGATATTTTTGAAATGGTCTACGCATCGCATCCATTTGATGTGGTAGGTTATGATGGGTATAATTTCCCTTATGCATTTTCTATTCATGATTTTGAACCTATAACGGGACGCATTCATCAACCGCCGCCAGTGCATCAAACATTTGAGACTGATGCTTTTGTGGTATGTAGTTTTGTTCCTAGATTATATGATTACCATCCTAACAGCATTCCTGCGCCCTATAATCATAGTAACATAGATAGTGATGAAGTACTGTACTATGTAGATGGAGATTTTATGAGTCGTAATGACATAGATGCTGGACACATAAGCTTGCATCCAGCTGGTATTCCTCATGGGCCGCATCCTGGAACGGTAGAAAAAAGTATAGGCAAAGTAAAAACAGAAGAACTAGCTGTTATGGTAGACACTTTTAAACCATTAATGGTAACTAAAGAAGGACTAGAAATTGCTGATGATAGTTACCACAAAAGCTGGTTGTAATAAATTATTTTTGCTTAAAACATAATTACATTGGAAAATAACACACCTCATTCTTCAAACCAGCCTAACAACGGTAATTCTGGTCAGCAACCTTATCAAAATCAAGGACAGCAGCAATCTAGACATAATATGTATCAAGATCAATGCAATTATCAATTTCCATATCAAGGAGAAAAACTCCCTGGAGATCCTAGTGCGCTTACTTTAGGTATCGTTTCTATAGTTTTATTCTTTATGGGTTGTGTATGTTATGGCATTCCATCTATCATTACCTTAATTTTAGGTATTATAGGACTAGTAATTGCAAATAAAAATTTAAAGATATATAAAGAAGATCCTTCAAAATTTAGTCAAAGCACTATAAAAAGTGTCAATGCTGGTAGAATAATTAATATCATTAGTGTCTCTTTATCTGGACTGACCTGCCTTATCTTTTTAGTGATCGCGTTGTTCTTTGGAGGACTTTTTCTATCAATCATGAACGGAGAATTTGAAGGTTTTGAAGATTTTAAAAATCAGCAAGAACAAGAATCCTTATATGAAGAAGATGACTCTTATTTTGAGGAGGATTGGGAATACAATGATAATGATGCAGAGGAATCTGTAGAATCAGAAAATGATTCTATTATAGAAATAGAAGAAATAGAAATTGAGGAAGAGCAAGAGGTTGAAGAATTAATAGAACAATAAAATGGTAATTATAAGAATGGATGTAACAGCGCATTGTAGAGCGATGTGGTAACTATAATAAGCATTTTACACTTATTATTATTTATTATCAATTAAAAAACACATTATGGCAGCCGAAATAAAAAACCTCAAAGATTTACAAAACACAGAATATTCACTTAAAAAACTTTTCAAAGAAGCAGAAGACTTTCTTCCACTACTAGGAACGGACTATGTAGAACTTTACGTAGGTAATGCAAAGCAAAGTGCTCACTTCTATAAAACGGCTTTTGGTTTTCAATCAGAAGCTTACGCTGGCTTAGAAACAGGATTAAAGGATCGAGTATCTTATGTTCTAAAGCAAGGTAAAATAAGATTAGTGCTCACTACTCCACTTCAAAAAGGCGGTGAGCTTAACGAGCACATTAACATACACGGTGATGGTGTTAAGGTCGTAGCCCTATGGGTAGAAGATGCTAGAAAAGCCTTTGAAGAAACGACTAAAAGAGGTGCAAAACCCTACATGGAGCCTACCGTAACATCTGATGAGCATGGAGAGGTAGTACAATCTGGAATTTATACCTACGGTGAAACGGTCCACATGTTTGTAGAACGTAAAAATTACAACGGGATATTCCTGCCTGGATTTAAGAAATGGGAATCTCATTATAATCCAGAACCAGTAGGACTTAAATTTATCGATCACATGGTAGGTAATGTAGGCTGGGATGAAATGAATACCTGGTGTAAATTTTATGGAGAGGTTATGGGGTTTGCGCAAATCATCTCCTTTGCAGATGATGACATTTCTACGGAATACACGGCGCTCATGAGTAAAGTGATGAGCAATGGAAATGGACGTGTAAAATTTCCTATTAATGAACCTGCAGAAGGTAAGAAAAAATCACAAATTGAAGAATACTTAGACTTTTATAACGGCCCTGGTGTACAGCATATAGCAGTAGCAACAGATGATATTGTTGCAACAGTAAGCGCCATGCGCGAGCGAGGCGTAGAATTTCTATACGTACCAGAAGAATATTATGATGACCTATTAGAACGAGTAGGAGAAATTGATGAAGATGTAGAAGTACTCAAGAAACACGGCATTTTAATAGACCGCGATGAAGAAGGCTACCTGTTACAACTGTTTACTAAAACTGTAGTAGATAGACCTACCATGTTCATAGAAGTAATTCAACGTAAGGGTGCTCAATCCTTTGGAGTTGGTAATTTTAAAGCTCTATTTGAAGCCATAGAAAGAGAGCAAGCCTTAAGAGGTACTTTATAATAAAATGATAGTGAAGCAGTTATCATTTTGGAATAAACTTTGTAAAGGTTGTAATAGAAGGCGCAATGTCTTCATTTAATTATACTTTGTATGAGAAAGATTATTTTTTTAATGATAACTGTATTTACTGTAACAACAGCATTTACACCTGTTCATAACACCATAGAACCTGTAGAGGAGCAGCTTGCTTTTAAAAATGGTGAGTGGTTCAAGTTTAGAATACACTATGGAATTTTTAATGCTAGTTATGCAGAGCTTAAAGTAAATAAGTCGCGACTTAAAGGTAAACCAGTCTATCATATCAAAGGAACCGGAAAATCTACAGGCCTTTTACATTTATTCTTTAAAGTAGACGATAACTATGAAACCTACATAGACCGCAAGACGGTAAAACCATATCGATTTATTAGAAAAATAGACGAAGGCGGCCACACAAAAGATATCCAGATAGATTTTGACCATGACGCTGGTACAGCACTTGTACATGATAAAAAACATAAAACTAAATCAACTGTAGACATTGCTCCATCTACACAAGACATGATGAGTGCCTTTTACCATTTGAGGAATATGGTAGATATAAATGATCTTAAACTAGGAGATGAGTTTACTTTACCCATGTTTTTTGACAAAGAAAATTTTGATTTTAAATTGAAATATTTAGGAGAAGAAGTCGTAAAAACTAAATTTGGTAAAGTAGCTTCCTTAAAATTTAGACCTTATGTGCAATCTGGTAGAGTCTTTAAAGAAGAAGAAAGTTTAACCGTGTGGATTTCTAAAGATGAGAATAAAATACCTTTAAAAATAAAGGCAAAACTTGCAGTAGGATCCCTTACTGCAGATCTGGATGCCTTTAAAGGATTGAAACACTCTTTTCAAATTATAGCAAATTAAATCACATTCTTGATTAACAGATTAGTATCATTTTAAAGTTATTTATCGTTAACTCCACACCGTAAAGAATTGTTAAAAACCCTAGGGTTCATTACTTTTGTAAGTCATTTTTAATGAACCTAATGTCTACAGAAATAAGCCCAGAGATTGCCAGCCGGATTAAGTTACTTGAGGACAAGTTCAAACATTCTGGTCAAGACATGCTTTCTTATCTTGATGGCCTACTATACGATACTTATACAACTTATTGGGATTATATAAGACTTGATACATTGCTCAGTCTTCAAGTC
>NZ_MAAX01000184.1 GCF_002162835.1 Nonlabens dokdonensis
TGTAATGATCGCTTTTACAAATTTTTCTGTTCTGTGATAATCTAACAAACATTGCGCAGCGTGATTGAGACCAAGGGCTTTACCTCTTTGAGCAGGAATTGCGGCGAGATACTCCATTTTTGTATCGTATCCTGAAATATTATTTGCTTCATGAAATTGCTGGTGAATTGAATCTATGGTTTTCTTTAGTTTCTCTTGATCTAAGTTTTCTTTAATTATTGAATTACCGAGCGATGTAATAAGGTCTATCGTATTAGTTTGAGACATGAATGGGTTTTAGGTTGGTGTATGATCAATAGGACTTTGTAATATAAACAAAGCCAATTTAATCAAAAGATACTACTATTAAGTTTAATCAATTTAGGAAAGTATCGCATTGATAGTACTGTAACAAATGTAGCTACCAGAATAAAGTTATAGAGGTAAAATAAAAGAGAATAGAACCTCATAATTAGTTGGTCCTATTCTCATTATGTAAGATGATTGTAATAGCAGAGTTACAGTTACTTCTTAAATTCTATAGGAATTCTAGTTACTGTTACCTTCCATATTTTATTAGATGCCCCAGATTTGCCAGATCCATAAGTAGAAGGAGAGTCCTCATACGCTTCAATACCACCGTAAATATGACCTATTTCTACTTGTTGAGAGTTAGTAAAAGTCTTTTCGCTATCAATCACATCTGCTTCTACACCATCAATGCTTAAATATTTGGCATTGCTATTAGGTATGAAAACAGCCTCTGCTCCATAGTAATACTTTGAAGGAAAAGCCTTTGAAATGGTGTCAAAAGAGCTTTCTAAACTTTTTAAATTATACTTTGAATACCCTAGTGTATTTGTGAATCCTGATAGATGGTCATCTGCTTTTCCATTACCTATTCCTCCTGGTAAAAATGTATGAATTTCACTGTTGCTGGAATCGTAAATAGTAAAGTCAGGACAGGAATAAACATTGCAATCCTTTTGATTATGATTATTGTCGACTTTATATTTTTTATCAGCATCTGGTGTGATATAAATAGCATCATTCCATGCAGCAAAGTGATATTTAAAGACACCACTCATTAATGCAAAATTTGGAGCTAACTTACTATCCTTATCCATATATACAGACGAGGTTACTGGTAAATCCCTTCTTCTAAAAATAGAAGTGCTATCTGCTAGTTTCAAATCTTTTAACTGTGTTGCTGTTAAGTCACTGATCGTATCTGTAACGGTAGCTGTAAGATCTAAAGATTTTTTTGAATCGCTAAATTCTAACTGATAAACTGAGTTAAGATAAACTTGTTCATTGTTATTAAAATTATGTCCTCCAGCAAGGTAAAATTCATTACCAGCTTTCTTTAATTCTCCTCCGGTAATGCGCAATGATGGATTATTACCAAATTTAAATACCTTCATCCACTCGTCAGTTGTTAAACTATAATCACCTTGCACTAAACGAGATAATAGTGGTACATTGATTTTTGCGATGGCGTCAAATGTATGGTAATTTGCTGCCGTAGGAACTTCTCCTACCGGTGCACCATAACCACCTATAACATATAAATCATCACCAGTTTGTAAAACTTGAGGATTAGAACATAAAAATATGCTTCCATATTGACTTAATTTATCTCCTACTAGAGTACAAACTTTCTGTATTTCAGTAGATGCATCATTTCCTCCATCTCCCATAAAATAAATATTTTCTACCATTTTCCGGTAGTCGAGAGTAGCCTTGTTTCCAGTTTTAGGGTTGAAAACATAGATGTTAGAATTGAAAGATTTAGGCGGAAACGACTTCAGAGAATAATCTGCTGTGAGGTCATGTAAGCCACCATTAGAATCATTTTCTCCGTTAGTCCTACCGGCAAAAAGAATCCAGTCTTCTCCATGTGTAGCATGTACAAATGATTGAAGAGCTGGCGATGTTATGTTCTCTTGAACAGGTTCTAGCGATACTTCATAAGTATATGTAGTAGGGTAATTTGCTGGGACATCTTGACGAGCTTCCTTCTTTTTACAAGAGACATTGAAAAAGATTAATAATGCAGGTGCGATTATGTTTAATGTTTTAATATTCATGAGGTTGGTTTTAAAGGGTTTTGCAATGGTTAAAATTAAGTCACATCTTTAAGGTGTACAATGTGTATAAATACCCAAAATTAAGATTGTTTAACGGTGAAGTTATATCATCGCTTTCGCGAAAGCGAAACTAAAACCATTGATTTCCACACAACACTTCTTATAAGTATAAAAAAGCTAGATAGACAGTCTAAGTCCATCTAGCTTTTCTATTTGTTAAAACGTGTTCTTAATAAGATCCAGATGCAATCGCTTCTGCTTTTGCTTTAAGAAATTCAGCTTGTTTTTCAGGAGTGATCTCAATTTGAACCAGCCTCCAAGTTAAGTTGTAAGTACTTTGTTGGAAACTAGAAGGAAACTGTCCGAAAAAAGGATCATTCATATTAAGCGCAGTAGTTGCAAATGATGGCTGTCCTTTTGAAAATAGTTTCATCTCGCATACTGATCCGTCCACAGATCCTGTTGCAGAGCGGTAATATTGCCATACTAGAGATTTATCACCATGTGTATTTATGAGAGATCTTTTTCCATCTTGTGGCGTTCCAGAGGTATTGTAAGGTGTTTTAGAAGTTTGTGAAAAATCATAAGACATTTTATCTACGATTTCTTTTTCATTGGAAGTTCCTTTTCTAAGTGTTACGGTTTTGTAATTAAATGCAGGTTGCTTGCTTTTAATTGCGTCCATTACTTCTTTTACGGTGGATGAAGGAGGTAAATCGGTGAGCTGGATGTTTTCAAAATAGCAAAACAGTCCTACGATTCTGAAGCTTACTTGAAGTGGTGAGGTCATAATATAAATTTTAGTAGATTAGTATGATGTAAAACTAATTGTAAATCAGACAGTTTATATCAGTACAAATACCCAAATTACGACCAACACTTAATATTATGTGATGGTACTTATATGGCGATGGTGTCTTTATAAGTAAGCAAATAAAAAATCCCCAAACCGAAAGGTTTGGGGATTTTTATTTAAACACTAAAATCTATCTATTTTAAATCAAATCTATCCAGCTGCATCACTTTAGTCCATGCTGCTATAAAGTCGTTAACAAAGCGTTCTTTAGCATCTTCACTTGCATATACTTCAGACAGTGCTCTTAATTCAGAATTAGAACCGAATATTAAATCAACGCGAGTCGCATCCCATTTTTTGTTATTTGTATTGCGCTCTACAATCTCAAATAAATTCTTATTATTTTCTACTGGTTTCCAACTATAATCCATGCTCAACAGATTTTTAAAGAAATCATTTGATAACGTTCCTGGCTGCTCTGTAAGGATTCCAGTTTTAGAACCATCATAATTTGCACCTAGCGCACGCATTCCACCTACTAATACAGTCATTTCTGGTGCACTTAATGTTAATTGTTGTGCTTTGTCTACTAATAACTGTTCAGGTGTAAGAGTATATTCCTTTTGCTGAAAGTTAGTAAACCCATCTGCCATAGGCTTCAATAAGTTAGTACCATTGATATCTGTTTGATCCTGTGTTGCATCAGTTCTTCCAGGAGTAAAAGGCACTTCAATAGAGTAACCTGCTTTTTTTGCAGCATTTTCAACGGCTACATTACCACCTAATACCACAAGATCTGCTATAGATATCTTTTTGCTTGAAGTATCAAAATCATCTTTAATATCACGATATACATTAAGCACTTTTTTCAATTGAGCTGGATTGTTTGAAGCCCAATTTACCTGTGGCTCTAATTGTATTCTACCACCATTTGCTCCACCACGACGGTCTCCATGACGGTAAGTAGATGCAGCATTCCATGCGGTTGTAACTAGCTCATTAGTCGTTAATCCAGATGCTTTTATTTTACCTTTCAGTAGATTGATATCGCTTGTAGATACTAGATTGTAATCTCTTGCAGGAACTGGGTCTTGCCAGATAAATTGCTCTTGAGGCACTTCAGGTCCTAGATAAGTAGAGCTAGGTCCCATATCTCTATGTGTTAGTTTGAACCACGCTTTCGCGAAAGCGGCATCAAATTCCTCAGGGTTTTCATAAAATCTCTTAGAAATCTTTAAGTATTCTGGATCTTTAATCAAAGATAAATCGGTCACTAGCATTGTAGGAGCAACTTGCTTATCCTTATCAAAAGCATGTGGATACATTTTTTCTGGGTTTACAGCCTCAAATTGGTGAGCGCCTCCGGGACTTTTAGTTAGTTTCCATTCGTGTTCAAAGAGACTTTTAAAATAACCGATTCCCCATTGTGTAGGTGTATTAGTCCATGTAACTTCTAAACCAGAGGTAACAGCATCTGCTCCTTTACCACTTTTATGAGCGCTTTTCCATCCCATTCCTTGGTCTTCAATTGCTGCACCTTCTGGAGCGGCACCTAAATTTTCACCGCTAGAAGCACCATGTGTTTTTCCTAAGGTATGTCCACCGGCAATTAATGCTACGGTTTCTTCATCATTCATTCCCATACGTCCAAAAGTCTGACGAATATCGTGTGCTGCTAATACTGGATCTGGATTACCGTTAGGACCTTCTGGGTTTACATAGATTAATCCCATTTGTGCGGCTGCTAGTGGTGTTTCTAATTCTCTATCTTCATTGAATCGTTCATCACCTAACATTTCGCTCTCAGAACCCCAATAAACATTAGTCTGTGGTTCCCATGTGTCTTCACGACCACCAGCAAATCCTAGTGTTTCAAATCCCATGTTTTCAAAAGATACATTTCCTGCTAGAATCATTAAATCTGCCCAAGAGATTTTCTGTCCATATTTTTGTTTTACTGGCCATAATAATCTTCTTGCTTTATCTAGGTTAGCATTATCTGCCCAGCTATTTTGTGGTGCAAATCGTTGTTTACCTTCACGCGTTCCACCACGACCATCACCAGTTCTATAAGTTCCAGCACTGTGCCACGCCATTCTAATGAATAGTCCGCCATAGTTTCCAAAATCGGCTGGCCACCAGTCTTTGGAGTCTGTTAAGGCTAGTTCGATATCTTTTTTAAGCGCATCATAATCTAGGCTTTCAAATTCTTTCTTATAGTTAAATTCTTCTCCTAATGGGTTAGATATATCACTGTTTTGACGTAAGACACTTAAGTCTAAAGAATTAGGATACCATTGCTGGTTGGTTTTACCTTCACCTTTAGTCATTGATCCTGCTGACTTTGTAGTTCCAAAACCAAGTGGACACTCTGCCTTACTTGCTGTTGCTACATCAGTAGGCTTATTCATGTGGAAGGTGTAGTAATAGCCTCCAAAAAGA
Source organism: Nonlabens dokdonensis (assembly GCF_002162835.1). Taxonomy (GTDB): domain Bacteria; phylum Bacteroidota; class Bacteroidia; order Flavobacteriales; family Flavobacteriaceae; genus Nonlabens; species Nonlabens dokdonensis_B. Next base: position 5,308 of record NZ_MAAX01000184.1, read on the forward strand.
CCTAGTAAAGCGACTATCGCTATACTTGAATAAATTAAAATTGTTTTCATGTTATAGATTTAAGAACAAAATTAAAATAGTTTATATCTATTATAAATTATTTACGATAAGATATTCCTATTAAAATATCTACGAAGGTTATTTCCTATTAAGGGTTGTAATTTTCTTATTTAGAAATGGAAGAGATTCAGATAGTTGAAAAGAAAGTCAGTGAAACTATGGACATTTTTGCTAGTAGGAATACGCTTAAATTAGGTATAAAAAAATCCCTGAACTAACAAGTTCAGGGATTCTCGATATAATATTTGCGGTCACAAGGACTGTAAATTTAATTACTTCACTTCTTCAAAGTCTACGTCTTCTACATCACTTGTATCATCTGCAGATGATTGCTGCGCTCCAGCATCTGGTCCAGGCTGTCCACCTTGCGCTTGTGCTGCTTGTGCCATGTCTGCACTTGCCGCTGTCCATACGTTGTTTAACTTCTCTAAAGCAGGATCAATTTGTGCGATATCCTTAGTTTCATAAGCTTTCTTCAACTCTTCTAGCGCCTCAGTAATAGGAGCTTTCTTGTCTTCAGGAAGTTTATCACCAAATTCTTCTAACTGTTGTTCCGTTTGGAAAATCAATTGGTCTGCACTGTTCAATTTATCAGCTGTTTCTTTTGCTTTTTTATCAGCATCAGCATTTGCAGCTGCATCTTGCTTCATTTTCTCGATTTCTTCTTCAGAAAGTCCAGAAGATGCCTCGATACGTATATCTTGTTTCTTACCAGTCGCCTTGTCCTCTGCACTTACTTTGATGATACCATTTGCATCGATGTCAAAAGTAACTTCAATTTGTGGAGTACCTCTTCTCGCTGGTGCAATTCCATCTAAGTGAAATCTACCTATGGTTTTGTTATCAGTCGCCATAGAACGCTCACCTTGTATCACGTGAATCTCAACACTAGGTTGATTATCTGCAGCGGTAGAGAATACTTGAGACTTCTTAGTTGGGATTGTTGTATTAGACTCAATTAATTTAGTCATCACACCACCCATAGTTTCAATACCTAAAGAAAGAGGTGTAACATCTAATAAAAGAACGTCTTTTACATCTCCTGTAAGAACTCCACCTTGGATCGCAGCACCTATGGCTACAACTTCATCAGGATTTACACCTTTTGATGGTGCTTTACCGAAGAATTTCTCAACAGCTTCTTGTACTGCAGGAATACGAGTAGATCCACCTACAAGGATAATCTCGTCGATATCTCCAGTAGAAAGTCCAGCGCTTTTTAAAGCTGTTTGACACGGCTCAATAGTTCTTTTTACTAAGTCAGAAATTAATTTCTCAAAACTAGATTTAGTAAGTGTTTTTACTAAGTGTTTAGGTCCGCTTGCTGTAGCAGTAACATATGGCAAGTTAATCTCAGTTTGCGCGCTTGAAGAAAGTTCAATCTTTGCTTTTTCAGCAGCTTCCTTAAGACGTTGTAACGCCATAGGATCTTTTCTTAGATCGATATCTTCAGCAGCTTTAAACTCATCTGCTAGCCAGTCTATAATTTTTTGATCTACATCATCACCACCTAAGTGTGTATCACCATCTGTAGAAAGTACTTCAAATACTCCATCACCTAACTCAAGGATAGAAACGTCATGTGTTCCACCACCAAAGTCAAAAACCACAACCTTTTGATCAGTATCCTTTTTATCAAGACCGTAAGCAAGAGCTGCAGCAGTAGGCTCATTAATAATACGCTCTACTTTAAGACCAGCGATCTCACCAGCTTCCTTAGTAGCTTGACGTTGAGAATCATTAAAGTAAGCAGGTACAGTAATTACTGCTCCAGTTACTTCAGTTCCTAAGTAATCTTCAGCCGTTTTCTTCATTTTTTGAAGAATCATAGCACTTAACTCTTGTGGAGTATAAAGACGTCCATCGATATCTACACGTGGTGTATCGTTATCACCTTTTACTACACTATAAGGAACACGCTCAGCTTCATTTGAAGATTCGCTGAATTTGTTACCCATAAAACGCTTTACAGACGCAACTGTTTTAGTTGGGTTAGTTACTGCCTGTCTTTTTGCAGGATCACCTACCTTAATTTCACCACCTTCTACAAAGGCAATTACAGAAGGAGTTGTTCTTTTACCTTCAGAATTAGGGATTACTACAGGCTCGCTTCCTTCCATTACAGAAACACAACTGTTAGTCGTACCTAAGTCTATTCCTATTATTTTACTCATTATAAATTATTTTAATTTTTGTTTTCTATTTAATTACGTCTTCCATAGGTCAATGTCTATGCCATGCCATAAGTAATGACATGATGTCATTTTGACTGTCATAATGGATAGTTAATCCCTTAGATATTATATAATAAGCATTTAATTCACTCATTATAATTGTTAAGTGCACAGCAAGTAGTTATAGCAATTTAAGATCCTTTATCAGTTCATAAAATAGAATGAGTAAAACAAGTTTGATATTAATTTCGCTTTCGCGAAAGCGAGATAAACACTACAATTACCTCAATAATTACATTTATCTTTGTTTAACAAATCAAAAGTTATTTTTAAAACTATTTATGTCTCAGAATCCTCCTAAAATTGAAGCGATAAGCGTCTTTGATATGCTTAAAATAGGTGTAGGTCCTTCTAGTTCACATACACTCGGACCGTGGCAAGCTGCAAGAGATTTTTTAAATAAGTTGCGCAGTAAAAACAGATTGCCATTAGTACAGTCTATAGAAGTAGATCTTTATGGTTCTCTATCCTTAACAGGTAAAGGGCATGCTACAGACCTTGCATGTATTCTAGGACTTACTAATGCAGATCCTGTGACGTGCAGTATTGAAGAGATTCCTGAAATAATAGATTATATAAATTTTCAAAAAGTGTTGCAGTTAGATGGCGTTCATTTAATACCATTTGATCCTAAAACACAAATTCATTTTAACCGTAACTTTTTACCATATCATCCTAATGGAATGCGTTTCAAGGCCATTCTTGCAGATGGTAAAAGCGTTTTTGAAACCTACTTTAGCATAGGCGGTGGTTTTTTCATTCAGAAGGAACGTAAGCGATCTGCAAAGAAAGTGGCTCTATTTGAATGTTTTCCACGCCCTATATCTAAGGCGACAGAGTTATTAGCCTATTGTGACCGTGAAAATAAATCGGTATCTCAAATTGTATTAGAAAATGAAGAATACTTAAACACACCAGAGGTTATTGACCAGAAGTTAAAAGCCATTTGGGATGTAATGTTAGATTCTGTTTACACAGGTTGTCATACAGAAGGTATTCTTCCTGGTGGACTTAAAGTGCGTAGACGTGCTTTTGACACTCATGAACGATTACAAAAAGGCAAACCTTATTCTAACAAAGAAGAGTGGATAGAAGCTATACGCAATACTGAAGTAAAATTCAGAGAAATATTAAAATGGGTTTCTTGTTATGCACTTGCCGTAAATGAAGTAAACGCCTCATTAGGTAGAGTAGTAACCGCTCCTACTAATGGTAGCGCTGGTGTTATTCCTGCAGTAATATTGTATTACATGACTATCGAGAATCATGATGCCAACTTTGACGATGTGAAAAAATTCTTGCTGGTAGCTGGCGAAATAGGAGCTTTGTTTAAAAAAGGTGCAACTATAAGTGCTGCAATGGGTGGCTGTCAAGCAGAAATAGGAGTAAGCAGCGCCATGGCTGCAGGCGCTTTGACAGAGCTTATGGGAGGAACACCTGCTCAAGTATTAATGGCTAGCGAGATCGCAATGGAACACCATCTAGGACTTACTTGCGATCCTATAGGAGGTTTAGTACAAATTCCTTGCATAGAACGCAATGCCATGGGAGCGATAAAAGCAATCAATGCCTGTGAAATGGCACTAGACAACGATGCCAAAAATGCTAAGGTACCTCTAGACAAGGTTATTGAAACCATGTGGCAAACGGCACAAGACATGAATACTAAATATAAAGAAACCAGTGAAGGTGGACTCGCGGTAAATGTGGCACTATCTGATTGCTAGATTTTTTCTTAATCATTACAGCAGTTGTTTAGATGCGGTTGGATTAAACCTAGTAGTCTAAATAAATTTAGATTATAATTAGGTTTTTACATAAAAAGATTGATTTTGCTATTTTTTTAAGAGAATACTAGCAATTTTCAAAAGCTAATCTTGATACTTTTGATCATTATCTTTTTTTTATGAGTAATAAACTACCTTTTCATATTTTAATAGCGCTCACCTTATTTTTATTCACATCATGTGCTATAAAAAAACTTCAAATAGATAGCGATCGCTTACCTATAAGTCCAAAGTCATCTACAGATTACCGCAGCTTTTACTTATTAGGAAACCTTAATTCTACAGATGCGCCAGATGCTAATTTTAAAGCGATCATAAACGATATCAAATCAAGAAGTAAAAAAGAGGACTTTACTCTGATTCTGGGCGATAACGTTGATTCAGAAAATTTTAATCGTAAGGATAAGGACGAGAAAGACAAAGAAGCCTTTAAAAACAAACTTGAGATTATAAAGGGACTTAACAGTAGTGTTTATGTTCTTGCAGGAAACGAAGACTGGAATGATGAAGGCCTCAAAGGACTCAAAAATATTGAGGAAATGGTAGAAGATGTCCTCGATAACGATGAGGCTTTTCAACCAGAGAACGGCTGTCCATTAGAAGAGATTGAGATATCAGATTCTATGCACCTTTTTATAGTAGACTCGCAATGGTACATAGAAGACTGGAATAAAAATCCTGATTTTAATGATAAATGTGAGATAAATACCAGAGAAAAATTTATTACAGTACTTGCAGACGAGATGCGCAAGCAACGACATAAAACGGTTATCGTTGCCATGCACCATCCTATATATTCTAATGGTGTCTATGGTGGTCAAATGAGTATTGAAAACATTTACCAGCCTAGTATTGAAAATTTTTATGTGCCTGTATTGGGTAGTGCATGGAGTTTTATTAGATCTCAAGGTAGTGTTTCTAGACAAGATCGCTACAATCCATTGATGAATGAACTAATGGAGGAAATTAAAAGCGCTAGCACTGATTTAGACCGTGTATTTTTTGTGAGCGCTCATGAAAAAACTCTCCAGTTTATAGATCACGATCATATGAAGCAAATAGTTTCAGGAACTACCGTTGAAGAAGGTTATGCCAGTCTTGGAAAGAAGGGAATTGTGAGTAGTGGCGAGCGCGGCTATGCAGAGCTTAGAGTTTATAAAGACAAATCTTCTGAAGTGTTTTTCTATCAAGTAAAAAATGGAAAAGTAAAAGAAGTTTTTTCTGGTGACGCTTTCGCGAAAGCGGTACCCTACAACCTGGATTCTTTGCCCTTAATAACTAACGACTTTAAAAAAGCATCTATCTATAAAAAAGAAGAAACTGTTAAGGATGAAGAGTATGAAAAGTTTTACGGTAAGCACTATCGCACGCTTTACGGTCTAGATGTTAAAGCACCAGTTGTGATGCTGGATACACTTTATGGCGGCCTTAAAGTAGAACGTGCTGGTGGTGGTAATCAAACTCAAGGATTGCGTCTTGTAGATAGTCTGGATAGAGAATTTAATATGAGAGCTCTTGAAAAAGACGCTATACAATTTTTAAAAAGCGCTGGCTATGGAACAGTTGACGTAGATAAATATTTTGGTGGTACATTCCCTCAAGAGTTGATAAGAGATTTTTATACAGCAGCGCATCCTTATGGAGCATTTGCCGTTCCTAGACTTGCAGGAGCGATAGATTTGAATCACACGCATCCCAAATTATTTTATGTGCCTAAACAAGCAACTTTGGGAGACTTCAATAAAACTCATGGAGACCGTTTATACATGATTGTAGAAAAGCCAGACGACTCTTTTAAAAACAGTCACATGTTTGGTAATAATCAAGACATAGAAAGTACACAAGACTTTTTTGATAAAATAAGAGAAGATGAGAAATACCGTCTAGATGAGCGCATGTATATAAGAGCTCGTATTTTTGATATGCTTTTGGGAGATTGGGACAGGCATGAGGATCAATGGCGATGGGCAGAAATCGTTGATCCAAAAGATGATGAGAAAGTAAATTTTATTGCGATTCCTAGAGATCGTGATCAGGTTTTTGCGAGATTTGATGGAGAATTGCTCGATTTTATGAGAAAATGGATGAAGGGCTCGAGACAATTTGGCGTTTATGGTCCTAACATAGAACATATTGAAGAATTCAGTCAGAGTGCTATTAAATTAGACCGAGCTATTTTGCAAAGCAGTGACATAGAACTGTGGAAGGAAGAAGTGGCATATATTCAAAAACACATCACGCCAGATGTAGTTTCCAAAGCATTTAACGAAATGCCAGATGAGGTAAAAGATGAATTATGGCAACAAACTCAGCAAGATCTTCTCGATAGAAAAGAAAACTTAAATGATATCGTTAATCGTTATTATGAGCATTTTCTCAAGTTTCAAACTCTTAAAGGAACAGATAAGGACGACTACTTTACCATTACAAGATTACCTAACGGTATAACAACTATAGAAGCCCATCGTATTAAGGATGGAGAAAAAGGAACCTTATTGTTTTCTAGAACTTTTGATCAAAAACTTACCCAAGAAATCTGGATCTATGGACTTGACGATGATGATGTTTTTGAAGTCAAAGGAGAAGGAAATGATTTGATCAAGATAGTAATCTCTGGAGGAAAAGGTGAGGATCAATATAAAATTGAAAACGGTAAAAACATCGAGATCTACGATTACAAATCTGAAGAGAACGAGTTAAAAGAGAAAAATGGTGCCAAAGCTATTTTTAGAGATGACTATGATATCAATCACTATGACACAGAGAAAGTACCTTCAACAGCTGCCAAGCCTCATTTAGTATTAACCTATAATCCAGATCATGGTGTTGCACCATCTATAGGTTTTACAAAGTCAGTCATAGGATATGAGCGCAACCCATATTCTTCTATGTATGGTTTTAAAGCACAATATTTTTCTCTTACTCAGGCCGCAAAATTTGATGTTTTTGCTGGACTTGGAAATGCCGTAGGACATTGGAATCTAGAATTTAAAGGATTAATAACTACTAACAATTATACCGAAAACTTTTTTGGGTATGGAAATGATTCAGAATTTGATCGTGATACTAATTATGATGCAAATCGCATACAATTGCAACGCCAGGAAGCAGGATTTCACCTTATTAAATTAGGTCATTACGGCAGTAAATTTGATATAGGAATAGGTTACAAAGCAGTAGAAACAGATGTTAATGTGCCAGCTGCAACTAGAATCACTCAGTTACGAGATGATTACCTGCAGTTTCACGCAAATTACGAATATAAAAGTAAAGATAACGATAGGTTTCCTACACGTGGAATGCTTTTTAAAACTTCAACAGCTTTTACTGATGACCTTTCTAACGACAGGTACTTCTTTACTATTGATCCAGACCTAACGTTTTGGAACGCTATAAATGATAATCGTACCATAGTTCTTAAAACAAATCTAGCAGCACAAACCAGAATAGGGGACGACCCTTATTTTTACCAGGCAGCTGTTTTAGGAGCAAATAATGGGTTGCGTAGCTTTAGAACAGAGCGTTTTGCAGCAAATTATGCTATAAATGCTAGTGGAGATTTGATTTTTGACTTAAAACCGATGAAAACTAAATTATTACCATTGCGCTTAACGCCGTATATAGGTTATGATATCGGGAAAGTATGGATGGATAACACAGACTCCACACGTTTCTATAATTCTTATGGCGGAGGTTTTCAGTTAAGTATGACAGGATTGTTCAGTTCTAGTTTTTCCTATTTCCACGGTGATGAAGGAGGTAGATTACAATTCGGGCTTACCATTTCACAATAGTTTTTAAAGAGCACCTAGGATTGTTGAGATTCCGCTTTCGCGAAAGCGTAACAAATAGTAACTTTATTCTACATATAAAGCATTATGACTAACGATACCATCCTCGCTGCAGATTTACCAAATATTGAAGTAACCGATTTTAGAAAGCATCCCAAGCGGTTTCTGAACAAAAAATTAATTGCTAAGATTCTGGTATTTATACCGCTACTAGCCGGAGTTGTTGTGGCTTACTTTGTTGTTACTGAATATCCATGGTTGTGGAAGGTTGCTGGCGGTTTATGGGTAGTCTTACTTATTTTAAGTGTTTTTATCTCTTATAAAGAGTATTTTGTAAGAGGTTATATTTTAAGAGAAAAAGACATTACCTATAGAAAAGGCTGGTTGTTTCATAGTCAAATTACGGTTCCATTCAATAGAATACAGCACACAGAAATTAATCATGGTCCTATAGATCGCTTATTTAAACTGTGCCAGCTGGATATTTTTACCGCAGGTGGTAGTTCTAGCGATTTAAGTATAAGCGGTCTCGATCCTAAAGAAGCTGCAAAACTTAAAGAGTATATTTCTGGAAAACTTTCTGCTCATGCTTGATTTAACCACGCCGCAACGACAGAGCAAGAAAATCATTTTCTTTTACTTATTTAAAAGTTTTAAGGGGCTATTTTTATATGTACTGTTTGCCTTAATAGGCAGTGGATCTAGCAGTCAGTATGGATCTTACATAACTATGTTTATTATTTTTATTGCGGTGATGTCTTTAGTTTCACCAATTATAAGATATATTTATTTTACCTTTCATATTGAAGATAATGAGCTTATTATACAAAAAGGACTCTTACAAAAAGAGCGCAAAGCCATTCCACTAGAACGTATTCAATCAATTAATATTAATCAGAATATCATCCAGCGTATTCTAGGTATCGTTTCTTTAGAAGTAGAAACGGCAGGTTCTAAGGCAAAAGAATTAGAAATTCCTGGTCTTGATAAAATTTTTGCCAGTCAGTTCAAAGAATTATTGCAAGAACGCAAAGAAGAAATCACAGAAGAAATTAATCCTGTTGAGGTTGAAGAAACAACTGCTTCAGATGTATCGCAAGACACTGCTCATGAATCTCTTCAAAAAGCAACCGCCCAAAAAAGAACCGCTGTTTCAGAAACCATCATTTTAAAGCTAGGTTTTCTAGATATTTTAAAAGTAGGTATTACTCAAAACCATTTGAAAAGTGGTGGTCTAGCTATAGGAGTTGCTGCTGGTGGATGGTATCAAATAAATGAAATTCTTCAGGAGTTATTGCCAGATCTATTTAAAGAATTCTCATGGCAAAATATAATTTCTAGTGCTAGTGTAGGGATTGCTGTAAGCTTTCTAATTTTATTTTTATTCTTCTCGGTCATCATAAGTATTGTGCTTGCTTTCAACAAATATTGGGATTTCAGTATGGTGAGAAAAGGGGATGATCTTGAGTTGAAGATGGGACTGTTCAATAAAAAGGAAATAAAAATACCTCTAAGTAAAGTACAGGTGTTAGAATTTCATTCAAATCCGTTGCGTAAATTGTTAGGGTTTCAAACCGCCTACATCTATCAAGCGCAGTCTACAGATAGCAAATTAGGAAGCGTATCTGTTCCTGCATGTAAAAAAGAGCACAGAGTCTTATTGCAAAATTTAATCTTTGAAGAGTCTATTGATGCGACAGAACAAGAGTTGCATTGCAATCCTTATTCTTATGCACGATTAAGATTTTATATCACATCTACCGTCATTTTCCCGATGATAGCCGTGGCTTATTATTTTGAACAATATGTTGCAATAGTACCACTAGTAATCGTACTGCTCTTGCTTGTATTTGCTGCTTATATGTATGGCAAACACAGTAAAGTGATAAAAGATGATGATTTTGTTGTTTTTCAAAAAGGCTGGATCTTTCCGCAAACTATTGTCTCACCAGTTTTCAAAACTCAGGCAGTAGAAAAATGGCGCAGTGTATTTTTAAAACGTAGGCGAGAAGCTCATTTTAAATTACACACCGCTGGTGGCACTAGAGGATTAAGGTATTTTAAAGAAAATGAGCTCAATACATTACTAAATTCGGTGAACAATCAAGTTATTGTAAATGATAAAAAATGGATGTGATAACTAAAGCATTACATCACCACCCAAAAGCATCATTAATTTCTTGACAAACTACCTTTCCAGACACGATATTTAATCCAGATCGCAATGCGGCATCTTTTTCACATGCTTTTTCCCATCCCATTTTTGCCAGTTTTAATACATAAGGTAGCGTGACATTAGTAAGTGCTACTGTTGAGGTATAAGGAACTGCACCAGGCATATTGGCCACCGTATAATGTACTACATCATCAATTATGTATACAGGATCTTCATGAGTAGTAGGTCGTGTAGTTTCTACGCAGCCACCTTGGTCTACAGCTACATCTACAATCACGGTTCCTGGACGCATTTCTTTCAACATGTCTCTTGTTATAAGATTTGGAGCTTTTGCTCCTTTAAGCAATACGCCACCTATGATCAAATCATGTGTTTTGATATGCTTTCTTATATTAAACTCGTTTGAAAACTCTGTAACTACATGTGGTGGCATGACATCATTTACATATCTTAAACGCTTCATGTTGATATCCATTATGGTAACGTGAGCTCCTAAACCAGCAGCCATTTTTGCCGCTTGAATTCCTACCACTCCAGCTCCTAAAACCAATACCTTACCAGGCGCAACGCCAGGAACGCCTCCTAAAAGCACGCCACGACCTTTTACTGGTTTCTCTAAGTATTTTGCTCCTTGTTGTATGGCAAGTCTCCCTGCAACTTCTGACATAGGTGTAAGGAGTGGTAACGTACCATCGGCATCTTCTACGGTTTCATAAGCTATGCAAACAGCTTTTGATTTTATCATCGCCTTAGTTAACAGCTCGCTGGATGCAAAATGGAAATAGGTAAAAACTAGTTGTCCTTCTTTTATTAAATCATACTCCTCGGCGATAGGTTCTTTAACCTTAACGATCATCTCACTGCTGTCGTACACTTCTTCAATGTGATCTAGAATAACAGCTCCAGCCAGTTTATAATCTTCATCAAAAAAACCACTTCCTTCTCCAGCACTTTTTTGTACATAAACCGTATGATTGTCTTTAACTAGTTCAAAAACTCCAGCAGGAGTAATTCCTACTCTGCTTTCATTATTTTTTATCTCTTTAGGAATCCCTACAACCATGTTGAAGCTTTTTAAATTACAGGGCTAAGTTGGTTTATTTTATATAAATATGAAAGTTACTGTTAAATTTTATAGGGTTTGAGGTTTAAAATAATTCAATATATGTGTTTATACCCTATAAAAAATAGGGTATAACTTTAATATTGTGTTTTAAAAATTATTTTAAAAGATAGGATGAAATAAGTTCCGCTTTCGCGAAAGCGAGATCACCGTAAAAATTATCAAAAGTTTCACGTGTTTAGAATACCGATAGAACACGACCGATTTCTATCAATTAAAAAGTGTTCAGGTAAAATACTGTCATCTATTCTCCTGATTGTTTTGAAAATAGGAGCGTAGACGCTAAAGCCAGCATAGTAAAATAATTGTAAAAATTTATGCTATCGCTGCGTGAGAGGCAGTTTTCTTGTGCTGAATTAATTCTGTAATGGCATCCCATAGCTGAATGCGCTTTTCTAAAGATTGCTTAGCAACCACAAGGGTTTCATTCCATTTTTGATCATCGTCCTGACACAATTCTGCAACCATTTCTAGAGATAATGGTCCGTGCTCATCGCCATCTAACTCTATGTGTCTATTGAGGTAATAATTAATCTTACTGTATTGATGGTCTTTTTGCACAGAATTTTCTAGAATTTCTAGAAACATATCAGGAATTACATCTTCACGTCCAAAGGTAAATGCAGACGCTACTAGATGCATTTTATTAGTCTCGATAATAGAGAAGGTGAACTTTACAAAATCTGCTATTTTTTCCTCAATGCCTATTTCATTCAAGGCAAAATTTACCGATTGTCCTGATTTTATATGATTGATAAATGCATCAATGTCACTCGTAGAAGCGTCTATTTGTTGCATGGCTTCTAGATACATTTCAAAATGACTTTTAGGTTCTCCTAGCTCGTTTACATCACTTTCTTCACCATGCACTATTTCATTAATAAATCTCGATAGTACTGGATTTTCTGGTGGCGTCCAAGGAGTGGTAACATTAGTGAGATTAACTTGAAGTGTTTTTAATAAAGACATAAAATCCCAAACGGCAAACACATGATTCTCCATAAAAACTTTAATATCCTCAATGTTTTTGAGGTTGTTGTAAAGTTTATGATTCTTTAATTGAGATCTCAGGTCTTCTAGTTCGTTTTCTATATGTTGTATTCTCATCATGTTACTCATCAGTATCTATTAGTTTAATAGCAATCACCTCACTAAAGGGGCAAAAATAACACTAATAAGTTCGAACTTTTTCTTAAAACTTTCAACAAAATTATAAGTCTACCTAGTTGCAATCTAATGGTGAAAAAGAGCACATAATTGAAAATAAAGCTCTAATCGCCGTAGCAAACAAGCTCCTAAAACAATGTTTTGCTATCGCAAAATCTGGTAGGCCTTATGATGAAACCTACGTTTCAAAATTAGGGTAGCTGGAAGTAATTAGATAGAAATAAAAAGCTCAGAAATCAAATTACTGACTTCTGAGCCTCAAAAAATAGTGTCTAAATTTAATGAAGAAAAAGGTTGTTTTTTACCTCAGTTCTTTGTTAGCGAGAGTTATTTTTATTCGCTTGGAATAAGAACAACACTGTAAGGACTTTCTTGTATTGTATCTCCAACTTTTTGATTCAGTTTAAATCCATCTTTTGGTTTTTTTACTTTGATAATCTCTACGAATAGATCACGTTCTTCCAAGTTTATAACTCGACCGAGGTATTCCACATCAGTACTGGCACTGCTACTTTTACTATATCTTTTCGAAGCTGAAGTCATTCCCATTACTAGTCTACCGCTAGTATAAAGGCTAAAATATTCATTTTCTTGTTCTCTGTATTTCTCAATTGGTTTATTTTGGTCGTCCCACGCATAGGCACTATCCGTGTTTTTTTTCAATAAACGTTCAAATTTTTTCAAATATTTGGTTTGTTCACGAAAGTTAATAGGTTCGTTATTCAAATATCTGTGATATGTTACTCGAATTATTTCGCTCATATGATATGAAGATGACACTCCATTTAACTTAAAATATAGCTTCAATAGCCCTTTTTGGCCCTTTATATTATGCCAATTGGGTGTATGTAAATCAAACGCCCAATTGTATTTAAAAGTTGCTACTTGTTCTGGTGCAATTTTAAAATCATATTTTATTGTATCGTTCAGTTCATTATTGAATTTAGAAATAGTTTTTCTCATTCCAAATGGTATTTTACTTGAAGAACAGGAAAAGATTAAAATTGATAATAATATTATTGGAACGATTTTGTTCATAATTCTCGCTAACGTAATTGTATAAGATTAGTGGCGTGTTTAAGCACTAAATTTAGCAAATAAATCACAGATAGAAAGTCCTCTATGACTTTCGTAAGTAGGCTATTATAAGCAATGAATTATGAAAATTGCTAGCCCTAGTTATTTTATTCAAAGTTAATATTCCAGCCATTTCTCAATGATTGCAATTTTGGCACAACACAAGATTTTTCATCATTCTCATTCGACACGAAAATCGGAATCAAGTCTCCTTTCTTTTTATCACTCATAATAGAAAAGTCAGTTGTAAATGATTCTCCAATAATTTTATTCCCGTTTCTTGTTTCATATTCATAATGAACTATAATTCCTTGTCCTACATTAGAAACTGGAAGTCCCGATTTTGGCATCATAGAAACTATCTTTCCTTTTGAAACTTTTCCTAATTTGTAGAGTTTGAGTTCTTTTTTTAGGTTTAAGAGTGAATAAATAAGAAATGGTAACCCTATAATTAGAAATGGTATCGGAAAAATTAAAAAGAAACCTGTTGAAAATCCATACGGTTTTAAGTCTTTTACTATCGAACTTCCATTCAACTCTTTAATTTTAATATCATTTCCAATTTCTAGTTTTTCTATTTTTCTATCTTCTAGAACCTTATATTTTGATTCAATTTCCTTTCCGTTATCTGAATATTTGTACGAAATTATTGTAGGATGAACTCCGTTAATAGTCACATTGTATTGTGTTTCAATATCAGTTATTATAGCAGTATTTTCTCTTCCTTGTGAGTTTATCAATTCATAATCAACTTTTGGTGTGTCATTGCCGATTGATGAAAACACAATAGATAAAATTATAACAAGGAATAATGGAAGTAGAGTAAAAAGAAAACCAAAAAGCATTGGAATCGGTTTCTTTTTTAGAATATTTAGTATGGTTGAGAATGTTACTTTTCTTGGTGTATTATTCATTCGTGCGTTTCGTTTTTCTAATATTGGCTAACGTTGTTGTGTATGGTTAGTTGCGTGTTTCAGCAACTAATTTAGCAAATACAAACCGAATAGAAAATCCGCGAGGATTTTCGTAATTAGGCGAGTACTAGCAATGAATTATACACGGTGTTGCCATTTCGTTGTTTTTATTCAGATTTTATATTATTCCACTAAATTTCGTGTTCCGCTTCTCAGAGTTTGAGTGAATTCAGTTAGCGTTTTATTCCGCAATATTTTTCAATTCCGATTGAGTGAGAAATTCCGCAACTTGCTAAATTCCGCATTCAATTATTGTTTCGTTTTTCAATTCACAGTTCTAATAAGATTTCAGAAATGCATTTATACTATTTCCCCAAATTGTCATTATCATAATTTCAATTATCTGAAAGAGTAGAATGAAAAGTATGATTTTATAAAACTTCTTCTCTTTTTTCCAAATCAGGATTATTACTGTTATTATTTGAATGATTCCGAATATTATGTTTAAAGCATAAATGACAATATCTCCACCAGAAACTCCAACATTTTTATAAAAAATAAATGAAAACATTAAAAATGAAATCAAACAATTTATTAGAATCCATTTTTTTAATTTGGTCATATTTATTTATCGGTTTTGAGTGAGTTCCGCAATGAATGGCCACTTGTTATATCAACCCAAATATACACTTTATCCATATCTATGACTGGATAAACTCATCGTAACTAAAGTCATTACCAACTATAAATAAGCAGTAGGACTTACACTTAAACAGGCGATTTGAACAGTTTGAAAGGTGATATCGTGTTGAAGCAATTTTCTTCAAATGGAGTTTTAAATAACTCAGTCAGTATAAAAACGTCTTCGACAAGCTCAGACTGACAATTAAAGACTTATGCGCTCAGACTAACAACCTCTTAAAATTGAAACAACTTTCCTTTGCCAACTAACAATCTTAAACTAATACCTACTTCAGTGAACTCAAAACCTGCGGCTGTGGCGCTAGCGATGTTGCTGTATTTTCCATAAGCGCCTAATTGTAATCTCGGCGAAAGGCTATACGTAGCTCTTCCTTCTGCTCTTAACAACGTAGTGGCATCGTCGTTTTCTACAAATTGATATCCGCCAGCGACATTGGCATTGTAACTCCATTTTCCGGCAGTTCCATTAAGATCTAAAAATGCTTCAACGGCTTGGTATTTACTTGGGCTAAAGTATTGCTCTGGAATTTGCTCTGCATAACTCAAGTATTGGTAATTGATTCCGCCTTTTAAAGCTGGAGACTTGGTAAAGGTGTAGTACAAAGAAGTAAACAATAAGTTTCTAGAGTTTCCATCGGTTTGTTGTGTATGCATCAATCCTGTGTACCATCCTAGATTAAAGGTCGTTCCCATGTTGTAATTAAGCATGTAATTATTCAAGAAGATCTTTTCGTCTATCAGCGCTGCATTAAAATTTTGTAGTTCGCGGCTGTAACCTATTTCTAGATTTTGTAAAGCAAAAGGTTGAGTTTTTAAGAAAATAGAACCGTTCACATCTGTATAGCTATTCGTGTCTGCATCTGCTTTTGTAAAACCTACGGTATTCTCAATCCAGGTGTTGTTTTTGATTCGGTATTTAGCACCTAACACGATGTTCGTATTGTTTGCCATATTACCTTGCGTCATATTTTCTGTGGTTCTATAACTGTAATTTAAACTAGTTGTAAATCGATCAGAAAACGGAATCGTAGTGTTGATGCTTGCTCCATAAGCTTCGTTATCTCCATTGTCTCTCGTGTAAGCCGCAGTAGTATTCACTGATGGCGTTAAAGTATTATCTATGGTGGCGATAAGTGCTTTGGCATCTTTTTGTTCTGGATAATAACTCAATGTTTTTTGAGCATATTCATAAGCTTTAGAAAGATTTCCTTGACCTCTGTAAGCATTGGCTATTCCTAGATTACCAGTAAAAGAAGTACTGTCTTTAGCAAGAATGGTTTTATAATAATCAATTCCTTTATTGGTTTTACCTGTGTACATAGAAAGTGATGCACTCAACGCAACCATACGACTATTTGATCCTAATTGCGCGGTTAGCGAATCAATATGTGTTCTTGCTTGCTTGTATTTGCCGTTCCAGATCAATGCTTGTACATATCGTTCCTGACTGTCCATCATTTTTATAGAATCATTTTGTGCAAGTCCAGTAGCTTTAGTCGCAAGTTCTAAAGCGTTTTTATCCTTTTGCATTAAATGTGCTACCAGCGATTGACCTATAAGACCTGCAACTGGATTTTCTAAACTGTTGTAAACCTCATTTGCTTTTTCAAAATCTTGGCTCGTCACATAAACGTTTGCCAGTGACATAGTAGAATCATTATCGTTTGGAAAATCTTGTAAATTTTGCTTTAATAAAGCAATGGCTGTCTCATAATCTTGAAAAACCAAAACCTGAGCCGCTTTCCCTAACTTCATGTATTTTCTGGAAACCATAGCATTTGCATTGCCTGGTAGGATCTCAAGGGCTTTATTCACATATAATAAAGCGTTGTCATATTCTTTTAAGTTAGATAAGGTGTTGGCATAACCTAATGTCGCAGGAAAACTAGTGGAATCTTGCTGCACCAAATTCACATACATGGTTTTTGCATCTTCATAATCTTTGTTCCACAATAGTGATTCGGCAACGTTCAAAGAAACTTCAAAGTCCGTAGGATAATCGGCTTGTAGTTTTGTAAAAAGCTCTTTTGCCTCAACCGTATGACCGTTAAGTCCTAAAGCACGACCGTAACAAAGCCTTGCCGTCTTATTAGTAGGATAGCTTTCAAGAATGTTGGCAAAAAACTCTTGGGCCTCACTATATTTACCAGTTTCTAAGTAAGTAAAACCGGCACTCATATCTTGTGCATAAGACGTTGCGCTGATCAATACGATAATAAGGAAAACTAACTTTTTCATTGTGTGATTATTTACAGTTGCAATTTATAACCACTTCCAGCCGTGTTAATCTGTGGCTATCTACCATTCGACTATACATTTGGTCGATTCAAAGAGGTTCATTTTAGATCAACGTCAGTTCTGCGTCCTCGATCAGAAAAAGTCGTTCTTTTTGAAGATGTTGTTATCTCTATATATAGATGGTTTTTATTCCGCTTTCTTACCGTGTCAAGCACGGCATAAACTTCTTTAAGATTCCGCTTTCGCGAAAGCGAAATTCTCAAAGAAAGCGGAACACATATCCAACTCATAATCTGGTTAAAAGTGGAATTCTTACCACTCGTCTACAGCATATTTCATCTCGTCGAAATACTGGCTTTTAGACTTTGATAAGACTGCATATTTGCATCGTAATTAAAAATCAGAACAGTTATGTCTTTAACACTTATAAAAAACAACAACCCATTAAGAGTCGTTCATAATGTGAAAGCAGCACCTGAATATGCTGGATTATCCATCGTTCACAGACGAGTGAATAGAGGTGTGATCCAATTAGTAACTTCTATATAACAGCATCATGATCGCCATCGCACACAAAATAAAAAAGACCTTTACTCAAGAACAACTTTTCATGTTGAGCGCCTTTGTGGTGAATGGCGGTAATTATTTATACAATCTATTATTAGGTCGTTATTTAGGACCTACACAATTTGCAGACGCTGCTATATTAATTACTTTATTGCTGGTCCTTTCTTTTGTAGCGATGACTTTTCAATTAACCGTAACAAAATTCACAGTCGAGTTAGAACAGTTGCAACGAGAACAGCTCATTGCTAAAGCCTACAAATATGCCATAAGCACAGGAATCGTTCTAGGAATGGCTACGGTAGTTTTTGCTGGCGAGTTGCAAGCTGTTTTCCAAACGCAATCTGCCGGAATGTTCGTTGCCTTTGGACTGGCGATACCTTTGTACTTTATCATGAGTGTGAATCGTGGGATTTTACAAGGCGATAGCAAATTTGGGAATCTAGCGATGACCTATCAATTAGAAATGCTGTGCAGACTGTTGCTCACATTTACCTTTTTGATCCTATTTGATTTACCATCAGAA
>NZ_MAAX01000157.1 GCF_002162835.1 Nonlabens dokdonensis
TACTGGTAAAAGTACCGCTGCAAAACAACTTGCAGTAAAATTGCATTATGTATATGTAGATACTGGAGCGATGTATCGTGCTGTTTCTTATTTCGCTTTAAGCGAAAATCTAATAGAATCAGGCCAATTAGATCGTGAAAAACTTGTAGAACGTTTGCCAGAAATTAAGATCAGTTTTGTTTATAACAAAGAGACAGACCGAGCAGATGTGTACCTCAACGGTAAGAACATAGAAAAGGAAATACGCACGCTGGAAGTAAGCAGTATCGTAAGTAAAGTAGCCGAAATCTCTGAAGTACGCGCTAAACTCGTTGAGCAACAACAAGCTATGGGAACAGAAAAAGGCATCGTTATGGATGGTCGTGATATAGGTAGCGTTGTTTTTCCAGAGGCAGAATTAAAGGTTTTTATGACTGCTGCACCAGAAGTACGTGCACAAAGACGTTATGTCGAACTCGTAGAACGAGGCGATGATGTCACTCTTGATGAGGTGCTTAAAAATGTCATAGAAAGAGATCATATAGATTCTAATCGAGAAGACAGTCCTTTGATTCAATTATCAGAAGCAAAATTACTGGACACTTCAAATATGACAAGAGAAGAACAATTTGAGTTGCTTGTTTCTTGGGCTAAGGAGGCGATTGAGAAGGCTTAGTCTATATTTTGTCAATGTGCATTTGAAGTAAAGTCTTCCTGAAGCTTGCTTTGAGTTGTTATAATTAAATAGTTACAATCACTTCCTCAATTTAATATCGATCGCTTTTCTAAAAGACTTAATCGATTCCCATAACTTTAAAAAATCATTGTTTTTTGATTCTATAATTATTTGAGGAATTCTAGGTGAATGAATTACACCAGAAGGGTCCTCTTTTAAAATCATAACGGATTCTATCAATATTGGATCTATAGCTTCATATTCTTCTTGAGATATTTCAATGCCGTCAAATATAATTTTACGCTTTTGACTTTTATTGTCATCATAAATTTTACTTAGGTCAGATCGATGTTTGATAGTTTCTCGCAATTTTTTATACTCCAGAGGCACGATTATGGTATCATGAGCCATAGTTGTTACACCTCGATAATTTAAATTGGTATATGGATGAATTGCTACAAGACTCATATCGATCTTTGAATAGTCTTGGATTATTTCGGTTTGAGAGTAATAACCTTTTACCTTAAAAATTAAGGTATCCTTCATTCTAGCCTTGATCTTAAAGTTTCCATCGAAATCACTAAATACGAAGCTGGAAGAATTTTTTACTTCAATTGAGACTCCAAGCATGCTTCCATCCTGATCTGAGATAGTTCCAGATACATATTGTGCAGCAACAAGGTTGGTAATTAAGAATAAACAAAAAGTTATTATCGTTTTCAATGTTTTAAGTATTTAGTTAATCTTCACAAATATCCCTGTAGCACTAGTTATATGTAAATTTGGTCCTAATCTAAACTTTAAGGTATCTCCTTTGCACTCTTCAATTTGATAATATGAATATTTAAAATCATCAATAATTTTTTTTTGAAATTCAGTCAAAGAATCCATATTCATTTCGTGATGATGAACAAGAAAACCCATCGAAGGTAAACGTTCTATTTTTAGACCATTTTTTTCATTTTCAAAATATATACTGTCTTTATCTATTTCAAACTTGAAATTAGGGTAATACGAAAATTCAGTATCATAAATTGTCTTATATGTGCCATCACTAATTTGACATTCAAGATTAGTTGGTACAATAAATGTACTTTTCTCAAAAATTGGTGAAAATGATGAAGCCGAGTATTTTCCGTCTACCTCAATTAAATAATTTACAAAGAAGATAAAGCCTATTATAAAAGCTATACACGCGATAACAATTATAAAATTATTGATTACTAAAAGTGATTTGGGTATGTGATGATTGTTTTTTCTCATCTACTTTTTCAAAACATTCTCATAAATCTCAATCCATTCTTGAGCTGTCATTTTACCGCACAATTCACCGATTAATTCTAATGGAATCGCATCTACTTTTTTAAATCGCACACAGCTTTTTCCCATGTCTAGTTTGTATTTAGAATGTTTAGGAAATTCTTGCTGGAACCATTCTAGTAAGTTAGGATCTGCATAGATGCCTGAATGATATAATGCAATAAAATTCTTTTGCGATGCGATGTTGATAAATGGCAACGGCGTCCATTCTTTCCCAACGTGGTATCCAGGCTCGTAAATACTTTTAGGGACATAAAAACCTATCATTCCATATAACATTCCTTCTTCAAAACCATCAGGTAAATTTTGCAGAATCACTTTTCTTAAATCTGCCATAGGCTGTTTACGGTCTTCGGGAATGCTCTTTAAGTATTCTTCTACGGTAGTTGCTTTGGATGTCATGGTTGAATTTTATTATTTAAAAATAACACTTTTGTTAGACAAAGTTCAGAAAGGTTGAGATCTGAATAACTCGATGACTTAATGACTTCTTGTATTTGGGTATTAATACTCATGCATAGCATTTTATGAACCTTTAACTTTGGGTACAGTGTAAAGTAGATTTTTTATGTAACACTGTATACTAACCTCTCAAATTATGGAAACTACTGCAAATCCAGCAATCACTGCTTCTAAAGCAACTGATAACGCATCAAATACCACTCGCGAAACATCAAATGCGACTATATCTAATGACGCTTCCACGATTGATAAATCTTTTAAAAGTGTTTCTCCAGAGTTAAAAGATGCCATCACACATGAAATCAATCAGATGATGGCTTTTGCCATTCATAATGGTAAAACTATAAATACAGATATTATACCTCTTATTCAAAAAGAGAGTTTTGACAATTTGATTCATGCTCATAACATGCTTTGTGTAAATGTGGCTCCAGCAACTCCTAAATCGATCAATTATATATTTGAATTAAATGAAACTGATAAGGAGAAATCACTAATAACCAAATTACCTCTGGTCCGTAATTTAATTATTATGGCTGTTATATTTCTTTTGGCTTTTATTCTTACGGGACAATCCTCTCAAGTAAATAACGCTTCTCTAGATCTAGGTGTAATGCAAAATC
Source organism: Nonlabens dokdonensis (assembly GCF_002162835.1). Classification (GTDB taxonomy): domain Bacteria; phylum Bacteroidota; class Bacteroidia; order Flavobacteriales; family Flavobacteriaceae; genus Nonlabens; species Nonlabens dokdonensis_B. The sequence goes on from NZ_MAAX01000157.1 coordinate 3,061, forward strand.
AAGGTTTAAGTCTGGTTTTAAACTTAGGTTATCTAGCTGCTATCTCTGGCTTAGGAGTAGTTTTTTATTTACTCAAAGATATTACTACATCTGTAAAAAACGGGACCTTGATTCCTGAAGATTCTATTTATTATGTAGCTCTTATTGTTTTAGGTATTATTTCAGGACTAGTAGTGTCTGAAATATTAAATGTTTACATATCAGATGCCGATAAAATTGATCTGTTCAATAAGAGCGTTCTCGCTTTAATAGGTGGTTTTTCTACTGATGCTATTTTCTCAGTTCTTCAAGGCATTATCAATAAAATTAAAGGATTATTTACACCAACCAACTAACATAAACATCATGAAAAACATTCATAAAACATTACTTATTGCCAGTTGCTTACTATTACTCATTTCATGTGCATCGATTCCAGCTTCTACTTCTACTTTGAGTAAAGAAGTAATAAAAGAGGCAAATGGTATGCATGAGTTAAATCTAGTACTTATTGATCAACTGTACGCAGAGCGCAGCCAGCGTGTTAATGACTTTATAACTTATCGTTACACGCCAGCTTTACTGTCTAACTATGAGAAGCTATTACCAGCAGGACTAGATTATAAAGAAGAGCTACCTAATATATTGCAAAGTGTTGTGCCGGTAATTAATAAGAAACGAGACTCCATGCAAGACGTTTTAAACGTAGAAAAACAGACACTAGTAAAAGAGTTGAATGCAAATTTTACTACCTATACTACTTCTACAGCCGCTTTACAAGGTTTAATAGATAGTGCGGTAAAACTCAAAGAATCTGAAAGTAATGCAATCACTGCTTTAGAAAATCTTACAGGAGTGTCACCAGGTACGGTGACAAATATAGATGCCAGACTAGAAAAATTATTATCACAATCGGGCAATACCATTGATCAACTTCTTCAACTCACTAACAGTTTAAAAAAATAATATCATGAGCATAGATTGGGACGCAATAGCACAACAGGCAGGACAGCAAACAGATCAGCAATTCCATGAAGAAATTGCAAAATTGACCAGCATGAACATGACTGAGATCGATAAGTTTATCAGCGCAAGCGAGATAAGCAATGAAAACGCGGTTAAAGTCATCAAAGAAATCAACGATGCCACTCGGTCTAACAACGATAAAGCAAATGCAATTGCTAATATCGATAAAGGAGTAGGTTTTCTAGTGAGCTTAGTAAGTAAAGTGGTGTAGTAGAATTGTTTTTAAATTGTTCTCGCTTTCGCGAAAGCGGAATCCTAATCCATCATCTTTCCTATTAAATTCTCTTGTTTCTCAAGGCAATTAAACCGAGTACAGGTCCTAGAGCTAGAATAGCATAAACGTAAACTGATGGAGTGACATTTAATAGTACACCAATAATTTGAATGCTTATAATGGTAATACTAAAACCGATGCCGTTGACTATTGTTAGTGCTGTTCCTTTAATTTCTGAAGGTGCATTTTGAGCTACTAAAGTAGAAAGCAAAGGCGAGTCTGCGATGACCATCATGCCCCAAAAAAGCATGAATATTATAAATAGAATAGGAAGGTTCATTTGGATTAAAAAGGGTAATGCAACGCAACATAAACCAGATAATGCTAGTGCATTAAAAGTAGTTTTCTTAACACCTAAAGTTTGCGAAATATAACCGCCTAAAACGCAGGCAAGTCCACCTATTGCTATAATGAGAAACGATAGGCTGGGAATATCAAAGTTGGCTTGAGGATGTAATTGATCATAGTTCTTAAGAATAAAGGGTACAAATGCCCAGAAGGTGTACAGTTCCCACATATGCCCGAAGTACCCAAATGCCGCTGAACGGAATTTACTCTCTTTGAATACTTTTAAAAATGCCTTGATTTGAATGCCTTGACTAGCTTTACGATACGGCCCATCTTTTACAAATAGGACGATGAGTAAACCACCTAAAAAGGCAAGGATAGAAGTAGCTATAATCACTAATTCCCATTGATCTCCCGAAATAATATCTTTTAACAAATGAGGGAAAGCGGTTCCTAATACTAGTGCACCGACTAAATAACCTAAAGATTTACCTAAACCTTTGTCAAAATAGTCTGCAGCGATCTTCATGCCTACCGGATAAATACCAGCGAGAAAAAAGCCTGTCAAAAATCGGAATAAAAGTATACTCGTAAAATTATTGCCTGTATGTAAAATGGCAAGGTTAAAAATGGCGGCTAACAGTGCGCTGATAAAAAAGACTTTTGATGGAGAAAACCGGTCAGCTATGGAGAGCAGGGCAAAAACAAAAGTTCCTATGATAAAACCAAATTGTACCGCTGCGGTCACATGTGGTAGAGCATCTTCACTTAATTGGAACGTAATAATTAAATCATCGATCACACCATTTCCTGCAAACCATAAGGATGTACAACAAAATTGTGCTACCACAATTATAGTAAGAATGAATTGCTTAGATTTCAATTGCCAAGTAATTAATCTATTTATGGGTATATCAGAGATTTAAGAAATTATCTTAATACCATTTTTTTCTAATGCCTATAAATATAAATACCATTAAGGTATACCCTAGAAAAAATGGCAAAATATATTCTTTCCATCCTAAAATGAGCATAAATGCAATGATTAATAATTGGAATCCTAAACCAAAAGTTGAAATACTGGTCATTAACCATTTAGGGAAAATTTTTCCTATTCCTGCTTTTGTGTCGAGATAGTATATGGTTTTGTCAAATGTACCATATAGTAAACTATACAGCTTGAAAAGGAAGTTCACGTCGGATTGATTTTCACCTTTTAAAGCAATCGGAGTATCTGTTTCAAAAACCCTACTTGTAGTGTCACCGTTAAATTTATTGCGTAGGATTACATAATAGTAATTATAAAGAGTTCCTTGCAATTGTAAACCCAAGAAAGCCGCAGTGCAAATCCATATACTAGTTTCTGTAATAAACCATATGGCTAGAAAGAACAGCGCATTTAAAATGATATCTGCTACAGAATCTAAAAAGCGTCCAGTGTATGAAGGTGTATTTTTAATACGAGCCAGTTCACCATCTGCAGCATCGAGAATGGATTTAAAAATCAGGAAAAAAGCTGCCAGCCAAAAATGACCTTCTAGAATACAATAAATAGCAGCACATCCAGAAATGATAAAACCTATAGTTACATGAATAGGTGTAAAGGATGTAGTTGATAAGGATTGGGCAATAACTTTGGCAATAGGCCTACCATAATCAGATAGGTCAATAAATTTATGCTCTGGAGGAAGTTTGGACATGTAATCTCATAGAAGTCGTCTTGCAGGAATATACCAAAATTAAAAATGCAAAGATAGGTAACTATACTATTATGAATTAGTTATTTTATTGTTTACACTTTTAAGAAAGGAATCAGATAAACCTCAATTTTTCGGTCATCGGTAAAATTCAATTCTTACAATCAAACTTTTGAGATGTTTTCTACTTCTCCACAGCTTTCACATCTTCAGCAGTAACCATTTCTCCCTTATTCCACGTTTGAATAGTGTAATTCATAACATCTGCCACTTCTTGATCATCGAGACCTAATGGTAACATGACGTTATTGTAAGTTTGCCCGTTTACAACTATCTCTCCTTTAAGGCCATATTTTACAGCATGAATACTTTCTATACGTTTCTCTGTCAACCAGTCCGATGGATTTAATGGAGGAAAAGCTCCCGGAACTCCTTTACCGTTGGGCATATGACAAGTCACACATAGCTCGCCGTAGATTTCTTTACCACGAGCAACGCTTTGCTCTAATGGTGTTTTTTGCACCGCATTTGCTGCATAATTTCCAGTTGCATTTTCTTTTTTATCATTTCCACAACTAGTTAAAAATAGTGCTGCAGTAAAAATTAGGAGGTACTTCATAAAACTATAATTGAGAATCTAAAAATACAAAAGCAAATACTAAAGCGGTATTAAAAATCTCTTAGAATACATTCCATTTTTTATTATTCCCTCAGCCGTAAATACTCCTAGTAATTACCTATCTATATAGAACCTGAAGTTTTTTTCATACCCTTGTAACAATTAAAAAGCAGTGTCGTCATAAGTGTATAACCAGCAAAATGAACCAAAAAACGTTTATCAAAACCTTTAAAGACGTACAGCAAAAAATGTACTTTCTTTCAAAGCGGCTGCTTACCTCACATGAAGAGGCTGCAGACGCAGTTCAGGAAGTAATGGTGCGTTTATGGGAAAAGAGATTTCAGCTAGAAGAAATAAGAAACAAAGAAGCCTATGCCATGCAAATGGTTAAAAACTATTCTCTAGATCGTTTAAAAAGTAAACAAGCCAGCCATTTAAAAATAGTTCATACTAATTATGACAGTGAGGAGAGAAATGTGGAAGATGAGCTGGAAAGACAAGGAAAAGTAAAACTGGTACAGAACATGATTAATGAGTTACCAGAAAAATATAGAATGATTATCCAGCTTAGAGATATACAGCGTTATGATTTTGAAGCCATTGAGAAAATTCTAGATATGAAAGCTACAGCCGTAAGAGTAGGACTGAGCAGAGCAAGAAAAATGCTCAAAGAGAAAATTGAAGAACAGTACAAAACAGAAATCGCATGAACGATTTATTAGAAAAATATTGGAGTGGTAACACCTCATTGTCAGATGAGCAAGCACTTAGAGACTATTTCAGTTCTGAGAATGTAGCACCAGAGCATGAAGTGTACCGCAATTTGTTCCAGTCTTTTGAGATGGAACAAATGGAAGAAGAAGGTAGTTTTGACGCTTTCGCGAAAGTGAAACACAAAGAAACCTTAGAAAACAAGGCTAACAGAAGAACATGGAAAGGTCTTGCTATCGCAGCCGGTTTTGCATTACTTATGACAGTAGGCGGTAATTACTATAACCAGCAAACGCAACCTGATTTAGGTACTTATGAAACTCCAGAAGAGGCGCGAGCAGCCGCTATGGACATGCTAGAACTAGTAAGTTCAAAGTTTAATAAAGGCCGTAAAAACATGGCTCCTATGAAAACGCTAGATAATAAAACCGCTGCAGTTTTTAATCTTAAATAAAAATAAATCTCAATCACAATTAAATAAATGTCAACATGAAAAAGTTAATCCTAACCCTAGTACTTGCAGTAATGGCAACGCCCTTATTTGCTCAAGACGCCTTTGAAAAAATGGGCAATCTTAAAAACACATCAGAGACAGTAGTAACAAAAGATGCCTTTGAACTCCTTGCCGAAATAGACATGGACTTTGAAGACGACGGCGTGAAAGCAGGAAAAGGTCTTCTAGACAGTCTTAAAGATGCACGTTTTTATTCTACCTCAAATGCTGATAGTGCGCAAAAAATGATCTCGATGGCAAACGCTTATATTAAAAGTAATAGTCTGGTAAAGCTCATGCATGTAAAAGAAGATGATCAAAATTTTTCTTTTCACGTAAAGCGTGGTTCTAACTCAAAGAAAGTACGTACTCTAGTCATGATCATAGATGAGACTATGAATAAAGAAAATCCTGAGGCACTTGTAATGAAAATCTCTGGAGACATAGATCTTGGTCAAATTTCAAAGATTACAAAAATGATCAATGTTCCTGGACAGGAGCAAATAGAAAAAGCTACCAAAGAGTAAAAGGCTCTTGCTTTTACCATTTTACCAACATTAAAAAACACTAACGATGAACAAAATAATTTTAAAAGCCATAGTACTAAGCATCGCCATAGCAGCATCGCTTACGTCTTGCGACTCAGACCCAACGTTACAAAGTTATATCGTAGATAGCGCAGATAAGGAAGGATTTATAAGCACATCCATACCTAAAACTATTTTAGGAATAGATGAAAGCAAGCTGTCTGAAGATTCACAAAAAGCATATAATTCCATTAATAAAGTGAGTATGCTCATGTATCCTAAAACGGATAGTAACGACGCTAGTTTTGAAACAGAAAAAGAACAGCTTGCTAGTATCCTTAAAAACGATAAATACACCGCACTTATGACCCATAATCAAGATGGCATGACAGCAAAATTTATGTATCAAGGTGATAAGGACTCTATTGATGAGATCATCATATTTGGTACGATGGATAAAGCAGGAATGGGCGTAGCTCGCGTTTTAGGTGATGACATGAACTTGTCTGATATTATGAAAATGCTTAAAGAGCTAGAAAAAATGGACATAGATCCAGCAGGCCTTAAAGGTATGATGGGTGGTTTAGGTCTTAATATGGATAAAGATGGCGAGGTAGATAAGGAAGCCTTGAAAGAAATACTTGAGTCTAACGGCATAGATACCTCAGATATGCAAATGGACTAATTTTAAATTATATTGAAATTTTTGAAAATCTGCATGATATCCATGCAGATTTTTTTGCTTTTGAAGGTGTTTTAAATTTATAAATATGTCTTAGGATAACTTATCTTTGCACGCTTTCGCGAAAGTGTAACTATTAAAATAAACATCACATGAAAGCTGGAATCGTAGGACTACCTAATGTAGGTAAATCAACACTTTTTAACTGTTTGTCAAATGCAAAAGCACAAAGCGCCAACTTTCCGTTTTGTACGATAGAACCTAATGTAGGCGTGGTAAATGTGCCAGATCCTAGACTTGAAAAACTAGAAGAGCTTGTGAATCCAGAAAAGGTGATTCCTGCAACAGTAGAAATAGTAGATATTGCTGGTCTTGTTAAAGGAGCGAGTAAAGGAGAAGGTTTAGGAAATCAATTTTTAGGAAACATACGCGAGACTGATGCGATTATTCACGTATTGCGTTGTTTTAATAATGACAATATTGTTCACGTAGATGGTAGTGTAGATCCTATACGTGATAAAGAAACAATTGATATAGAATTACAACTTAAAGATCTAGAAACTGTCGATAAGAAACTTGAGAAAGTAAAACGTGCAGCGAGAACTGGTAATAAAGAAGCAGTTAAAGAAGAAGAGGCTTTGCTTAAAGTTAAAGATGCGCTAGAATCTGGAGTATCAGTACGTGCAGTAGAATTAAGCGATGAAGTAAGAGCAGATTTTATCAAACCATTACAGTTTATTACAGATAAACCGGTATTATACCTTTGTAACGTAGATGACGATGCAGCGGTAACTGGTAATGCTTATGTAGATCAAGTTAAAGAAGCTGTAAAAGATGAAAATGCAGAAGTTCTTGTTCTTGCAGTAGGAACTGAGGCGGATATTACGGAGCTTGATGATTATGAAGAGCGTAAAGAGTTCTTATCTGACATGGGTCTTGAGGAACCAGGAAGTGCTAAATTGATACGTAGTGCATACAAACTATTGAATCAGCAAACCTACTTTACCGCTGGTGTTAAAGAAGTGCGTGCATGGACTATAAACATAGGTTCTACAGCGCCACAGGCAGCTGGAGTAATACATACTGATTTTGAGAAAGGATTCATACGTGCTGAGGTTATCAAGTATGATACCTACGTAGAATATGGCTCTGAAGCTAAAGTTAAAGAAGCCGGAAAACTAAAAGTTGAAGGGAAAGAATACATCGTTCAAGATGGCGATGTGATGCATTTCTTGTTTAACGTTTAATGGGTTTGACGTAGTAGGCATGTGGGATGAGGTTTTTGGCTCACTCGCTTTGCTCTCTTGTATTTATAAAAAAAGCTCCTTTATCATTTTGAAAAAGGAGCTTTTATGTTTCCCAAAGGGTAGAATTAATTCTACCCTTCGGGAAAGAAGTAAATCGCAACTAATTTAATACTTTGGAAAGTTGTGGATCAATCTCTTTCCATTCTCCTTTTCTGAAATACATATTGTGGAATTTGGGAGATTTAAATACCATCATAAAGTCCCAGCTATCTCTATAAATAGTTGGGTTACTATCTAAAACATGATGATTAGGTAGCGCCATTTTAAATACTGGCCTAGCAGATTTAAAAGGAGCTTTTGTAGATATTTTACCTTTATACGTCTCAGTTATTGCTGAGCCATTTGTTACATGAAAGTATACCGAGTCATTTTCCTTAATTTCAAATCTATAATGATTGTATTGCCAGTCTGCCTGTTTACCAGAAAAATAGTTGCGGTCGATGATATATGTTCCATAAAAATCTTCTTTATCTAGAACAGTTTTACTATTAATAAAATGCATTACTTGAGCGATCAAATATAGAGCAAACACAAAACCCCAGAAATATATGACTATTCGACCGTATGTTTTACTTTCTCTCAGACCACCTAAAATTAGTAGAATTAAAGAAAGGATAATTAGAACTATAAGTAAAATGAATAAAGGTAAATAAAACATTATTAAGCTATAATTCTAAGCATATTTCCTCTTCCTCAACCACATAAAAACAAAACCAAATCCAGCAACTATCAAAAGCGGTAATGCGGTATTGACAAATTGCCATTTAAACTTTTCATCAATCACCTTTTTAGAATCTAAAAAAGGAACTTGAATGTCTTTATTTCGTAATTTGATCAAACCAGTATCATCAAGAAGATAGTTGATCGTATTCATGAGAAACTCTTTGTTACCGTAGAGTTGTCCTGTTCTGATGTCAAAACCTAATTCTTGTGGTTCACCTCTCAATACTTGGTTTTTCAACACATCACCATCGGCTATAAGGACTATTGCAGCTTCTTTACCTTCATCAGTAGGATTCTTTAAATCAACTGGTTTTACACGATTTTTGTAGGCGCTGGTAAAAGAACCTTCTGCAAGTACCGCAAGTGGTAAGTTGGATTTGTTATAAGATTCTATCACTACTTCTTTTCCTATCTCATTAAGAGAAACAACAGTAGGTAAAGTCAATTCCTTTGCTTTATCAGATGTGCTCAGTAAAATCGTTTTACGGATGCCATTTTTTAACGTATCGATGCTACCAGTATATTCAAATTTTACATCTTCTAAGTTTTTCGTTATAAATTGAGCTGTAGCGCTGGTATCTTGTGAAGTTTTAGAAATAGGGTAGTACGGCCATGCATAAGCCTCGTATTGGGTGTTTCTTCCTTGTCCAGTTGCAAGTGCAAGTGGTGCATGTTTCAAATCTTTTACCAGACCATTGTTCAACCTCAAACCATATTTAAAAAGCATATCATCCAGATTCAATTTTCTAGGCAGCGGATAAGCCTTTCGCTCTTCATTTGAAAGGCTATCGTTCTCCATCACTATAGGGTCAACAGCTAGTAACATTTTACCACCTTGCATAAGGTATTGATCAAGCAAATATTTTTTAGTTTCTGAATAAGGTGCTGTTGGTTTAGGGTCAATGATGAGGTCAAATTTATTCATCACTTCAAGAACCTGTTGCGGTGCTATCGTATCGTTAGTTGTCAAAAACTCGATTCCAAAAGGTCGCGTGTTGTAATATTCATTCACGCTACCTATAAAATCACCGATGCGCACATCTGATAATTCATCACTATCTCTTAAGAAAGCAACCGTTTTATTTTTTTCTAGAGAAGCTTTACGCAGTCCATCTGCAAATTGATATTCTAATTGCTGGATGCTGGAATTAACGCGTTCTTCTGCTGTGGCGCGTGCTACGGTTTTTAATAATGGTACGGCAGTTGTTTTACCGTCATAAAGGATCAGTGCGTAAGGAAAAACAGTGACGTTGGTGCTTTTTCCTCCATCTTGAATAGTGGCAACAGCACCTTTTACTCCATTACTTAAAAGCTGAGCGGTAATTTGTTCGGTTTCGGCTGGAGTTGCATCCTCGATAGGGTTGAGAAAATCGTATTTCAAATTGGGATGTAAGGCAGCAAGTTCTTCAAGAAATTGTCCTGTTTCTAGTTTTAATTTTCTGAATTCACTAGGCAACTCGCCATCTAGAAATACATCAATTACAATAGGTTTGTAGGCTTGTTTAAGAATCTTTTCAGTATCGGCGCTTACAGTATATCGATTATCTTTAGTAAGGTCAAAACGTTTGTAAACAGATCGTGCGGCAATATTCACGATTATGAGAACGATGAGTACTAAGATAAAACTGGTATATGTTTTTTTCATAGTTATCGTTTTGATAAGATGGTTTTTAGTGAAATTTCGCTTAAAGCGAAAAACAAAACAGCAACACTTAAGAAGTAGATCACGTCGCGAGTATCAAGAACTCCTCTGGCCATACTTTCATAGTGGTATTTGAGACCGAGAGAGGCCAGAAAATCATTGTCGGCTAGATAATTGTTTAAGCCATCAAAGCCAAAATAAAATATAAAACACAGCACTGCAGCAAGTAAAAACGCCACAATCTGATTAGAAGTTACCGTAGAGCTAAAAACTCCTATGGATGTATAACTCATTGCCAGTAATATAGCACCTAGATAACTGCCGAATGTGCTGCCGTAGTCTAGATTATTTGGCGTTTCTCCTAGCTGACCTAAACTGTACACATATATTAACGTAGGTATTAAAGCAATGATAATAAGTACTAACGCAGCGAGATACTTACCTCCGATCAATTTCCTAGTTGATATAGGTCTTGTGCTTAACATTTCTAGTGTTCCTAGATTACGTTCTACGGTAAAACTACGCATAGTTACTGCAGGAATTAAAAACATAAATAACCATGGAATAATTAAAAAGAAAGGAGCGAGATCTGCAAAACCATAATCCAGAATGTTATACTCACCTTTAAAAATAAAAATAAAGAGACTGGTGATGATGAGAAATATTCCTATCACTAGATAACCAGTAAGACTGGAAAAGAAACCGTTTAGTTCTTTGATAAAAATAGCTTTCATAAAAGGCTGTGGATTTTTACTACAGAATTTGCTTGTGGTTTTTCATCAAACATAGCTTTTGTTTGAGGCCATACTTCTTGAAATAACGCACTGTTTCTATAATTATTTAATGCGTTCTCATCTTTCCAGTAACTATAAGTAAAGAATCGCTGTTCATCATTTTTATCTTGATATAACTCAAGAAAAGAGCAACCTGGCTGATTTCTAATTTGCTCTTTATAAGCATCAAACATATTTTGAAATTTACTGACAGCAGTTTCCTTAAAATGCATATTTACTATACGTACAATCATGATTCTATAAAAGTTATTATTACAGGGGCGTTTATTTGAAGACCAAACAAGGTGCTCGCACTTCCCACCGTAAGCGGATTTGACTTATAGGTCGCAAGTTCTAAATGATCAGAACTATTAAATAAAACAAGACCTTTACCGTCTACATCTCTTTTTTTCTCTTGATCGTCAAAATTGATTAAATCACTGTAGCGATGGTATATTTTATTAAACCTTTCATTACGAGCTGAAATTTCAAATTTGCGTCCTTTACCTATTTCGTCAAAGATTTCTTTAGTAATATTTGTTACTGAGTTGCCGTAATTGTCAATGTAAATTACCTGACCGTGAATAACGTTTTTACTGTCTGCTATCTTAGGAATGACGCCATGAATGGCTCTTATACGATTAATAGGTTTGCCTACTACCTCAAGAGTACCACCACGTGCTATGTGGCAAGCAGTTTTTACAAAGGCGTCTAGCGTTGTAAAGTTAGAAGATATTCTATCGTGTATATTGATTTCTACTAGTTTTTCAGGTCTTAACTTACTCATTATTAATGCGAGAACACCATTGTCAGCACAAATGAAATAATGTGAATTTAAAAGTACAGCGACATGTTTATTTTCTGGAGTATGCTCTGCATCTACTCCTATAATATGAATAGTACCATCAGGAAAAGAGTGATATGCATTTTTAATAATATAAGCAGCCTCTGCAATATTAAAAGGCGCTACCTCATGAGAAATATCTACAATGGTAATTCCATCTAACTCTTTGTAAATAGCACCTTTTACAGCTCCTACGTACGGATCTTTCCATCCAAAATCAGTTGTAAGAGTAATAATAGGCATAGAGAGTTTTAAATTGTTAATTAAATGATCGTTAAATTATAAGAATCGTCTTTTATTCAATAATCATTTTTCACTACTTTCAAGCAGTTAAAATATTAGAAACAAAATTATAAAATTAAACCTTCAATCACTTACTTAATTTACCGCTTTTGAACGAACTTATCATTGACCTATCAGAAACTAATCCTAGAGAATTTTTTGGTGTTAAAAACACAAATCTAGCTTTCTTAAAATCACATTTCCCAAAACTTAAAATTGTTGCGCGTGGCACTAAGATTAAGGTATATGGTGATGAAGAACAGTTAGGTGAATTTGATAAACGCATCCAGTTGATGTTAGATCATTTTGGTAAATACAATAAGATCGATGTAAACGTTATGGAACGACTGCTCACGACAGATAGTGGTCATCATGAAATAGTAAAAGGAAATGATGACGTACTGGTTCACGGTAATTCTGGTATGTTAATACGTCCTAAAACGCCTAACCAGCGCAAGTTGATAGAACTTACTAAGAAAAACGATATGGTTTTTGCGGTAGGTCCTGCTGGAACTGGTAAAACCTATATAGGTGTGGCACTTGCAGTAAAAGCCTTAAAAGAGAAACGCATCAAAAGAATAATCATCACGCGACCTGCGGTAGAAGCTGGTGAGAATTTAGGATTTTTACCTGGCGACCTCAAAGAAAAATTAGATCCATACATGCAGCCTATTTATGATGCATTGCGAGATATGATTCCTGCAGAGCGACTTGCTACTTACATAGAAAAAGGAATTATTCAAATTGCACCGCTGGCATTTATGCGCGGTAGAACTCTAGATCAGGCATATGTAATACTTGACGAGTCTCAAAATACCACTCATGCACAAATGAAAATGTTCTTAACACGTATGGGAAAAGACGCTAAGTTTTTTATCACCGGCGATCCTGGACAAATAGACTTACCTAGACGTGTTATATCTGGTTTAAAAGAAGCCTTATTGATTCTTAAAAATGTGGATGGAGTAGGAATGATGTACCTCGATGATAGTGATGTAGTACGACATAGACTCGTTAAAAAAGTAGTTGCCGCTTACAAAGAAATAGAGAATAGAAATTAAGAAATTCATTTCATTTGAACTTTATAAAATCCTCATTTAATCATTTTAAATGAGGATTGTTTTTGTTCCGCTTTCGCGAAAGCGGAATTTACATCTAACTCAAAATCCATCTAATAGAACGTCTTGTTATAGGAATCAAATTAGACTTTAATTCAAATTATTTTTGGAACTAAAATGTCACTTGAAGTAGGTACTTCTAATCATACGTGTAGCCAAAATAATCAATATCTTTTTTACATTTTTGTGCAATTAACTGCCGGGATTTTGTGGTGTAATAAAGTTTTTTATCCCTTTCTGTAGTAGTGTTGAGCCTAGGAATTTCTTCTATTTCCAGATTAAATTTATCAAAAACTTCTTTAATGCTGGACTCTATGTCTTCATATTTAAAAATATGAAAAGGTACATTTTCTCCATCCTGAGAAGAAAAATAATCCAAAGCGTTGTAATGAAAATAGTTGGTTAGGTCTTTTAAAACCATGTCTTTTTCTATAAATTTTTCAAATCTTAAACGCTCTTTAGATAATGATAATGGATCATTCTGATGTAACAAAATATACCATGAAAGCAGTCGATCCCATGGATTTCTTGCAAAACCAAAAACGTAATATCCTGAAAGCCTTTTGAAATAATCTATGCCTAAATCACAAACATTAGAATGTTGATCGATTTCTTCCATATTTTTTCCTATCTGATCTCTTAAAAGATTAGAAATTGAACTTCCACCGGTTCTATGGATATGTATAAAAATCAATTTGTATCGATGAGATATGATCATCTGATAAGTAGATAAAAGTATTTACGGAAGGCTAAAAAATAGTGTACAGCAATGTTAACCTATAAAATTTAATAAATATTAGATATCTAATTGTTTCTTTGTTCAAAAAATTAAAATTGAAATCACTGCAACTCATCTTTTCTAGTTTAAAATATTTTGCCCCTGCATGGGTGTTTACCTCTGTGAATATTTTAATAGGAACTTGGATTTTATATTTACCAAATGTAAAACTAAAGTTTGACCTAACCGATTCAGAAATAGGCGTTGCATTATTTTTTACCGCTTGCGGTTTATTAATCTCTATTCCATTTGTTCCAGCTATAAACAAAAAGATAGGAATAGGCCGTTCTACTCAAATAGGTATATTATTGCTAGCGTTATGCTTTAATTTACCTCTACTAGTACCTAATTATTATACACTTTGTATAAGCTTATTACTTACAGGTGTTTTTTCTGGTTTTACAAGTACTTCAATGAATGCTTTAGTTTCTGTGATAGAAACGGAAGACCAAGTAAATTTTATGTCTGCATCACATGGCTTTTTTAGTTTAGGAGGATTTTTAGGTGCAGGATTAGGAAGCTTTTTAATCACACAATTTACTAACCCTAGTCATCACATGTTATTAATATCAATAGTTATAATACTTTCATCTTTATTTTTTTCAAAAAATTACGTAGGTATTGAAGAGCTAGTGGACGGCTCTCTTAAAAAAGACACCAATATTTTCAAACATATTAAGCCAGTTTTTGGACTGTGCATTATCGCTTTTGTTATCTTATTTAATGAAGGTGCGGTAGAGCACTGGAGTAATTTATTTTTATATGATGTTGTAAAAGTAACAGAAAGTAAGGCAGGATTTGGGTTTGTAATTTTCTCATTAACCATGACATTAGGAAGATTTTTGGGAGATGGCATAAGTGAAAAAATAGGATCTGTAAAATCTATAGGAATAGGTTGTGCTATAGCCATTATTGCTTATGTACTCATATTGTTTTCAGATTTTTATGTGAGTGTTTTAGGTTTTGGGGTTCTAGGTTTAGGTATTTCGGTAATCATTCCAGAATTATATAGACTCGCCTCAAAATCTAAGGAAATGAATACCTCAGTAGCGATTTCTGTAGTTTCTGGAATAGGCTTTATGGGTTTTCTAGTAGGTCCTGTTTTATTAGGTCTTATATCTAGTTGGAGCAACCTTGTGATGAGTTACCTATTTCTTCTAGCTCTATTAGTAATTGCTTTAGGACTAGTTATTTTCAGGCTGAGTAAAAAGTATGCAAATAACTAATTTAAGAAGGTCTTAATTCATCACCACCAGGCCATATTTCTCTTTTTGGATTGGTATGTTTGGAGATAATGCGACGAGACTCTTTTTTATTCTTGATGTCTTTTTGAATTCCATAAAGAATGTCTTGAGCTCGCTTTCGCGAAAGCGAGTTCTCTACCAGCCGCTCTGGATAATCTTTCCCTAATTTAAAATCTAAGAATTGCTCATCTAGAGCTGTCATTTTCCAAGGTTCATGGATAAATCTCAAGGGTAAATGTGCCAACTCTGGAACCCATTTTTTAATAAATAAGCCTTCGGGATCATGTTCTAAACTGTTCTTTACAGGGTTATAAACACGTACAATATTGATTCCTGTCTCGCCAGCCTGCATTTGCAACTGCGGATAATGAATACCAGGTTCAAAGTCTAGAAACTGTTGCGCTAGATGATTGCTCGCATCTTGCCACGGTTGCCACAAATGATGCGTAAAAAAACCAGTCAACATTGCACGCAGTCTAAAATTTACAAAGCCAGTATTGTTCAGACATCGCATGGCAGCATCTACTAGAGGATAACCAGTTTTACCTTCACGCCACGCCTGCTGATATTTGAGATTCACAGGTTTATCGAGAGTTCTATATGCTTTATGAACACTGCGCCATTCCAGCTGGTGTTCCATCTCAAATTTTTCAATGAAATGCGCTTGCCATCGCAAACGAGACATAAAGCTGTGAAGATGTCGCTTGTTTTTGAAATCGTTCTTACAACTAGCCGCTTTTTTTGCTACCATACGCATACTCACATTTCCCCAAGCAATGTAAGGAGATAGCCTGCTGCTGTGCTTTCTGCTAGTAAGTGGTTTTGAGTAATAGGTGTTGTAACCGTTAATACGGTCAGTTAAAAAACTTTCAAAATAACGAAGAGCAGTGGTCGTGCCACCCTTTTGAAAAATAGAATTCTTAGGCGTTTCTAGAGAAACCGTTTTAAATTCAGAAGCAATTTGATCGATCCTAGAGCTACTAAATAAAGTACTATGATCAAAATCGGGATGGTCAAAATCCTGATTCATAAACTCGATCCAGTGCTCTTTCCATTGCGTGCGGTTCTTTAATCCTCTTATAATACCGTTAGAAATACTTTCAGTCCAAGGAATAGCATTTTTTTTAAACCATTTAGCTAGTTCTATATCTCTCTTGTAGGTGATGTACAACCCAGTTTCCTGATAAGAATAGACATTCACAATCTCAAAAAGACTCTGCAATTTTTGAAAAACTAGTAAGGCATTACTTTCTACCACAAGAAGGGAACTGCCTACTGCGTTCAGCTTCTCGTTCATATTCTCTAACGATTGCTTTATAAAATTAAAATGACGCTCACTGTAATGAGCATCATTTAAAAGCATAGGTTCAAAAATGTAGAGTAGGATAGTTGGAATTTCTGAGTCAAGAGAACGCATGAGTGGTTCATGATCTAATAATCTTAGATCTCTTTTAAACCAAACAATGTGAACCTTTTGCATAAATCCTAACTTAATTCAGAACGTAAATCTCCTATTAAAAACTTTTACGAAACCGCTTCTTTATAGGTTTTTAAGCATCTTTCTCTCGCTTCTTTATGATCTACCATCATCTCAGGATAATCATCTGTTCCAAATTCTGGTACAAATTCTTTAATGTACTTCCTATCCTTATCAAATTTATCCTTTTGTGTGATAGGATTAAAGATTCTAAAGTATGGAGCGGCATCAACACCGCTTCCAGCAGCCCATTGCCAGTTACCTACATTACTGGACATCTCGTAGTCCAGCAATTTTTCTGCAAAATAGGTTTCTCCCCATCGCCAGTCTATTAATAAATGTTTTACTAAGAAACTTGCTACTAGCATACGTACTCTATTGTGCATGTAACCTGTGGAGTTTAATTCTCGCATTCCTGCATCTACTAGAGCATAACCTGTAGTTCCTGTTTTCCATTTTTCAAATTGATCTTCGTCATTGCGCCATTCTATACGATCGTATTTAGATTTGAAAGCTTTGTCTTTAGTATGCGGAAAGTGATACAATATTTGCATAAAAAACTCTCGCCAGATCAGCTCGCTTAAAAATGTTTTGTTAGAAGCATGATCTGCTTTGCGCACCATTTTACGTACACTTACTACACCAAATCTTAAGTAAACTCCTAATCTTGAAGTTCCGTCTTCTATAGCTGGAAAGTTTCTGGTATTTTCATATTCTTCAATAAGTGTAGGCGTTACCTTATATTCAGGTATTTCAATAGCAGACTTTTTAAATCCCATATCGCTCAAAGTCAAGTTGGGTAGTCTACTATTTTTAATGCAGTTATCTATAACTTCATTTGTGTAAAAAAATTTTTGATCTTCTCCAGAACCAAAATCTTTTCTGAAGTGTTCTAACCATTTGTTTTTATAAGGTGTGTAAACTACATACGGATCTCCATCATTTTTAACGATTTCATCCTGTTCATAGATGACTTGGTCTTTAAAAGTTTTAAAGTCTATGTTATGTTCGGCGAGGAGTTGATCGATTTCTTCATCACGTTCTATGGCATACGGCTCATAATCACGATTTGTAAAAACGGTATCAACATTATAAGAACTGATAATTTCTTTCCAGATTTCTTGAGGCTTACCATAATACATGGCTAGCGAACTGTCTTGATCTTCTTGCAATTGAGAACGCATGCGTTGCAATTCTTCATAAATAAAAGAAACTCGAGCATCATCTTCAGGAAGCTTGTCTAGAATCTCTTTATCAAATATAAAAATAGGCAACACTGGAAGATCACTTTTAAGCGCTTCATAAAATCCTACATTATCATCCAGTCGCAAATCCCTACGGAACCAAAATACATTTACTTTTTTACTCATAAATTATCCTAAGCTTAAACTTCCTTTTCCTCCATTGACACCTATCACTTGACCAGTGATCCAGCCTTGGTTTTGATCTAATAAAAAGGCAGCAACACCAGCAATATCTTCAGGAGTACCTACTCGTTTTAATGGATGCATTTCTCCCATTTTCTCTTTTTTAGAATCGTTATTTAATAGACGACCAGCAAGCGGTGTATCTACTAGTGAAGGAGCAATAACATTAACTCTTACAGTAGGAGCATACTCTGCAGCAAGTGCTCTTGCATAGCCTTCTATAGCACCTTTTGCAGCGGCAACGCTCGTGTGAAATGGCATACCTGTTCCTACGGCAACAGTTGAGAAATATACGATACTACTCGTTCCTTCCTTAGTAAGTAAAGGTAAAACGGTTCTAGTTGCTTTTATTAAAGAGAAAAAATTGATTTCCATATCATCCTCAAAATGCGATTGCTTCAACATTTTGAAAGGTTTTAAATTTATACTACCTGGACAATATACAAAACCGTCTAAGGATTCTGGTAAAGCGCTGGTATCTAATTCTTCCGTAAGTGCATCAAAGGTTATGTGTGTAACTCCTTCAGGTAAATTTTCATTTTCTCGAGACGCAACAAACACATTGTTTCCTTTATGGATATGATGTACGATTGCATTTCCTATTCCGTGGCTTCCGCCTATTAATAATATATTCTTTGACATTTTAGTTAAGTATTTCGTGTTTTTGCGTTGCGTTTTTTTCTTGATTTGTTTTATTTACTTCTTCAAAAGCACCGAAGTGTTTGATGAGTGCGCTTTCGCGAAAGCGGAATATTTCTTCCAACTTTTTCTTCACAAATGGCGCTCCTAGTTTACCTAATGCACCAAATGGCAAACGGTAGTGAATTAAATCTTCCATTAAAATACCACCTTCAATTTCTGAAATGAAGTGCTTGTGGTGCCAGGTGGCATAAGGTCCATACATCTGCTCATCTACAAAGAATTTCTTTTCTTCTACTTGTGTGATATGAGTTACCCAATTGGTCTTGTAAAAAGGTAATGGTGTAACGCTATACTCAATC
Organism: Nonlabens dokdonensis; assembly: GCF_002162835.1. GTDB lineage: Bacteria > Bacteroidota > Bacteroidia > Flavobacteriales > Flavobacteriaceae > Nonlabens > Nonlabens dokdonensis_B. Next base: position 21,973 of record NZ_MAAX01000157.1, read on the forward strand.
AACTGACCTGGATACATGCCGCGCTCTGTACCATATTGAACCGTCATGTCTAGTTCTGGTGGTGTGAGTAGCTTTAAGTTATTAGCATCTGTAAGAAATTCCCATGCTTGATCTAAGGTAATAGGAAGCTTTTGTTTTGATGAAAATTGATATAGTTTCAAATCTTTTTGTTTAAAGTATAAAGGTAACTCTTAAACAAAATTAAAAGAATAAAGACTTGTTAAATCTTGTACATAGAAACCAAAAAAACATGCATAACTTTACAAAAAAGTAAGTCATGCCAGTACAAATTGAAGCTAGTTGGAGAGAAGTTTTGCGAGAAGAATTTAGCAAACCCTATTTTGAAAACCTGATTGAGTTTGTAAAACATGAGTATAAGGAAAACACTTGTTATCCACCTGGTAACAAAATATTTGCTGCCTTTGATCGTACTCCATTTGAACAAGTAAAAGTGGTTATTATAGGTCAAGATCCTTATCATGGTGCTGGACAAGCAAATGGACTTTGTTTCTCTGTTGCAGATGGTGTGAAACATCCACCTAGTTTAATTAATATTTTCAAAGAAATATCTAAAGATTTACAGCAACCTTATCCAGAATCTGGTAATCTAGAACGCTGGGCAGATCAAGGTGTCTTACTTCTGAATACCGTTCTTACCGTAAGAGAAGGCGCGGCTGGTAGTCATCAAAAGAAAGGCTGGGAACAGTTTACAGACGCTGTAATTAAAAAGATATCTGAAGAGCGTAAGAATGTGGTCTTTTTACTTTGGGGTGGTTATGCAAAGGGCAAGGCAAAGTTTATTGATAAAAAAGCGCATTTCATTTTAGAAAGTGGTCATCCATCACCACTAAGCGCAAATCGTGGTTACTGGTTTGGGAATCAGCATTTTTCTAGAGCAAACCGTTATTTACAAGAAAGAGGAATGACTCCTGTAGAGTGGTAGTGATTTTATATTTACAAGGTTGATCCTTGCGTTTCATGTATTATAATTTAACAACTTTCAAGAGAAGTATTGGCTACTATCCTTATAACAATAGACATTAGTGAATTGTAAATTTATATTCCGCTTTCGCGAAAGCGGAACAATTAAACCTTTCAATTTTATCATACAGCAAAAAAAAAGAGCGACAATAGCCGCTCTCAAGCTAATTCAATTCACTGCTTTATTCTTTAATGATTTTACGGTTTGTAATACCGCCATCTGCATCTACTATTTTCATGATGTAAATACCGTCAGTAAGTGAGGCAATTTCAAAGTTAGTTTTATCTGTTGTGAATACTGTTTTACCTAATACATCAATTATTTGTATCTGGTCAATAGTAGTATTTGTAGCTTCTACGGTGATTTGACTCTTTGTAGGGTTAGGAAAGACTCTAAAAGATGCTTTTTCAGTTATTTCTTCATCTACACTTAATGTACTATTGTAATTATAGGTAGTTCTACTACTTAGATCATAACTCATGGTGTTAGAATCGTAACTTGAATACGTTTGAGTTAAAACTTTGTTGATATGAGGCTCGTTACTAAAAGTGAAATCTATACCTGTTTTATCTTTAAAAGGATGCCCAAGCGTAGACATTAATATTGATGTATCATAGGTATAATCGTATTTTTCATTAGGTGTGGTGGCAGG
>NZ_MAAX01000009.1 GCF_002162835.1 Nonlabens dokdonensis
AACTACGGTTAACGGTTTAAGCGGCGATGAGATAAGCCAGATACATTATAGTGAAGATAAATCATTGCTGGTAATAGGTTATGAAAACGGATTGTTACAAATTGTTGACCAGAATGGTGATGTTACCGATGTAGTAGCCATCAAAGACAAGCAAGTCATTCCGCCAGATAATAAGAAGATAAATGAGTTTTTAGAGAGTGGAGACCTTATTTATATTGCTACAGACTTTGGTATCGCTATTTACAATCTAGATAGATTAGAATTTGATGACACCTATTTTATAGGAAATAATGGAGAACAAATTCCTGTTGCTTCCCTAGAGATTTTTAGTGGTTTTCTATACGCAGCTACACTTGATGCGTCAAACAACATAAGAAGAGCACCTATTACAGACCCATTTCTTATTGATTTTATGAATTGGCAACAAGTTAATACAGACGTTTGGGATGAGGTAATAGCTTTTGACACTGGGCTATTTGCAGTTACTGTAGGAGGCGCTCTAGCAAGTTTTAATGGAACTTCATTTGTAAATAGTGGGACTCAATTTCAGTCACGAGTGCTAGATGCCTCTTCAACTGATGCATATCTAGTTTTTACTTTAAACGATGAAATTAGAATTTATGATACCGCATTAAATCAATTTCTAGCACTCAATAATATCAATGGTGAGTCTTTTGATTTCACACAAGCTATAATTGTAGGTAATGATATTTTTATAGGGACACAAGTAAATGGAATGATAAGGGTGAACTTGAGCAATCAATCTGATTTTGAGTTTATCGTGGCAGATGGTCCCTCAAGAAATGCAGCCTTTTCTATTCAGACCTTACCAGAAGAATTATGGGTAACTTATGGATCTCATAATTTATTCTATACGCCTGATAATGCTGCATTAGGTATAAGTCATTTTGTAGAAGAAGGATGGATCAATTATACAAATGCAGAAATTAACGGATTGCGTAGTGTTCCTACCATAACGATTAACCCAGAAAACCCTACTGATCTAGTTATTCACTCTATGAATAACGGCTTGCTTGATTTTATAGACGGTGCTGCCGGTACTCAGTATGGTGTGAACAATAGTTCTCTTACTAGCATTTTACCACCATCTACTTTTTTTGTTAGAATACCTGACGGTGAATACGATTCACAAGGAAATTTATGGGTGATCCAGCAACAAGTAGATTTTGCTTTAAGTAGAAGAAGTCCTTCCGGTAACTGGACTGCTTTTGACGTAGGATCTGTTTATGAAGAAGTTTCTAACGGTTCCAGTACCACAAAAATGGAAATAACAAATGATGATAAAATTATTTTTGGTTCTACTGATGGTGGACTTATAGGTTATGATCCAGTTTTAGACCAATTTAGTAGATTGATCGATGAAGTCTCAGAAGGTAATCTAATTAATAATTATGTGAGCGCCGTGAGAATAGATCAACGCAATCAATTATGGATAGGTTCTAACTTAGGTTTGAGAGTTTTATCAAATGCAAACAGCTTATTTTCTGATGAAATTCAAGATGCACGATCTATTGTTATAGAAGATACTAATGGTATACCTAGAGAATTATTACAAGACGAGGCTGTACTTGATATAGAGGTAGATGGTAATAACAATAAATGGGTGGCAACCGCAAGCTCTGGTGCATTCCTTTTTTCTCCTACTGGAAGGGAAACCTTGTTTCAGTTTACCACAGATAATTCACCACTACCTACAAACTCTGTAAATGACATCGCTATAGATGAGGAGACTGGTAAAGTATATTTTGCTACAGATAAAGGTATCGTGGCATTTCAAGGTGAGCGCTCCAGTAAACCTCAAGAAAATCTGGAAAGCGTTAGGGTTTTTCCTAATCCTGTAAGACCTGGATTTGACGGTAATGTTACCATTGATGGTTTAACAGAAAGAGCAAGAGTTAAAATTACGGATATAGAAGGGAATTTAGTTTATGAAGCAGTATCGCAAGGAGGAAGTATTCCGTGGGATACAAGAAGTTTTTCAGGGAATAAAGTCGCTTCTGGTGTTTATATGTTATTTATTTCGACGAGTGATAATATAGAAACAACAGTTTCTAAAGTGATGATAGTAAGGTAAATGCTTGTAAAAACTCCTGCACTAGTACTATCCACTTTAAAGTATAGTGAGGCTGATCTTATCGCGCGATTATATACTAAAGAGTTAGGAACACAATCTTTTATACTTAAAGGAATACGTAAAACGAGAAAAGGTAAACTACGTATTTCTTTTTTTCAGCCACTTACACAATTAGTAATAGAAACTAATCATAAAGGTAAAGGCTCTCTAGAGTATATTAAGGAGGCTCAAGTCATTCATCCCTACATCACCATACATAGCAGCATTGTGAAAAGTAGCATAACTATGTTTTTTTCTGAAGTGCTTTCGCAAATACTGACAGAGCAACAGCCAGATGAAGAACTATTTGAATACTTGTCCACTGTTTTTAGGTACTTAGATCAATCTCAAGAAGCAGCAAATTTTTCTATTAAGATGTTAATAGACATGACAATGTTTTTAGGGTTTCAACCAGATACATCTACCTTAGATAATCCTTACTTTAATTTGCTTAACGGTAATTTTGATCACAATGGTTTGCAACCACAACACTTATCAATAAAAGAAAGTAATTTATTTAAAGAATTCCTGGGCACAGATTTTGAGGAGATAAATCAAATAAAAATGAATCGAGAGGAGCGTAATGTCCTATTAAATTTGGTCATTGACTATTTTCAAATACATTTGCAAACTTTTAAAAAACCCCATTCATTATCTATATTAAAGCAACTTTTCGACAAGTGAAATTAGTAGTCTTACTTTGTGTTATCTCCAGTTTTTTTGCGACTTCTCAAACAGTTGTTGTACTTAATGAGTTAACAAGAGAACCTTTGCCTTCTGTCATCGTTTATAACAAAGACAAAAGTGTAAGCGCTATTACAGATTTTGATGGTCTTGCTAGCTTGCAAAAATTCTCAGAAGATGATCGCATTTATTTTCAAAGCATGGCTTTTGAAACTTATGCGATTAATAAAAGTGAGGTGTTGAAAGAAGGACAGGAAATCTTAATGAAACCAAGGTCTGAAGAGATCAACCCTATTGTAATTTCTGCATCAAAATTTGAACAGCGCAAGCAAGATATTCCGCAGAAGATAATCTCTCAAAATGCGACAGATGTTAAAACAAATAATCCTCAAACTAGCGCAGACTTGTTGCAGCAATCAGGTCAAGTATATGTTCAAAAATCACAACAAGGTGGAGGAAGTCCTTTAATAAGAGGTTTCTCAACTAACAGGCTTTTAATTACCGTAGATGGTGTACGCATGAATAATGCTGTTTTTAGAGGTGGTAACTTACAAAATGTGATTTCTATAGACCCTTTAAGTATAGATAGAACAGAAGTAATTTTAGGTCCAGGAAGTGTCGTTTATGGTAGTGATGCCATAGGTGGAGTCATGAATTTCTATACTAAAAAGCCACAATTATCTCAGGACTCTATTACGTTTACAGGAAACGCATTGATTAGATATGCTACCGCAAATGATGAGAATACAGCACACCTTGATTTTAATTATGGGACTACTAAGTTTGCAGCTGCAACGAGTGTAAGTATCAACTCCTTTGGAGATCTGGTTATGGGTTCTCACGGTCCTAATGAATATTTGCGCAATCAGTACGTAACGAGAATTAATGGTCAGGATGAGGTTATTATTAATGACAATCCTAAAAAACAAGTTTCAACGGGCTTTGATCAGATCAACTTACTTCAAAAATTTAAATATCGTCCTAATCAAAAGTGGGACTTTGATCTAGGAATAATTTATACCGCTACTAGTGATTTTAATAGGTATGATATTTTAACTCGATTAGATGATGATGGAAACCCTCGTAATGCACAATGGTATTATGGACCTCAAACCTGGTTAATGGGAACGGCAAAGGCTTTACATCGAGGCAATGGAAAATGGTATGATAAGATGATGATTTCTCAATCCTATCAGCAATTTGAAGAAAGTCGCAATGATAGATCATTTAGAGAACCAGAGCTGTTTCAAAATAAAGAGCAAGTAGATGTATTTACCACATCTATAGATTTTGAAAGACGCAATAGAGAGAACAACGTTTTATTTTACGGAGCAGAGTTTTTTCATAATAGAGTTAGTTCCACTGGTAGTGTTTTTAATATAGAAACCGAACAAAGAGAGCCAGCTCCTACCAGATATCCAGATAATTCCTCCTGGCGTTCACTCGCTGCCTATGCAAATTATCAATGGAGAGTAGACCCTAAATTAGTAATTCAATCTGGATTACGTTATAATCATATCTGGTTAGATGCGCAATTTGACGATCAGTTTTATGATTTTCCTTTTACAAACGCAAATCTAAGTACGGGAGCATTGACAGGTGCATTAGGAGTAACTTATATTCCAGAGGAGACTTTAGAACTAAGAGCAAACTTGAGCACAGCGTTTAGGGCACCTAATATCGATGATAAAGGAAAATTATTTGATCCTAGTCCAGGAACTGTAATTGTTCCTAATCCTAATCTAGAGTCAGAGTATTCTTATAATACAGAAATAGGTGTAAAAAAACGTATCGGTGATCGATTTACCATGGATCTTTCAGGATACTACACCTACCTGAAAGACGCATTAGTGCCTAGAGATTTTCAACTTAATGGTCAGGATATGATCGTGTATCAAGGCGAATTGAGTCAGGTACAAGCTATTCAAAATGCAGAGACCGCAATGGTTTACGGTATTGAATTAGGAGCTCAATATGAATTTAACGATCAGTTTAGAATTTATGGACATTACAACTGGCTTAATGGAGAGCAAAAAGAAATGGATGGCGCTACCGTTCCTGTGCGTCATGTATCGCCTAATTTTGGTGATTTACATGCCGTCTTTAAAAACAGCAGGTGGTATTTAGATGCCTTTCTAATGTTTAATGGGCAGTTTGATTTTGAAGATTTAGCTCCTAGCCAGCAATCCAGGCCTTTTTTATATGCGCAAGATAAGGACGGTAATCCCTATTCACCTCGATGGTACACTTTGAATCTTAGGTCTAATTATAAATTAAATGATACACTCACAGCGGTTGCTATAGTAGAAAATATAACAGACCAACGATACAGGACGTACTCATCTGGCATTGCGGCAGCAGGACGTAATTTAATCCTATCATTACAATATGCTTTTTAAAGTTCTCGCTTTCGCGAAAGCGGACTAAAAACAAGCTTCCCTACTTAAAACAACCTTATTTAATTAAACAAACATCCTGCAAGTTGGCTTTAGAAATAAAACTCCAAGATCAAACCTTCCAATTGCACAGCAGTGGCGCGTGTTATTGGGTGGAGCAAGATGTGGTACTTCTGGCCGATGTGCATCTGGGCAAAAGTGCTCATTTCAGGAAGCATGGAATGGCTGTGCCATCGCAGGCTGATGATCAAGAATTTGATAAACTTAACCAGGTAATTGAAAAGTTTCAACCTTCTCGATTGTGGTTTCTGGGTGACTTATTTCACTCCTATAAAAATGCAGAGTGGCATTTTTTTGAACAATGGTTGCGGTCTCAAGAGATAGAAATAGCGCTGGTTATGGGAAATCATGATGTCATTTCTAGAGATTCCTTTGAGCGACTAGGTATGAAAACTTATGATGTGTTGCAAATGGGTGATTTATTTTTAACCCATCATCCAGAAGAAGTAGCTGGCAAATTTAACATTGCCGGTCACATCCATCCATCTGTAAAGTTAAAAGGTATAGGCAGGCAAAAATTAAAGCTCTCTTGTTTCTTCTGTACAGAATACGGTATGATTTTACCAGCATTTGGTGATTTTACTGGTACATATTCCCTACAGCCTAAAAAAGGTAATAGGATCTTTGTCATTGCAGATGATGAGGTCGTGGAGTTAAAATAAAAAACACAAATCAAAATTCTACAGAAACTAAAATTGCCGTTAAATGGCTTGTGTTTAATATTTTTTAATAGTTATCCATTTATCTTTGAACTATGTTAAGAAAAACGATCTCCATAGTAAATTTAATAAGTGTAATTATACTCATCGCGTGGAATGGATATGCAAATACAGGAAATTACAACGGTAAAAGCGTAGGTGAATTAAGTGCAGAATATGATAACTTATTCACGCCAGCATCTTATGCATTTTCCATATGGGGTGTTATCTTTTTAATGTTGACTGTTTTTGGAATTTATGGTGTTTATGTGGCCTTTTCTAAAAAGCATCAAAAGTTAGAAAAGGATTTTAAAACTGATTTTATAGCAACTACGAGTCCGTGGTTTCTCGCTGCAAATATTTTTTGTGGTTTATGGGTTGCTTTGTGGCTTGATGAGAATATAGCGTCATCAGTAGTGATGATGTTTGGGATTCTGTTTTGTTTGCTCATTTGTATCAAACAGTTAGAAATGGAAATATGGGATGCGCCATTTCCTATCATTGCTTTTGTGTGGTGGCCTTTATGCCTATATTCTGGATGGATAAGTGTTGCTGCCATTGCAAATGTTGCAGCCTGGCTCAATGGCGCCTATGAAATCGCTATGGAGACACAAGTTATTATTACTATAGTTATGATTATAATAGCGTTCTTTATTAATTCATTAATGATATGGTTGCGTAATATGCGAGAGTTTGCTTTAGTCGGAGTCTGGGCTCTGGCCGCTATTTTTGTACGATTTCAATCTGCTGTAGACACGATAGATCCGTCCTCGAGTTCATTAATAGGGTATATAGCGTTAGGTCTAGCAATGGCTTTATTTATTCAATCAGGCATTCATGGGTCTATGAACGTTGATACAAATCCTGGTAAAAAATTCTTAGAATGGCGGAAATCAAAATGATATTCTAACACTCGTTTTTACTAAAACGCTATTACATACTTCTAAAATCATTACCCCAGCTAGGATAATTAAAGATAGTTTTTCTTAATTCTTTAAAGGTCATTCCTGCTTTCATCGCAATGGCAAACATGTTTACTTGCTCGCTTGCTTCTGGACCTGCGATGTGAGCTCCTAAAACAAGACCAGTTTTCCTATCGGTAATAATTTTATAGGCATAAAAAGAGGCGTTAATTCTTTGATTATTGAACCATTTACTGGCATCTTTTTCGACTATTTCAACTTCTTCATACTGTTCTTTTGCTTGTGCCTCAGTTAACCCTATACCTGAGCATTGAGGTATGGTAAATGCTGTACTTGGGATAGCTGGTATATCAAGTTTAGTTTTATTATCTAATACATTTTTTGCTACGACGCTCGCTTCAATACCGCTTAGAGGAGTAAGAGGTAATGTCTTACTAGATACATCGCCGCATGCATAAATATGAGATTGTGTCGTACTCTGTAAATATTCATTTACAACTACACCATTTTTGTCGGTAAGAACATTTGCTTTCTCTAAGTCTAAGGCTTTAATAGATGGCACTCGTCCTGCGGTATTAAAAACACAATCGGTAGTAATTTGGTGCATTCCATCATCTTTGGAATAATTAACTATAAATCTGCCTTCCTTTTCTTCTACACTAGAAGCTTGAGCATTTTTAATAATTTGAATCCCTAATTCTTTTGATGCTTTTTCTATAAAGTTTGCAGTAAATTCTTCAAATGGTCCTAAAACTTGATCTCCTTTTTCTATCAGTGTTACTTTTGATCCAGCTCTAGCAAGCATGTGACCGAATTCCATTCCTATATAACCAGCACCTACAAAAACTACTTTCTCTGGTACATCTTTAAGAGTAAAGAAATCGTCAGAAGTAAGCATGAATTCTTCTCCAGGAATTCCCAGTGATAATGTTTGCATTCCAGTGGCAATCACAAAATGACTCGCTTGATATTTTTCACCTTCTAAAACGACCGTGTTAGCATCAATGAATTTTGCTTCTCCGTGGAGACAGGTAACTCCTTTACTTTTTAAGTTTTTCTCGGTATTGTTAGGTATGTCACTCGTATATCTACCGGCATAGTTTATAGCAGCTCTCCAGTCCAGCTCTACACTTCCAGAAATACCATCATTTTTCATGTTTTGAGCATGATCAAATGCTTCAACAGAAGATAAAATCAGTTTTTTAGGGTCACAACCACGCTGTGAGCAAGTACCGCCATATTCTCTGTTATCTATGATCGCAACGCTTTTACCAGCATCCCTACATACATTTGCAACTAATTTTCCTGCAGTTCCTGTACCAAAAATAAAAACGTCAAATTTCTTCATGACCTAAAGGTACTCGCAATATTATTTCACTACTATTAAAGAATTCTCAATATTCTTGATATGCCTTATTCAGGACGTATCTTTGTGAAGATATTATGAGTTTTACTACTATTCTGAATAAATTTTCACAAGCTGCACAAACGCAAAGCTTGCGAGAAGCGGTGTCTGCATCTCAAGGATCGACCACAGTTCAAGGGCTTAATGGAAGTTCTATTTCCATAGTTTTAACAGCTGTTTTTAAAGATGCTGATAAGCCTTTCATGCTTATTTGTAACGATAAGGAAGAGGCCGCTTTTTATCTCAACGACTTAGAAAAAATGATAGGCGAGGAGAAAGTCCTCTTCTATCCAGGCAGTTACCGACGTCCTTATCAAATTGAAGAGACTGATAATGCAAACGTATTGCTGCGTGCTGAGGTTTTGAACCGCATCAACTCACGCAAGAAACCTGCGGTTATTGTTACCTATCCAGACGCTCTTTTTGAAAAAGTAGTAACGCGCAAAGAATTAGAAAAAAACACTCTTAAAATAAGTGTAGGCGATCAAATATCTATCGAGTTTGCAAATGAGGTGCTGTTTGAGTACAAATTTAAACGTGTTGATTTTGTAACTGAGCCAGGGGAATTTTCGTTGCGAGGTGGAATTTTAGACGTATTTTCCTTTTCAAATGATGAACCATATCGCATTGAATTTTTTGGAAATGAGATTGATTCCATACGTGTTTTTGATGTAGAAACACAACTTTCCAAAGAACAGACGAAGAAGATTTCTATCATTCCAAATGTAGAAAACAAACAGTCTGATGAGATACGAGAGAGCTTTTTAAAATACCTATCAAGCAAGACGGTGATCTTCTCGATGAATGTAGATTTATTATATGGTCGTGTGGATTCGCTTTTCGCGAAAGCGGAACAAGCATACAACCAGCTACAAGGAGAAATACGCCAGTTAACGCCACAGGAGATATTTAGTGATAGTGCGTTGATCAAATCACAGCTTAAGGAATACAATCACGTAGAATTCACTACGGCCAGCGGAATGATCGTTTATAAAACAGCACCGCAGCCATCTTTTAATAAACAGTTTGATTTACTGATTGAGAATTTAAAGGAAAACGAAGAAAGCGGTTATAAAAACTTACTCTTTTGTAGTAGTGACCAGCAAGCAAAACGTTTTAGTGACATCTTTGAAGATCTAAATGCAAATGTGCAATACGATACGCTGGTAATGCCTTTGTATCGAGGCTTCATAAGTCATGATTTAAAAGTAGTTTGTTATACTGATCATCAAATTTTTGACCGTTATCATAAGTTCAAACTAAAGAATGGTTATGCAAAAAAGCAGGCTATAACCTTAAAAGAGTTGAACACGCTAGAGATAGGTGATTATGTTACTCATATCGATCATGGTATAGGAAAATTTGGTGGGCTTCAAAAAATTGATGTCAATGGTAAAAAGCAAGAGGCGATTAAATTAATTTACGGTGAGCGTGATATTCTTTATGTTTCTATTCACTCGTTGCATAAAATCACTCGTTACAGCAGTAAAGATGGTAAAGCGCCTAAGGTTTATAAATTAGGTAGCCCAGCGTGGAAAAAGCTTAAAGCAAAAACAAAGACTAAAGTCAAGCAAATTGCCTTTGATTTAATAAAATTATATGCAAAACGACGCTCGCAAAAAGGGTTTCAGTATGCACCAGATGGTTATTTGCAAAATGAGTTAGAAGCAAGCTTTTTATATGAAGATACTCCAGATCAAAGTGCTGCCACAGAAGATGTAAAAAAGGATATGGAAAGCGATCGTCCTATGGATCGATTAGTTTGTGGTGATGTAGGATTTGGAAAAACAGAAGTAGCTATAAGAGCGGCTTTTAAGGCAGCCGTGAATGGTAAGCAAGTGGCAGTTCTCGTTCCTACGACCATTCTAGCTTTTCAACATGCTAAGACATTTAAAGAACGTCTCGCAGATCTTCCTGTAAAAGTCGATTACTTGAACCGCTTTAGAACTGCCAAAGAACGAAAAGGGGTTCTTGCAGGACTAGAAGATGGTTCTATTGATATCGTAATCGGGACACATCAATTGGTTAGTAAATCTATCGTATTTAAAGATCTCGGACTACTTATTATTGATGAGGAGCAAAAATTTGGTGTTGCAGTAAAAGACAAACTTAAAACACTCAAGGAAAATATAGATACACTTACACTTACGGCAACTCCTATACCTAGAACGCTACAATTTTCTCTCATGGCAGCGCGTGATTTAAGTGTGATAAAAACACCACCGCCTAATAGACATCCGGTAGAGACTAAAGTCGTGCGTTTTAGTGAAGAAACGATACGTGATGCGGTGAGTTATGAAATCTCTCGCGGTGGTCAAGTATTCTTTGTCCACAATCGTATTGAAAATATTAAAGAAGTTGCTGGGATGATACAGCGATCTGTTCCAGATGCAAAAATAGGTATAGGTCACGGACAGATGGATGGTAAAAAGCTAGAAGAATTAATGCTTGCTTTTATCAATGGAGAGTTTGATGTTTTAGTATCAACGACTATAATTGAAAGTGGTCTCGATGTACCTAATGCAAATACGATTTTTATCAATAACGCAAACAACTTTGGTCTATCAGATTTACACCAGATGCGTGGTAGAGTAGGACGTAGTAACAAAAAAGCATTTTGCTATTTCATCACGCCACCTTATGAAGTGATGACTGAAGATGCTCGCAAGCGTATTCAAGCTTTAGAAATGTTCTCAGAATTAGGTAGCGGTTTTAATATTGCTATGAAAGACCTGGAGATACGAGGTTCTGGAGATATCTTAGGTGGAGAACAAAGTGGTTTTATAAACGAAATAGGTTTTGATACCTATCAAAAGATCTTAAGTGAAGCAATTACGGAGCTTAAAGAAAACGAGTTTGCAGACCTCTATGAAACTAATGAGAAAGAAAAGAAACATGTTATAGAGGTAACCATAGATTCTGATTTTGAATTGTTATTTCCAGATGATTATATCAATTCCATTACCGAGCGACTGGCGCTTTATGCAAAACTCAATGAAGTGGAAGATGAGAAAGGCCTAGAAGTCTATAGAAATGAGTTAATAGACCGCTTTGGCGAGTTGCCAGAAGAGGCAGAGCAATTACTTACCAGTGTAAAAATTAAATGGATTGCAACTCGATTAGGTTTGGAGAAAATTGTCATGAAGCAAGGTAAGTTTATAGGGTATTTTGTTTCAGATCAACAAAGTGGTTTTTATCAAAGCGAGTCTTTTAGTAAAGTTCTAAAAGCAGTTCAAAATAATCCGAAGATTTTGCGCATGAAAGAAAAGCAAACTCGTGCAGGTTTGCGTTTACTTCTCACGGTAGAAAACGTGCGCAATGTAGATCGTGTGTATCAAATTTTAAACGCAATTATGCCAGCTGCACAAGAGGTAAGTTAGGTTAATTAACTTTTCAGCTCAACAATATTTATGGATATGATTATCGCTTTCGCGAAAGTGAAATTAAAAGCTAATCTTACAGATTTAGAATCATTATTATGAAGTGGTGATACCTACCTTACGGTCATTATTACGTTCATTAGAACGACGGTCATCACGTTTTCTGACAGGTCGATTTACCTAACCTTCTGGTTGAGACTTACACTCTTTGCTAGATACTTTGACTTTTATTATTAGAATATCAACCTAATGACTTTGTTCAATTTTAAAAATAAAAGCTAAAATAATTCCTTAAACAAAACATTTACAATGAGTTAAAAATGTGTAAAAACTTTTTTAATGGATTCTTAAGGTCTTGCTAAGATTATTTTCTTTTTTTTGATTTGTAATGATTTGCAAATCAAAATAAAATTCTCCCTAACGAGGTAAGCTGAAAATCGTTACGAGTAGGCATTAACTTTATTTTTTTAATTATGAAAAAATTTTTTAAATATTTACCGTTTTTCTTATTTGGACTTTGTTTTGTTTTAAACTCTTGCAGTGAAGAAAATGTTAATACTGATCAAACTCGCAACTTAGGATTTAGTGAAATGAAAAGTACTGAAGATGTTGATTTGAGCAAATTGCGGAATTCGGTAGCAACTTTTGTAGATTCAGTAAATATAGCGTCTATTGCTAATGGTTCTACTTTATTAGACGAAGGTCAAGCTTCTGATTTACTCGCTCCAATTGTTGAGGAGACTTTAGCCATTCTTCCTGAATACGGTATTACGCTGGGTGAGCTTCAAGAAGATTTTCCAAATTTAGATGATTCTAGAATTGCAATAATTGGAATTGGGATAATCTCTATTGAAGATGGTTTAAATAATCTGCAAATCAAAAGTGTAGATTGGGATAGAGCAATAAGTTGTGCTCTTGGAGCCATAGGTTTTAATTCTATTGATTTACTACGTAATGCAGCTGAGACAGGTACAAGAGTTGCTATTAGAGGATTGATCAAAACTGTTGCTACGAGATTGCTAGGTCCTATTGGAGTAGCTTTTACCGTTGCAGAATGGGCTTTGTGTTATTCTGGATTTTCGTTATGGTAAAATAAATTTTAATCAGTTGCTATGTTTTTATTAATTGCCGCTACAGTTTTATGTCTTTTATTTATTAGCTCTTGTTTAATAGGTTTTAAAAAAGCTATAGTTAATTCAATTAGTAGTAGAAAAGTAAGTTCAAGTCACCTAATTTTTACAACTATTTTATTTTTAATTAGCCTATATTACTTGATTAGAAACGTGTTGGAAATTTATAGTATTCTAAAATAGGTATTATAATATTTACTAACCTTTATAAGGAGCATGAGATTAATAATCCATAAAAAAACACCTCCTAAATTATCAAGACGAACCATTGTATCAAATTAAAATTAATCAAGAAGGGTTGATGGGTAATCAATTAATTTCCGATAACGATAATGGTCATTTCTTATTTGATTTCTCAACTGATCAAAGCAATTCAGCTAAAAAAGGAAGTTGTTTACAAACTACTACAGGATTTAGTGCTTGTATGCAATGCGCTTTTGAGGAGTGTACATCAAACTGGATATGTACCGCAGTATTTGCTGTAAAACCAATTGAAGTTATAGCATTTTCGGCAGCTTTATGCGGTCTTAATACCATTGCAAACTTAAAGTAAACCCTATGAAATACTTAGTTAAATTTTACAAATCAACATACAAATATTTAGTATTGGGCTACATATTTTTAGGATTAGGTGTTTATTGTGTACTTCTAAGAGAAAAAGCATACTATGAAACTTTGTTTGTAGTTGCTTTGGTACAATTTGCTTTTTTTACTTATTTCAAATGGTCTGAAAGTAAACGAAAAGCAACTAATACTGATAAATAATAAAAAACACCTCTTGTAGTTTTCAAGAGGTGTTTTAAATTTATAAGCTTTCGCGAAAGCGAGAACAACATTATCTCTTTATTACTTTATGAGCTGAGATCACTCTGCTAGCAGCATCCATTAAATGAATAAAATACAAACCATCTGAAAGATCTGCGAGATTTAATCTAGTGGAACGATTTGTTAATTCAATTGATTTTAAAAGCTGCCCGTTGAGATCAAATACTTCTGCCTTTTGAGCAACAGTATCGCTTGATTCAATGATTACAAAATTATAAGTAGGATTGGGATAGATCGATACGAGCTCTTTTTGATTTGTATTTTCAGGATTACTTAGCACAGTACTTATATCTAGCGTATAAATGTCTGTACGGTCTTGAAAATTATAGATCTTATCTTCAGTAATAAAAAACTGCGTTCCTACGTTTGTGACAGGATCTAGAATCAATTGCCAGTTGTTACCACCGTCTAAGGTTTGATAGACATCTCCATTACTGTTCATCCCGATGCCAAACGTGGAAGTGAAGAAGCGGTAGCTGAGTATAACTCCTGGAAAGTTGTGAAATTGAAAAGTAAGGCCGCCATCTGTTGTGACTTGCTGACCGATATAGAACGTATTTGCATCTATGAATTCGATGCCTTCAAAATTCCCACCATTGTAGTTGATAGGTGTCCAGGTGGTTCCTCCATCTAGGGTTTTAAAAGCTTGGTTACTTGTGTTAGTAGCGACGCCTACATTGTCATCTAGAAATTTAATAAACTCTGTGTTTCCTGTTGTGGTATCATGAGTCCAGCCGGTTCCAGTTTGAAAACGATAAATCCCATCGCTTGCAAAAAAGTTACCGCCTACTACAAAAAAGTCATCTCTAGATTTCAACCAGACGTCTTTGGCAATAAATTGCTGTGTAATATTAGGTCCAGTGATGTTTGTCCAAGTATCTCCAAAATCATCAGAATAACTCACACGAT
This sequence comes from Nonlabens dokdonensis, assembly GCF_002162835.1. Classification (GTDB taxonomy): domain Bacteria; phylum Bacteroidota; class Bacteroidia; order Flavobacteriales; family Flavobacteriaceae; genus Nonlabens; species Nonlabens dokdonensis_B. The sequence goes on from NZ_MAAX01000009.1 coordinate 14,545, forward strand.
TGATATTAAAGTTAGTGGTGAGCGCTTCACCATTTTCTTTGAGCTGCACTGCATAATAACCACCACTTACGGTTTTGCGCTCCCAAGAAACACCAGCATCTGTAGTACGGTACATAACATCTCTAAAGACAGCACTACCATTATTTCCTATTCCAACGATAAGCCCAGTATTGCTGTTTGCAAAAGAGGCTTGTTCTAGGTCGCTCATAGTAAAGTCTTCTAAGTGACTGTTCCACGTAGTGCCATTATCTGTAGATTGAAGTACGATTTCTTCACTACCTATGTATAAAATAGAAGGAGTTCCTGCGATACTATACAAATCATCTCTTCCTAGATCTTGTAGACTCCACGTTTGTCCTAGATCGTTACTATTTAAAACTATACCATCATTTCCTACTATGTAATATTGATTATTGATATAATCTACATCATTAAGCTGCTCATTTGTTCCACTGGTAGCAGTATTCCAAGTAACGCCGGCATCGTTAGTATAAAAAATGAATCCTCCAGAGGCTATTAATATGCCGTCATTAGCACTAGAAAAAGTAATTTTATGCAATGGCCAGAAATCTTGAATGGGCAGTATGATAGGATTCCAAGTAGTACCACCATCTGTAGTGCTTAAAAAAGTACGGTCATCTCCACATGCAAAACCGTTGTTACTATCTAAAAAATAGACGTCATTTATGTTTTCTGTAGTACCGGTAGTTTGTCTAGTCCAGTTGTTACCGCCATCAATGGTTTTCCATATTTCTCCATTTCCTCCGGACACATAACCTTCTAATTCATTAAGGAAAAATATACTGGTTAATCTAAAGGATAGTACGGGAAACTGCTGTGATGTCAGAAATTTATCAGTCGATTTAATCACTCGGTTATTTGCTACTAGGTAAGCGAGGTTGTCGTTTAATACTTGCATGTCAAATCCTTGACCGTTTCCTTCTAGTCTGTAGCTTGCACCGCCATTTTCACTAACGTACATTCTATTGAGTAGATTGCTTTTATCAAACAAGAAAATACTACCATCTGGCGAGATATCTATTTCTGTAATATCAGAGATATTTTTTATAGGAGTTCTATAAATCCAATCTTGAGCTTGAACAGCAGAGGTAGCAATCAGGAAAGCAATAACTAATAATAGAGGTTCCCTTTTCATAGCGTTTATTTTCTTCAAATATAGTTAGTTAGTCCGTAGAAGTAAAAAACCGCTGTTGCAACCTTCCGGATGCAATAGCGGTTTATTTTATTTATTTACGCTTTCGCGAAAGCGAGATCATTACTATCCTATAACCATTGTTTCCAAGGCACTATCGATAACACTAGTATAAAGGCAAGTGTATAAAAAATAGCCAGCATCTTGAATTTACCATTGCTTACTATTTTCTTTTTGTGTTTAGAATAACCTACAGTTAATAATGCCACAGCGATAATCATGGTTAGTGGATGTTCTAATGCGAGCAAACGGATGCCTCTAGATTCTGGTGTCATTAATCCTCCAAAATCTTCTAAAAGCATAGAAAAATAGGGTCCTACAAACCAAAGTGCTAAACCTAACAACAGTTGAATATGAGTTACGATCAAGCCTACTAAGGCGAGACTAAAATCTTTGTTACCAAATTCTTTTTTACCGAAAAAGCCTATGAGTGCATTTACAGTAGCAACTAGTAAAACTAATAAAAGTAAGTAAGCCCAACCTGAGTGAGCAGATTTAAGAATGGAATACATATCAATAATTATTTGATTCAAAAATAATCCAAAAACAAAGAACCCTACTCGTTTTGAGTAGGGTTCTTATAAATAATTTTAATTAATATTCTTTCTTTAGAAAGAATATCTCATAGGTTTCTTAGTTAAAGATATATCTAAGACCTACTTGCATTTGCCATCTTGAAGAACGTGTACCAGCGTCATCAAAACTTGTGAATGTTTCTGAGAAGTTAGGGTTGAAAGAGAATTCTGGATCAACACCATTACGCTCTACAGTTACAACACCTACATTTCCAAAACTTGAGTTAACAAATTCTTGCTTACCCCAATCCTTGTTCAATAGGTTGAAGAAGTTAAATACGTCAAGAGAAACCTGGAAAGTGTGCTTCTTATCATTAAGGTTTAAACTGAAATCTTGAAGAACTTTCAAGTCTACGATGTGGTTCCATGGACCGCGGTCACCGTTACGCTCTGCATATTTTCCTCTACGCTCACTAAGGTAGTCGTTGCTCTCGATATAAGCATCAAGTGCAGCCCATTGCTCAGCAGCTGTGAAACCGTTGTTATCTACAAGGTTGATCTCACTTTGATCTCTTGGAATGTAGAATAAAGCGTTGTCATTTGAATCATCGTTTAAGATATCACGTCCTTGGTATGTATAGTTGATACCGTTACCTTGCTGTCCATTATAGAACATACCGAAGGTAGTTTTAATATTCTCATTCCACTTGATCTCATAAGATGCGTTTGCAGAAATTCTGTGACCAAAGGCAAATTGAGAATTACCAATACCAGCTGTGTTTTTACCGTTAACAGTTACGACATTTCTCCACTGAGAACTGTTTTGAGAAGAAGTTCCTTCAAAAATAGATTTACCTTGACCGTAAGAGTAAGAAACCTGACCGCCGAATCCATTTTCAAATGGCTTAGAGATACTAAAAGTACCGTTGTAAGACCATCCTTCATTAGTGTTAGTACCTAAAATAATTCTAGTGTAAGTAGGGTCTATTTCATCACCACGATCATAGAATGGACGTCCATCTTCATTGTTCAAAGATGCTGTTGGGTCTTTTAAGTTTAAGTTTTGATAGAAAACGTTGTTGATAGTAGAGTTGTATAAGAAGTCTGCACTAACAATTAATCCCCAAATATCAGTCTTCTGATCGATACCGATGTTGTACTTCATTACCTGTGGTAATTTGAAGTCTGGAGCAAAGATGTCTATCTGTCCACCGTTTGCACCACTTCCTGGAGCTGGAGCACCATTAAGAGGCTGGTTGAATGGGTCTGCAACAAATGTTTGAGAACCGAAAGCAGCAGTACCACCTACAGCGATACCATTGTTATTATAAGTTCCTCCAGGCCATACTAATGGTATTCTTGAAGTAAAAATACCTAATCCACCACGTATTTGAGTTTTTCTATCTCCATTTACATCCCAGTTAAATCCTGCTCTCGGAGAAACGTGAATTTGGCTCTTTATTGCCTTACCTACACGTGCGCCTTGAAGATCTTTACCTTCTGCTTCTAATAGAGCAACAGTTCTATCGTTGAAGTCATCATTTACTTGACCATCTTCAAAGAATGGTACGTCAAAACGTACACCGTAAGTAAATTTAAAGTTATCAGTTATACTCCATTGATCTTGAGCATATAAACCTAATTGAGAATAGTTAAATGCAGCTGCCGCATTTTGAATATCATCTCCTGTAGTTCCTGCTGGGTCAAGCAAAGAATACGAGTGGAAATAAGAGTCAGCAAGAGCATCATTTGATGGGTCATTATCAAAATAAGTATTGAAATCTGCAAGTGAATCAAATTGATACTGTCCATAGTTTTGTCTTACAAAAACGTTTCTTATGTCATAGTTTTCAAAGTTACCACCGAAAGTCATATTGTGAGCTCCTTTAGAAACTTCAAAGTTATTTGTTACAGTGAAAATCTTTTGCTCAAGAATGTTTGCAGTAGAGAATGCTTCAGAACCGAATGTGATAGAACCATCACCATCATCAATACTAACTCTAGGGAAAGGGTTTCCTAGTGGATCACGGTTGTCATTAACAGAAGTATAACTTACGATTAAGTTATTAGATAAATTTCTACCATTAGTAGTATTCCACTCAAGAGTAGTAAAATTAGTTTCAGACGGGAAAAAGATTCCTGCATTAGCAAAATTGATAGATCTGCTACCACTTTGGTTTGGAGAGATAGATTCACCTTTAACATAGTTGTGCTTTGCAGTAATAGTGTTCTTATCATCAATGTTGTAGTCTAATTTAATAGTGAATTTTTCACTATTTAATTCTGTTACAGTATTTTCATAACCACCTGGGTTGTAACCAAACTGGCTGATCAAGTTATCTCTTAGAGTATTAATATCTGCGATACTACTATCACCACCGTAAGAGTCTGCTTGAAATGGTCTAGGCTCTTCTTCTCTTTGAATTTCTGTATTAACAAAGAAGAATAATTTATCCTTAATGATAGGTCCTCCTACACGTACACCATAAAGATTTGCTGTAAAGTCATCAAGCTTTTCTCTACTAGGTGCTGGGTCAGCGCCGTTTAAACGATCTGCCTGATCAATAATTGCTTGTGGAGTTTTACCAGCTAGATCTTCATTACGAGTGTAGAAATAAGCACTTCCTTTAATTTCATTTGTACCAGAACGAGTAATTGCGTTAATCGCACCACCAGTAAAACCTGATTGACGCACATCAAATGGTGCTACATTTACTTGAAAAGACTCAATAGCATCTATTGATATAGGATTTACACCTATCTGACCACCGTTAGTTCCAGATCCTGCAAGACCAAAAACGTCATTGTTTACCGCACCATCAATAAAGATAGAGTTGTAACGATTGTTTTGACCAGCGATAGAAATAGCTCCACCTTCTGATACATCAGCTTGTGGCGTTTTTCTTAAGAAATCACCTATACCTCTTGTTACAGAAGGCATTGTGTTGATTTCACGTTGTGAGATGTTAGTTTCTGTACCTGTTTTACCAGAATCAAAAATACCATCTCTAACAGCATTAATTACAACAGCGTCCAAAGCATTAGACTCATCAGTCATAGTTATACTTATTCTTTCAGACTCACCTAATTGTAAATAGATGTTTTCTAATTTCTCCTCATTTTTACCTACATAGGTAATCGTGATGGTGTAAGGACCACCTACACGCATGTTAGAAATACGGTAATAACCTTCTATGTCAGTAGAAGTAGCATAGTTAGTTCCTGTTGGGCCATGCAATGCTTGCACTGTTGCACCTAACAAAGGTTCTTCGGCATTGTCCATCATTTCCATGATACGACCGTTAATACTCGAGGTAGTTACCTGAGCACTTACTGCCATGGAACTTATAAAAAGTCCAATCGTAAATAAAAATTTTAATGATCTGTTCATTTCAGAATTTGTTTAGTTTGATTTTGCAAAAGTACACCCTAAACAACCATTCTAATATTAAGCTAACATTAAGAAGTAAAACACTAATTAACATTAATTAATTGAAAAACAGATTTATAACTATTTAACTGAGTAAAATCTTTGTAAAAGTTGTGTTGTGCTAGCATCATGAGCGTCAGATTGTGACTTTTCTATGTCGTTTAGTATACGATCTGCTAGAACTTTACCTAATTCAACACCCCATTGATCATAACTATAAATGTTCCAGATAACTCCTTCAACAAATATTTTATGTTCATACATAGCTACTAACTTACCTAAACTTCTAGGAGTAAGTTCATCTATTAGAATGGTAGTGGTAGGCTTATTACCTGTGAATACTTTAAATGGAGTAAGCTTTTTGATATCATCTTCAGATTTTCCTGAAGATTGTAAATCGCTCTCAACCTCTTCTTTGGTCTTACCATTCATTAATGCTTCCGTTTGAGCAAAGAAATTTGCCATGAGCTTATTATGGTGATCAGGCTGGTGGTATTTCGCTTTCGCGAAAGCGATAAAATGAGCAGGAATCAACTTTGTTCCCTGGTGAATTAATTGAAAAAAAGCATGTTGTGAGTTAGTTCCTGGTTCTCCCCAAACTATATTTCCTGTTTCATAATTTACTGAATCACCATTGCGATCTATGCTTTTACCATTACTTTCCATTATGGCTTGCTGTAAATATGCTGGTAATCTATGCAAATATTGCGTGTATGGAATTATGGCTTCACTTTGTGCTTTGAAAAAATTATTATACCATATAGTCAATAAAGCCAGTTGCACAGGAATGTTTTTTTCAAAAGAAGAGTTTTTAAAATGCTCATCCATTTCATGTGCTCCATCTAGCAGTTCTTGAAAATTTTTAGTGCCTACTCCTAATGCTACAGACATTCCTACGGTGCTCCAGAGTGAAAAACGACCACCTACCCAATCAAACATTGGGAAGATATTTTCTTGATCGATTCCAAAATCAACAGCTCTTTGCACATTACTACTTACTGCTATAAAATGTTGTGAAACCGCTTCTTCATTTACTTTTTTAATGAACCAATTTCTAATGGTTGTAGAATTAGTCAGAGTTTCTTGTGTGCCAAATGATTTTGAAACGATTACAAAAAGTGTAGTTTCTGGATTGATTTTTTTAATAACCTCTTCTACATGATCACCTTCAACATTAGAAACAAAATGTAATGTCATGTCATTTTTATAAGCCTGTAAAGCTTCATAAATCATAACAGGACCTAAGTCGCTACCACCTATACCTATATTTACTATGGTATCAAATTTTTGACCGTTTGCTGCGGTAATTTTACCATCATTTACTGCATCTACAAAAGCAAACATTTTTTCTTTACTTGCAAGAGCAGCAGCTACTTTTTCTCCTTCTTTAGAACTAGTATCCTGAGTTCTTAATGCGGTATGTAGAACAGCTCTCTTTTCTGTAGCATTAATTTTATCACCATTAAAATAAGAATTAATGGCTTCACTTAGCTCGCATTCCTTTGCTAGGTCAGTAAGTTTTTGCTGCGTTTCTTTGGTGATAAGATTCTTAGAAAGGTCTACTAGAAAATCACCTTCATTGATGGTAAGTTCATTAGCTCTATTAGGGTTGAGAGCAAAAGCTTCTCTTAAGTTCAAGTTTTTTACGTTTGTAAAATGTTCTTTAAGAGTTTTCCAAGCTGCGGTAGATGTAGGATTGATATTTTTCATAGCGTTCTAGTTTCTAAGAATTGGTAGGGACAAGTTAGTTTAGAGAATGTCTTCAACACCTTTAAAAGGTACTTGATCTATCTCATCTTTAAGTGGTGCGATAAACTGTAAGTAATCCTCCATTTTATCTTTAGGTAAAGGGTCTGCACTAGGTAAATTTTGTTTGTATGGATCTACCTGACGGCCATTTACCCAAAATCGATAACATACATGAGGACCAGTTGCCAGTCCTGTACTTCCTACTGTTCCTATGACTTGACCTTGTTTAACACGCTGGCCTACTTTTACCTTACGTTTAGTCATGTGCAGGTATTGAGTAGAGTAGGTGCCATTGTGTTTGATCTTAACATAATTACCGTTACCGCCAGTGTAGCTAGATTTAGTAACTACTCCATTTGCTGTTGCAACAATAGGTGTTCCATATGCAGCGGCATAATCTGTTCCTTTATGAGCTTTCCATCTTTTTTGAACAGGATGGAATCTTCTTTTAGTAAATCTAGAGGATATTCTAGAATAATTTACTGGTGCTTTTAAGAAAAAGCTTCTTAATGTTTTACCATTTTCATCGTAATAATCGCTGATTCCAGTAACAGAGTCTGTCACATAATCAAAGGCGTAAAATGGTGTTTCATCAGTTTCAAAAACGGCGGCTTCTATAGATTCAATGCCTGCGTAAATAGAATCGTTGATATATCTCTCTTTATATATCATTTTAAAGCGATCTCCTTTTTGAAGCTTAAAGAAATCTATAGACCATCTATAAATGTCAGATAATTCATATATCGCACTCAAGCCTAATCCTTCCTCTGCCATTGCCTCAGAAAGTGTAGAATTTATAATGCCACTAGCTTTTTTTCTTTTATATGTTATGGGGTGTTTATCTTTATAAGCTGCCAGAGTATCGTTAAAATTAACTACCACGTAGTCTAACTTACTAGGCTCATAAATAAATGCCTCTGGTGTACCTATACTATCTTTTCTTTTTAAAATTTTAAAGGGTTTACCTGCTTGTATCCTACGTAAGTCATAGATTTCATTCAGTCTTTTGGCAGTTTGATAAGCGCTTTGTCCTTCTACAATGTGTTGTATTATTAAATCATTAAAGGTAGCACCACTCTTTACGGTATCTGCTACTATTTCATATTCATTAAGGTCAAAACCGTATTTAATCATAGGTTCTTCCACAACTGGTACGACTGGAGCTACAGGATCTAGATCTTTATCATCTTTTTTGCAGGAGATGATGCTCAAACCTATAAATAATGAAGTAGCAATAATTTTTTTGATCATTTATTTTGTGTTTAATACATGATTAACCCATTCTTTTCCCCAGTCACCGTGCTCTTGCTCATTCCATAGAGATGGGAAAAATGATATTTTTTGAAAACTAGGTGGTAGAAATTCTTTCCAATTCGTACCGCCGGTGGCTTGTACCGCATGTCCTTCTTTGCGCAAATAACGATGCGCTGCACCAGTGTGCATTAGTTTCCAGTTGATGTTTACATTCTGATCGAGTGAGCGCAATGTCTCCAGTAATTTTGGAGTTTTTTCTTCATCTGGCAAAGAATTAAATCGTTGATTCAAATTGGTGTTTTTAACTTCGGCAGCGATTCTTAAAAACCTAGGAGTATAACGTTTTTCAAATTGTTTTAGTGTCAATGTTTTTTCTCCAGTGTACATGTCTATTCCACCTTTTTTCCAGTATATATGTTCATATAAATCCTCGTTAGTATTATCTATTCCGCTTTCGCGAAAGCGAGACCTAACTGATGGATGTACTAGGTTTAAAAGGTCTGTACTGTAAAATTCTATCATTCTAAATTGCGCACTCTGGAAACCGCTAGCTGGGAGAAGTGACATTCTGAATTTGAGAAACTGTTCTCTCTCCATTCCTTTAATCATTACTTCAAAGGAGTTAATCAGAATCTTAAAATATCTATTGATGCGTACTGCTTTTTCATGAAAGTAAGCTCCAGTGAGATGCTCATTTTCT
>NZ_MAAX01000197.1 GCF_002162835.1 Nonlabens dokdonensis
TGAACACTGGCTACATGCCACGCGGCAAAGGTCGTGCTCCTAAACAAGTAGTGCCAGATGGAGATGTTACAAAAGAGCAACTATTGCTCAAACTAGAAAAAGTAAAAGCAAGTATTAATGGTTTAAAATCAATAAAAAAAGATAAAACCTTTAAACACCCACTTTTTGGCTGGTTAAATTTAAAGGACACTATAAAGTTCATGGGAATTCATACCCATCATCACATTAAAATAATAAGAGATATTTCTAAGCAATAGTTCAATTAATGGAGAAGAGTAGCAATCCTATTCTTCCTCGTCTTTTACTTTGGGAACAAATAGTGAGGCTCTTTCTAACAGTTTCTCTGAGACTTTAAAGTTAGCACTAAATAAGTAAGAGGAGTCTTCTCTTGCATGCTGAAAATAGGCCGTTTTTGCCCAGCGTAAATCTGTTGCTTTTTTCAAAAACTTTTCATGAGATAAAATATGTACTACCTCATCATTTTTCCAGACTAGAATTTTATAAATCCCTATACCGTTTTGTGCGCACCTTTCTATGACCTCTTTAAAGTCTGCTGCAGGAAATAAATAAACTTGATCTTCTTTTTGAGTAAAATTAAGATCCTTAAAGACCAGTTGAGTAAAAAATTGTTCTATTTCCATTCATTTATTTTTTGAAAAGGCAAAGGTACTTCTATCCTAATTGAATTGACGCTTTTATATGATATAGATTTTATGGTAAATGTTCCGCTTTCGCGAAAGCGGAATTAAGATCCCTGTTCTAAGATATCATTTTTAAGTAGAACTACTATTATCAAATTGTGCTTTTACATGAGGCTTATTTAAATCTAATAAGGTAAATATGCCTAAAAGAATTCCTAAAACACCAGTAATACAATTGATGACTGCAATGGTAAAAACAAAATTGTAATTACGACGCTCTCTCAAATATTTACTAGCGAGAATAGTTAAAACACCTAAGGCTATGGTGATTATAAAGCCTATACCACCTATTATTACTATAAAAGTGCCAGGATTAAAAGGCATATCTGTTTCATGATCCATAGGTGCAAACATTAATGCAGAACCTAAAAAGATGTATAGTAAAAACAGTAACGATAATAGAATAGTTAGAATTCCCTTTACTAGATGCAAGGTTGCAAAGGTGTCTATATTATCAGTAGGCATATAACTTTGGTATTGCTGCTGGTAGTGTTGTTGCTGGTCTGAGTTTTCCATGATGAAAGTGTTTATGTATAGGTATCATAATTTCAATCGTTGTTACATAATTTATCATTTACTAATCAATGTGAATAAAAGCGGTTTCTACGTATCAAATCTTATCGGTGCAATTATCTGTCAAAATCCTACCTTTGCAACATGTCAGAAAATACAGGAATACGTATCAATAAATATCTAAGCGAGCAAGGTTTTTGTTCAAGACGTGCTGCAGATAAACTTATAGAGCAAGAACGAGTAACTATTAATGGAAAAGTACCTGAAATGGGTACTAAAGTGATGCCAGATGATCAGGTTGCAGTAGATGGTGAGGCCATTTCAAAAAAGAAAGAAAAACCGGTCTATCTCGCTTTTAATAAACCTGTAGGCATTGTATGTACGACAGACACTCGCGTAGAAAAAGATAATATCATAGACTTCATCAATTATCCTACTCGTATTTTCCCTATCGGTAGACTTGATAAAATGAGTGAAGGACTTATCTTCTTAACAAACGATGGAGATATAGTAAATAAAATATTACGTTCTCGTAATAATCATGGTAAGGAATATATAGTCACCGTAGATCGCAGCATTGATGACCGTTTTATACAAAGAATGTCTTCAGGTATTCCTATACTAGATACAGTTACTAAAGAATGTGAAGTAGAGCAAATAGGTCGCAAAACATTTAGAATAGTACTTACACAAGGATTAAACAGGCAAATACGTCGTATGTGTGAATATTTAGATTATCGTGTGACAAAACTGAAACGAGTGCGCATCATGAATGTAACATTAGACATTCCTCATGGTACTTATCGAGATTTAACAAAGGAAGAACTTCAAGAACTTGATAGACTTACTAGTCAGAGCTCTAAAACGCTAAATTAGATAAATTTCAAGTAAAATAGTATAGAAGTAATAGCAACCTTTATATCTTTATTACATCTTATAAAATTAAAATTCATGAAAAAGGTACTTCTATTTACTTTTCTATTGCTTTCTGTTTATTCGTATTCTCAAATGAATAAAGAGCAAAGAATTGATAGCTTATTCACAGCGATGAATCAAAACAATGAATTTAACGGTGTGGTACTTTTTGCAGAAGATGGTAATATCATTTTTAAAAAAGCATACGGATATGCCAACTTTGAAACTAATGAACCGCTCTCTACTGAATCAATTTTTGATCTAGCTTCTGTTTCAAAACAATTCACTGCAATGGGAATTGTTATCTTAAATGAACAAAGAAAGTTAGAAATACAAGATCCCATTTCAAAGTATCTTCCATCTTTAAAGTTTTATCCTACCATTACTATAGAGAACTTGTTAACTCATACCTCAGGACTACCAGACTACATGGAGCTTATGAGTGAAAATTGGGATCATAGTAAAATTGCGACTAACAATGATGTTATAGAAATGATGGCACTTAAAAAGCCGGATTTACTGTTTGAACCTGACTCCAAGTATGAGTATTCTAATACGGGCTATCTCCTACTCGCAAGTATTATTGAAAAAGCTTCAGGAATGAGCTACGAGGATTTTCTATCAAAGCATATTTTTCAACCCTTAGAAATGAATGCGACTGTAGTTCATAGACCTAGGTATGCTCCAAAAAAAATTACTAATATGACCAAAGGTCACGTAAATGGCACTGAAGGTGATCCAGTTATAATAGATAGTTATGGTACAGATCAAGTTGCCTATTTTCTAGATGGAATAGTAGGCGATGGAATGGTAAACTCTACGGTAGACGATTTATACAAATGGGATCGTGCCTTGTACACTGACAAATTAGTCTCTCCTAGAAATAAAGACAAAATCTTTACACCGCACGTTCTGAGCAATGGTAAATTAACCAATTATGGATATGGGTGGCAATTGAGAGATCATGAAAAATATGGTAAAACCATAGGACATTCAGGTGCATGGGCAGGTTACTTGACTTATATTGAAAGGCACGTAGATAAAAATAAGACCTTCATCTTTTTGCAAAACACCTCTTTAATGACTACTGGTAATCCAGTGCTCAACAGTCGTAAAATTTTATACAATGAACCTATTGAAATAATCAAATTCGTTAAGAAGGAATATACTTTAGACGAACTGAAATCTTATACGGGCGTTTATAAAAATGCTGCTATTGCTATGGATATTACAATCGCTATAGATGGTAATCAACTAACAGGACAAGCAACGGGACAAGGCGCTTTTCCTTTAGATAGTTATGAAGATCATAAGTTCAAATTTGATCCCGCAGGAATTACCATCATCTTTAGTGATGATAAAAATTCTTTTAAAATCAAACAAGGAAGTAATATTACTTTATTTACAAAGTCCTGATATGACCGTATAAAACGTTGATACGTGCCTAAAATTAAAATTTGTTAAAGTCCATTCACAATTTCATGAAATCTCAAATCCTTGCTCAACGTTTTGATGATGTAATTTTTAATGGAAAGCACATAGCCGGCACAAATTATCATGCATTTCTTCAAGAGATTGATTATGAAACAGCAACTTCTCAAGCTCTTCACGTTAACAGTATTGCGCACTTAACAAGACACGTTCATTATTACATAAATGGAGTTGCTTATGCGTTGCAAACCGGTCATTTGAAAATTAGAGATGCATATAGTTTTGATTTCGCACCTCTTCAACAAGAAATAGAATGGAATCATGTAAAATCTGAGTTTTTTAAAGATGCCACGACTTTGTCTCAACTTATTAAAGGAACAAATGAATTTAAACTATCACTTCCATTTATAAATGAGAAATATGGCTCGTTAGAACATAATATCAATATGATGGTAGAACATTGTTATTACCATCTCGGGCAAATGATTCTTTTATCTAAGATCCATACTAGTTCTAGTACAAATTAAAAAGAACTAAAGTTAACTGCAACTCTTATAATATAAAACTATAAGTTTTGAGGCACTAGTGCAAGACTGTTAAATAATCGTGCTTTAGAGCTTAATAACTTCACTCCTACTTCAAGCCTTTTAAGACTGGATTCAATCAATTTATTTTCTCTAGAATTAATTAAAAAGAGTGAACTATCACCTAAGTTAAACTTTCTAATTTCTGCATTTAGCATTCTTTGAGAATCTTCTACAATTTCTTGAGTAATATCATTTTGTATGGAGTATGATTCTATCTCACTGAAAATTGCTTTCACCTTATTCTCAATAGCAAGAGACGTTGCCATCACATCAAATTCTGCGTCTTGTAACTTGATTTCGGCTAGTTTAACATCACCTCTTTCTTTTCTTAGGAACAATGGAGTAGAAAATTTTATACCAGCTTTATAATCATTAGAGTTATAAGAACTTGTATTGTTCCAGTCAGGCGATATAAAATTATAATTTGCTTCTAATTTAGGTAATAATTTATTTGCTTTTAACTGCCTTTCCACTTCTAACTGATCCATTTTGAGTCGTAATGCCAAAATCTTAGGATGATTTTCAATGGTAAATAAATCGAGCGATTGCCCCATAATTTCTAGTGCAGCATCTACCTGAGAAATAAGGTCTGCTTCTGGAACTACGTTATCTTGAAGTTCTACTGGAACTCCATCAATCCATAAATAATTAGAAAGCTCCAGTCTCTTTTTGATAAAATCAATTTTAGCTTGTTCAAATCCTAGCAAACGCTTCTTAACAGCAATACGTGCCTCAACAGAATCGATCACCGCTTTATCACCGACTTCTACACTACGTTTGATCGCGTTGAGTCTGATCTGAGAGTTTTCTAGAATTTCTTGAAATAATTCTCGCTCTCTTGCAGCCTGCCACCATTCAAAGTAAACTTCAGTTGCATCAAACAAGACAGCATTTACCAGTAAATCTCTTTCTGACTGAGTTTGCTGTCTAAATAGTTTTGCTTTTCTCAAAGTAGCCATGCGGTCATTTATCCACAATCCTTGACCTAATTGAACTGTAACACCAGCACTGTATAAACCATCTTCTGGCACTGTTAATGAAGGGTCTAAAAATGCTCCTTCATTGCGCTCTGCACCAGCCTTAAACTCAACTCCGTACCATGTAGGAATTTTAAATGCTCCTTTTAATTCATCATAATATTCTGTCCCTTTGAAGTCCTTGCGATCATAGTCTACTTCTATTTTAGGATCAAATCCACCTCGAGCTTTAAGCAATTGCGCTTGCCCTTGATCGATTATAAGTCCAGCTTGCTTTACTACAGGATGATGCTTTTTTACATAGCCCAAATATTCTTTAAGACTCATAATAACGGTAGAATCTTGCAAGGTATTTTGAGAGCTTAGTTGTGGTGTTTGCTTTCGCGAAAGCGGACTAGCTACCAACTTTAATCCTGATAATAGAACTAAGAATATAATCAAGTAAGAAATTTTATTATTTCTTATCATTCTTTTTATTTTTTGATGTTTCTGGAGTGTAATAATTAGGTGGAAAACCATTTAATTTACGCCATATTTCATACCAAATAGGCACATCTTCTAATAGTGCGATAGTGTAAGCGCCAGAGCCTGGACGCAAAGCTTCTGGCCATTTATTATCTTCTTCATCTGGAGCAAGAAGAATGCGGTATTTTCCTTTTTCTTCTGTAATAAAAGTTTCTACAGCAATTACCTCTGCGCCATAGGTACCATAAGAAGCATTAGGCCATCCAGAAAAAATTATTGCTGGCCATCCATCAAACTGTACGCGTACTTTCTCACCGACGTGCATTAATGGTAAGTCTATAGGATCTACAAAAGTTTCCACAGCGAGGTCATAGTTAAGTGGCATAATGTTGATGAGAGGTTCTCCATCTTTAAAGGTTTCCCCTTTACCAGCTTTTATAGCTTTATTAAGGTAGCCGTCTTGAGGTGCTGTTACAAAATAAAGGTCGTTGCGTATTTGATAATTGGTTCTATCGGTTTCTAGCTTGCTAACTTCTGCCTCTACACCTAACTGGCTGGATTGAGCTGTAAATTGATCACTACGTGCTTTTTGAATTTTCTCAGCATACTCTTGAATGATTCGGTTTAGTTCGATTTCTGCATTGATTAATTCATTTTTACTCTGTAATAATTTTTGTTCTTTTTCTGCTCTTTTCGCAAGTGTAGATTGTGCTTTGAGATTCTTGTTTTCTACCTCAACAGGAGATTTAATTCCATCTTTCTCAAGGCTCACAGTACGCTCATACTGTTTTTGAGCTATTAACTGATCGTTAATAGCAGCAACTAAGGCCGTACTGTCCTGAATGATCTTCATTTCGGCCTGCTTGTATTTGTTTCTTGCTTGGTCTAATTTAAGTTCTCTCTCACGATTGAGCGCTCCTATCTGTCCATCTAAAGCTCTAATCTTTTCTCGATAAGATTCAACACTTGCTGATTTTGCATCTATTTGTTGACCGGTACGAGCAACAATATTAGGATCAAAGTACTCACTTTTTACCTCGCTGATTCTAAGAATGGTATCGCCTTTCATTACACGATCACCTTCTCTCACATACCACTCTTCTATCTGACCAGCTATGGGAGACTGCAAAGTAAGTGGACGTTGTGCTGGAGTGAGCGTTGTTACAAAGCCTTTACCGTTTATATTTTGAGTCCAAGGGAAGAAGAGAAGAATAAATGCAAAAATTGCAAATCCTCCTAAAAAACGATTGAAAAGCTTATAATGCCTTCTTTTGAGCACACGTCTACCTGCCTTAAAGTTATTTAAACTTAAGGAATCTACTATAGGATTGTTAGATATATTAAGCATAACTATTGATCTAATATTAATTTACCGTTATGAAGAGTTACTAGTCTACCGCAACGTTTTCTCCATTCCATATTCTGACTTACCACAACGAGAGACCATCCATTTGAAGGATCTGTAAGGAAGTCCATGATTCTTTTTGCCTCGTCCTGATCAAATTGATCTAATGGATCTTTTAAAATTAAAATCTTAGGATTTCTTACTATACTACGAGCGAGAATAATCTTTTTTGATACTGTATAACTCAGTTGTTTTCCTTCTGGAAATACAATCGTCTCCAGCCCATGAGGCAACTTTTTTAGGAATGGGTTTAGTCCTACTTTCTCAAGCGCCCAATAAATGCGACTATCTTCTAAGGAGTCATCACCAAATGTGATATTATCTCTCAGTGTTCCTTCAAATGGAGTTTCTTCAGTTAAAGACTGACCTAGATTAGATCTATAATAATTTAAATCCAGTCCTCGCAAATCTGAGTTATTGATATAAATACTACCATTAGATGGTTCAATAATTCCAGCAATAAGCCTTAATAATGTCGCTTTACCACTACCATTTGCACCATTAATTAAAATAGTGCATGTTTCAGATATTTTAAGAGACACCTCGTCTAGAATAGGTTGTGTCCTATCCGGTACAGCATAAGTTACATTATCTAACTCAACGGTAAAATTTTGTTCAATGCCAAATGGTTTTTCTCCAGATTGTGGTTCTAATTCTCGATCTACTACTTGAGCAATTTTTTCTAAAGAGGTAAGCATATCATAGAATGACTCTAGGCCAGATATGATTTTTTCTACCGCTCCTATGATAATTAAAATGATCAACTCTGCCGCAACAAATTGTCCAATGTTCATTTCTTGACTTAGTACTAATAAACCACCTATTATAAGTAATCCAGCAGTAATAAGTACTTTAAAACCTATCATTTGAATGGCCTGGATTATAAGTATTTTAAAGTGCTTTTCTCGATAATTCAAATAACCTGAAACAAGCTCATCATTTTTATCTACTGCATGACTAGTTGCACCAGATAACTTAAAGCTTATTAAAGATCTTGCTATCTCTTGCAACCAGTGCGCAACTTTATACTTACTTTTTGATTCTTGAAGGCTGGTTTCTAAACCTTTCTCTGCGGTATATTTGAATAAGAAATAGGCTAAAACAACTAATAAGACCCCATAAATAATGAAAAATGGATGATAAAAGGATAACAACAACAATCCAAAAACAATTTGCAACAACGCCGTAGGGTAATCTACTAAGAGCTTAGACAAGCTTTTTTGAATAGTAAGTGTATCAAAAAAGCGATTTGCCAGTTCTGGTGGATAGAATCCTTGCAGTGCGCTCATTTTGATTTTAGGAAAACGATAGGCAAAATCAAAAGACGCTCTTGTAAAAATCTTTTGTTGAATGTTCTCAGTTATGCGTATTTGCATGATTTGCAACACTCCACCAAAACCTACTCCTAGTGTAACTAACACGACTAATAGTATCCATGAAGTACTAATTTGAGCACCTTGAATTAAATTAATAATAGCTTGAATACCTAATGGTAAAGATAGTCCTACGATACCAGCAAAAATGGCGTAGTAAAAGATTTGCTTAACATCCTTTTTATCTACCTGTAGCATGCGTAACAATCGCTGCCATGATGTTAATATATTTTTATTTTTTTCCATTATTGATTATAAGTTGTTCTACAAGATCTAAAAAATAGGACGTAGGTGTTATTTTTTTATTACAATCTGTAATACCTGAAAAGTGCTCTTTTAAAAAATGTTGATGTAAAGCTCCATCGATTATCATACTGCTCAAAGAGGATGGAAATTTATAACTTCCATTAACGGCAACTATTAAATCTTTAAGTCTCATCACAAGTCTTTTGTAGATAGCAAAATAACCATCTTTATTCTCTTTATCTACCTCTTTAGTAAGATAAGATTTAGAATATTCTGCAATGACTATTTTATTGAGCAATACCTCATTAATATGACTAAAACTAGAATCTTGAGTCACCTCTTGTGTAAGTATTTCTACTCCTTTAATTAACTTATCTTGTGGTGAAGTTATAATCATTGTTTGCAATACAAGCTGGTACTCTAACCAGCTCCAGTACCATGAAGTAAGATATAATAAAAGCTTGTGCTTATTTTCAAAATATCTATAAATAGAACTCTCATTAGACTTAATAGCAGCACCTAATTTTTTAAAAGTAAATTGCTCAAATCCTAACTCATAGATCATTTCTATACTATGTTTAACAATCCTTTTACCTAGATCTGAACTTTCAGGATCCTTAACATAGATTTTATCATTGATCTCAACTTTCAAATTTTTAAGAAGCGTTTCCATATAACTACGTATTCTAGCCAAATTTAATAGTAATACTATCAAATAATAGTATTGTTATGATTAATTAACAAGAATTTTACTTTTGTTATCCTTAATCTCCTGTAAATCAATCAAAGGACATAAAAAAACCTCAGCTTTCACTGAGGTCGTTTAAAGTATATAGCGGTTTACTTCTTTATTAATTTTGACGTAAATGATCGATCACCTATTTTTAATTTTGCTAGGTATATTCCTTGATCTAATCCTGACACATCAATTTGCAGATTATTTTGTGTCAGCTTTCGCGAAAGCGTAACACGTCCACGTACATCATACAACGTAAGAATACCGTCGATTAAAACATCATTATAATTAATTGTAAAGTGGTCGCTAGCCGGATTAGGTGACATACTAAATAAGCTTTGCTCCACATCAGGACTACTTAAAGGAGTGCGAAAGGTACTTGTAAAGGTGTTAGTTATTATAGCTGGATTGAAATCAAAATAAATCTCTGCAGTATTAGGTACAATCGTTCCTTCTGACCAGCCTGATCTAGGTTTTATCTTAAAATAAACATGGCCGTTTGCTCTTACTGGATCTCTGGTTGAATCAGGCAGCATGATATTATCAAATCGCCATACTACACTATTTTCCATGCGCTCCATGACATAATTGTGACTGCTATTTATCATTTCAATAGTGTTCCAATCTAATTGTGGATCTAGTGTATCTTCTATACGTACATTGATCGCACTTGCCGTACCAGTGTTTTCAAATCTTATAGTGTAATAAAAATAATCATCAGCTGTAAAGGTTGATGGATTTATAAATGCTCCTCTAGACTCCATCTTATCATTAGGGTCATAGCTACCTATTATAATTTGAGATGAAGTACTCGTATTATTTGATGGAGTCAAATCATTTGTCGCTGGTGAAATAGTGGCTACATTAATTAAAACATCTCCTAAACTAACAATAGGTATCACTGGCACTTGCATCTCAACCTCAAATGAGCCTATTGCAAAAGGTGCCAGATTTGTATAAGCTAGAGTTATGTCTGTAGGAGATACGACAGCATTAGGATCTGATACACTAACAATACTAACTGTAGGATCATAATCAAATATCACTTGTCCCACAGGAACGATAGAGGTTCCTAGATTTGTATAATAAACAGTTTCTGTGTACGTAAATCCTGGTCTAGGTTGTTCTTGCGGAATTATATAGGTTACCACATCTTCATAAGCAGTTGTAGGTGTTACTAGGAAATCTCGATTTACAATACCACTATTGTTAGGTACAGTAACACCTGTATAAGTTGCAGGAGATACAGTATAATTGCTAGTGTAAGCAGGTAAAACATTATATGCAAGGTTGTAAGTGTTAGTAGGATCTACATCATAAATATTATAACTGCCTAATGGTGTAGCTACTTGCATTAGGTTACCATTATTATTTCTCTCCCATTGAAAAACTCCTAAAGGAAACGAAGGGTCAGTGGCGTCTACTACTCCATTAAGATTTGTATCTAAAAATGACTGCATTCTTATGCCATCACAATTAACTGTTGCGGTACTAGCCGCACCTATTTCTACTTTCAAGAATCCTGGTTGGTTAGAGAAATTAGAAGTAAGGATTAAATAAAATTCTCCAGCTTGAGCATTGTTTATTTGAGCAATCTCTGGCATAACTGTAGAAAAACTATGATCTACATAATCTGCTTGAGATAACATACCACATTGAGAAGTAGGATTTGTAAAAGGTCCATAAACAGCAAAATCTATATCCAAGTTTTGCCCCATAAAATCTGGTGCAGTATTTTGATACACTTCTAAGGTAAGATCTCCTGATGTCTCGATAGGAATATAAAACCATGTAGGATTACGAGGTCCTGTACTAGAAGAGAATGGATAGTAATTACCAGATTGTGCATTAGAACCGTCAAACACATTTATGAATGGCTGGCCTATTCTTTCGCAAAGTGATTGAGCATCAGCACAGTTATAAGCATTATTACAATTGCCTTGAGGAAACAAGTCGGCCGAGTAGATTACGTCACAATCATTAAGAACTGTTTCCAGTATAAATATACTTTCTCCACCAGATATAGTGGATACATCATAAGCATTAAGATTTGTAATCTGGTTGAGATTATTCTGCGCGTCACCTAAGGAATTAAAATATGTAAGATTATTTGAGGTAGATAGCTGGTTACCCAAATTGTTTAAATCAAAAATAACGGTACCGTCTAAATCATCATCACAAGCGGTAAGATCATTCAAACTGTTAAAATCAAAGAGGTTTTCTCTTACTAATAAATCAAATTCTCTAACTTGGTAAGCACCAGTAGCATTCTCTTCTAACCTAGCATACACTATCGTACTGGATGGAATACAATAGGATACAGCATTTGCAATAACGTTAGATCCTGCATTAGCATTTGCAAAAGTGGGATAATAGGTAACCGTAAAATCAGTAGGATTATTAGAAGATAACAACAAGCTATTATTAACCGTAAGATCAAAACAAGCTACTGTATTAGGCGTTTCTAAACATTCTTCTAATGGTATAGGATTACCTATTACAATGCAATTTGCTTCTTCAACAAGTTGCAATGGCGATACACTACTACAACTAGTAGGAAAAAATGTGGTTCTTACATATACTGTAGGCGTGTTACTAGAAGTTACAAAATTAGCTACAAATCCTATTGGATTGACTTGATTATCAGCATCTAATTGAGTAAGGTAATATTCTGTAGAAAAATTACTTACATTATTAGGAACATTTGATATCTCATTTAAAACACTACTAGACTCCCATTCTATAAAACCATCACCATCATCATCACAACCACGTATAGGTGTAAAATTATATAGGTCCGGACTTTGATTAACCGTTAACTGAAATGATTGAGAAGTATCAGCATTTCCAGTGGCTATCTCTTCTACTCTCACAAAAATTTGCTGACTAGAAGAGCTACAATAGGTAGATGGAATACTATTCGTATTATTATCTGCATCTATTTGAGATAAATAATAACTTACTGCATGAGTGTTAGGAGAGTTATTTCCTAATGCTGGAATCGTATTAATATTCAAATCAAAACAAGCAGAGTTATTAATTAGATCTGTACATGATTCTAAATCTATCAATCTCAAGTTTTGATTACAATTAGTTAATAAAACCACTACATTAATAACTTCAAAGCAACTTGTAGAAGTTTGCACTCTTATAAACAAATCTATGGGAGAATTTGCCTGAAATATAAAAGTCGTGGAAAGTGGATTTGAATTTGTGGAAGCATCTTGCTGACTTAGAAAATAAGTAAAAAGTAAATTATTTTGACCATTAGATAGAAAAGGTTCTATATCAAAAAGATCAACCTGAATTTCACCAGTTGCGGTTATTGTACCACAATACGTATATGTTTGTGGATTATTAACAATGGGTAACGCTTCAACAATTAGATTACTGCTGGTAATATTAAAGTTACCTGTGGCATTATCAATTACTCGTATAAATATCAATTGTGGATTTGTAGTATTTGTATAATTAGAAGCGACCAGTGGATTTACATTATTTACCGCGTCAAATTGTGAAGCATAATACGTAACTGTAAATGCAGTAGGGTCTTGATTACCTAACGCAGCAGCGTTTAAATTAGTTAAATCAAAAACTTCTATACCATCATTTGAAGGATCATCACAAATAATGTAATCTGGTACTGGACCTGCTGTAACTTGTGCAGTAGTTATCGTAACTAAAAGTAGAGCTGTTAAAAGTAAAAGATGTTTCATGATGGCCTGTATTTTTGTGTGAAGTTAACTAAATCAGCCTTAAATTCCATCTATTTCGTTGATTTGCAATATTTAAACGTTAAAACACAAATTGCTAAATAGCTTACGGTAGCTCAAATAACATTTGTTTCTTTTGTTAAAATCAAATGCTTAATATTATAACAAAACATATTTAAGACGATTGCTCTTTATTACTTTTACCTAATGAAAGATAGTCTTCGAGAATTACAAAATGCTGAAGAAAAAGCAGCTCACCTGTTTGAAGAGATTCAGAAAAGAAATATCATAACTGCAGGTAAAACTGAGAAACAAATTAATACAGAAGTATTTTTACTTGCAGATAAGCTGCTAGGTATTAAAAAATACTGGCACAAACGCATTGTAAGAGCTGGAGAAAACACTTTGCTCCCTTATGACGAAAATCCACAAGACTTACTACTTAAGAATGATGACATCCTTTTTATAGATTTTGGCCCTATTCTAGAAGAATGGGAAGCAGATTATGGCAGAACCTTTGTAATAGGTAATGACCCACGTAAAAATCAAATCGCTGCAGATTCTGAAAAATTATGGCATGATGCAAATCAATATTTTAAAAGCAACCCATCCATAACTGGAGCAAATTTGTATGCATACTGCGTAAAACTTGCCCAAAAGTATAATTGGCAATTTGGTGGACCTATCGCTGGACACTTAATTGGACATTTTCCTCATGAAAAGTTAGATGGCGAGCTAAAGACGAATTACATTCATCCAGAAAATCACATTCCTATGAATGAAAAAGATTCTTCCGGCAATAAGCGTCATTGGATTTTAGAAATACATCTTGTAGATAAAGAGAAGAAGATCGGTGCTTTTTTTGAGCAATTAGCTGGAAATTAAAAACTCTAATCTGTTATGCACAAAATGCCTGATTTTATCAGGCATTTATGTTTTTATCCAGTGCTGAATAAAAAGGGGAAAGCAAACTTTTTATTGAATCTCTGCTGTTAAACCTGCTTCTAACAAAGCGGTACAACGCGGTTCTAAATCATTATAATCACCTGATTTTACATTACATTTACCTTTGTAATGTACAATAAGAGAACATTGCTCTGCTTGTATAGGTGTGTGGTCACACGCAGCAACTAACATGTCGATAACGTGATCAAAAGTATTTACCTCATCATTGTAAAGGACAATTTTATTTTCCTTTTGCTCCAAGACTTCCAACTCCAATTCTGGAAGTACTTGTTCTTGTGTGCTCAACTTCATGGCTTAAATTTAATACAATTAATAAAAATACGGAACTACTATAACGTTAAAGTTAATTTTTTATCATTTTAGCAGCGATCCAGTTATCCCTAGTTAGGTTTGAGTCGTAATGAATACCTGTTTCATTACATTTGTTTTTAATGTGTTCCAGATCTTCTTTATAAAAGCCGCTAAATAATATAACGCCGCCACTTTTCAAGCTATTGGAATAAACAGGAATATCTTGAAGCAGTATATTTCTATTAATGTTTGCGATAATAAAATCATACGATCTCCCATCTAACTGTTCTGCTCCACCTAGAATTACATTTACTTTATCGGCATTGTTGCGTTCTACATTTTCTAGAGCATTTTCATAGCACCAGGTATCTATATCAATGGCGTCTACGTTTTTTGCACCTCGCATTTGTGCAAGAATCGCTAGAACACCTGTACCACTTCCCATATCAAGAACATCTAGATCGTTCAAATCTTCATTGAGTAAATGCTCAATCATCATATGAGTAGTTTGATGATGTCCTGTCCCAAAACTCATTTTAGGTTCAATAACGATATCATACTCTACTCCACTAGCCTGATGAAATGGTGCACGTACTTCACAGCGGTTATTAACTACTATGGGATCAAAGTTCTTCTCCCATTCTGCGTTCCAGTTAGTTGGTGGTACATCCGCTTTCGCGAAAGCGATATCACAAAGATCATTTTTTATAATACTAACACCTTCTAATACCTTATCGCTGTCTTGAGATTGTAAAATATAGGCTTTTACACCATGATCTGTTTCTATGAAACTTTCAAAGCCTACCTTACCAAGTTGCGCCATAAGCACATCATTCCAAGGCTGTTGTGGTGATACTTTAAAATCGTACTCCACATATAAAAGGTTAGTCGTATTATTTTCCATAACGATAATGTCCTGTAATTTTAAAGCTAAATAAGCAGTCTTCAAAGACTTGTCCTGCACCTATATTATGCACCATTAAATAGCGTTTTTTATCTTGTGTTTTAGTTTTTGAAACCATCCCTATATGAGTTAGCCCATTGTCTAACTGCCAGCTCACAATGTCACCTGGTAGGTAGTCTACAGCATTTTGAGACACTATTAAACTCACACCTTTCCTGCTGAAGAAACAGCGCAAATTAGGAACACGTCTGTGATCAATATTAGTATCTGTCTTTTTTAAACCCCAATTGTTAGGATATTCAGAAAAATGGGCTTTCATATCTTCATGAACATCTTTTTGAAGGTCAATATCCAGTTTTCTATAGGTTCTTATCACCACATCGGTACAGACACCATAAGGTTTAGGGACGTCTCCGTTAGGATATGGTATTTTGAAATAAGTACCGTTGTAAACTACTTTATCTTTTGTAAGCTCTTCTGCGGCAGTTGCTACTTTATTGCCATAGTCTGTCTGTCCTGCGACAGATAAGCTAGCTAGTAAAAAGAGAGATAAAATTATTTTCTTAAAATGCATTTGCTATATCAAGGAAAGATTGAGCGTCTAGCGATGCGCCACCTACTAGTCCACCTTCTACGTCTGGTTTTGCAAAAATCTCTGCAGCATTTGCAGGTTTTACACTACCTCCATAAAGTATGCTAGTATTGCTTGCTGTTTCTTTTCCAAATTTAGATTCTATAAAAGAACGTAAATGTGCATGCATTTCTTGTGCTTGTTCTGGACTAGCCGTTTCTCCTGTTCCTATTGCCCATACTGGCTCATAAGCTACGATTACATTTTCCATTTCTTTGGCTGTAAGATCAAATAATCCTTTTTCTATTTGGGCAGTTACTGTATCAAAGTGATTACCAGCTTTGCGTTCTTCTAGATGTTCTCCACAACAAAATATGACTTTCATTCCTTTATCGATAGCTGCCTTAGTTTTGGCAGCAAGCAATTCATCTGTCTCGCCATAAGTATCTCTACGTTCTGAGTGACCTATAATCACTGTTTGTATACCTATACTTTGTAACATATCAACAGATATCTCACCTGTATACGCTCCTTTTTCTGCTTCACAAACATTTTGTGAGACTACTTCAATAACGGTATCAAGAGTGCTATTAAAAGCATTGTATAAAAACGGATGTGACGGTGCGATCATTAACTCACAATTGAATTCTTTAACTAATCCAGTTTTTAAATCAGATATAAGTCGTTGCGTTTGTGATAGATCACAATTCATTTTCCAGTTTCCAGCTACTATATTTTTTCTCATTGTATTTCTCTTTTGATACTTATTTAAGCAATAATTTCAAAATTGCTGCTTTTAATTTGGTTATGCAAATGTAGGTTAAGGTATTGAACTTAAATTCAGGAAAATCGATTGCGAAGGGTTGATTTGAAAATAATTTGTATTAAGAAATAGGATAAAACTTTATGTCAGTTCTGCTCTTAAACTCTAAATAACTAATTACTTCATACAAATTTAATGGTTGAAATAAGGTACACCTAACACCTAACTTACTCTAATCTCACTCTAGGATCCAGCCACACATAAATAAAGTCGACTAAAATATTAATCAAAATAAACAACGTTGCAATAACTAAAACTGCTCCAGTAATAACCGGTAAATCTTGCGTATTAAGAGCCTCCACTATTTCCTTTCCTATACCATTCCAGTTAAAGATGTATTCTACAAACACAGCACCAGCGAGCAAACTTGCAAACCAGCCGCTTACTGCAGTAATTACCGGATTGAGCGCATTTTTAAAAGCATGCTTCTTTATTACTTGTAAAGTCGTCAATCCTTTAGCATAAGCCGTAGTAATATATTCTTGCCCCATTACTTCCAGCAAACTGTTTCTCATAAGTTGTGAAATAACTGCAAGAGGTCTGATTCCTAGAACCACTGCTGGCAAAATCAAATTGCGCCATTGCAATTGCATTCCTTCACCATAGTCATCCATTTCATAAAGACTTCCACTCATTTTAAGTCCTGTCCATTCATGCCATAAATACCCAAATACAAAAGCAAAAATAATCGCACTGAAAAAGCTAGGAATACTCATTCCCATGGTACTGATCACTTGTATCAACTGGTCTACCCAACTATTTTTATACAAAGCAGAAACAACACCCAAAATCAAACCTAAAACTAATGCAATGCTTATAGCTGCTACTGCTAAGATCATTGTGTTAGGCAAGGTCTCTCCTATTATGTTACTTACTTTTTTATCTGTTTTTTGAAATGATTCTCTTAGATAAGGCCATTTTAAATAAGTAGAAGTTTCCCCTATTTCAAAAAGCTCCACTCCAGTATATTTACCATTATCATAAGTAAAATCTTCTGGTTGCAAACTGTGAAAAGAGACCGGCGACAAGTCATTTAGAAAATATAAATATTGAGTTTCTATAGATTTATCGAGACCGTACTTTGCTCTTACATTAGCAAGTTGTTCTTCAGATTCATTTTGTCCCAGCATCATTTGAGCTGGATCACCTGGCAATAAATAAAATAGCAAGAATATAACCGTTACCACACCATAAAGTGTAAGCAACGCATATCCTAATTTTTTAAGCATATAGCTTATCATAGAGATAGATCCTCAAAATCGTTCCAATGCGATTTACCAGTAATAACACCTTTTTTAATCGTCATTACGGATGGTGTAGAACGTACTGCTGTTTTTATTTGTGTCCCATCAGTCGTGTAAAAAGGAATAGACACATCATGCATTTTCAATAAAGGCGCTAGCTGCTCCTCGCTATTGGCACTCAAACCTATTACCTCATACCCAGATTTTTGAGCTCTAGAAATAAAGGTAGCTAACTTAGACATTCCGCCTTCTTCAGCTTTGGTCATGTCATAAATCATTACAAAAGCAACTTTTTCCTTGTCTAAAAATTCTTGAGTAAAATCTTCGCCATCACGCTCAATTGCAAAATCATGAATTTTAGGAAGAGCTGCTTCTTGAATTACTCGCGTTTCTACTTTGTCATAGTTTGGTCTTCCTTCTGGCGGTAGTCCATCAGTCGTGATGATTTCTTCTTCACCGTCTACTGTGTAGTACCAGTCATAACCATACACTTCTTTTTGGTTAGGATCTTCTTGCATAGCAACTTCTATATCTGTTCCTACTTTGTAAGCTCTGAAATCAAGAATAGGCAAATGCATCAGCACGTAATAAGCGATAATAAAACAGATGATGGTAGCAACGAGTATGATTATGGAGGATGTAGCTTTCGCGAAAGCGGTCTTCCATTTATCCATATTGAAAAACAAAATCAATATCATGACTAAAAGAATCACATCCTTTGCAAAAGATTCCCACGGTACTAGCGGAATCGCATCTCCGAAACAACCGCAATCTGTAACTTTATCAAAATAGGCAGAATAAAATGTCAAAAAGGTAAAGAAACCTATCATGAGCAACAACGACCAGATTGTAAATTTCTTCTGAAAGCCTAGTAGTAACATGATTCCTAAAATCACCTCAAAAATGACCAAGAAAATTGCCATAGGAAGTGCTAAAGTCTGAAGAAACTCGAGATTTAAAACATCTGCACTAAAATATTCATCGAGTTTATAAGAAAATCCAAGAGGATCGTTTAGCTTTATTAAACCACTAAATATGAACAATATACCGACAAACCAGCGGCAAAATGTAACTAATGCTTTCATACTTTTTTCTTTAAAGGTCAAATATAGGAATTAGGCTTGAGTTTGTGAGTTCATGAGCCTTTGAGTTTTGAGGGGAATTAAACCAGATCAAAATGTCTGCAAGATTTTATCAAAATAATAAAACTCCTTTCCTAAGAATAGGAAAGGTGGACAAAGCGAGTGATAACGAGTTTTGGTCGGAAAGGTGGAAAGGTGTTTTTTATTATCGAGATTACAAATAGATTATAAAGGAACTTAGGGATCAAAGTTAACCTACAACCTCATCCCACATCCCTAATACCTAATCTCCAAAACCCAAAAAGCTCCATTCTTAAAATAAGAACAGAGCTTTTTAAATATAAATCAGTACCAATTACTTCACAGCAACCAGTTCTACATCAAATACTAATGTTGCATTAGGTGGAATCACGCCACCAGCACCAGCGCTACCATAAGCGATGTGTGATGGTATAACTAATCTAGCTTTATCACCTACTTGTAACAATTGAATTCCTTCATCCCAGCCAGCGATTACTTGGCCCATTCCTAAAGCAAAATCAATAGGCTGCTTGCGCTCATAACTAGAATCAAATACTTTGCCGTTAGGCAACATACCTTTATAATGTACGCTTACTGTTTTTCCTTTTTCTGCTTTTGCGCCATCACCTTTATTGATGATTTTATAACGCAATCCGCTCTCTGTTTTATCAAAGCCCATGGCAATCTCATCGATCTCTTGATCGGCTTGCTTTCTTGCTTGTTCTTCTCTTGCTTTTGCAGCACCTTCAAACTGGCGAAATTCTTCTACAGCATTAAAAGACTGTGCAGCATCTCCTTCTCTTACTATAGTTACCGTTTTGATCTCGTCACCTTGAGCAATTGCATCAACTACATCTTGACCTTCTATTACTTTTCCAAAAACGGTATGCTTATCGTCTAACCATGCTGTTTCTATGTGCGTAATAAAGAACTGAGAACCATTTGTACCAGGTCCAGCATTTGCCATACTCAATACTCCAGGTCCGTCGTGACGTAATTCTGGGTGAAATTCATCATCAAATTTATAACCTGGTCCACCAGAACCTGTTCCTTGTGGATCTCCACCTTGAATCATAAAATCTGGTATTACTCTATGAAACTTTAAACCATCATAGTAAGGAGTACCTTGATCTTTAGCAGTATTTTCTAAGTTACCTTCGGCAAGGGCAACAAAGTTACCTACAGTACCAGGTGTTTTATCGTGGTGTAATTTAACTAAGATTTCTCCTTTTGAAGTATCAAATTTTGCGTAAATTCCTTCTTGCATTTTTCTTATTTTTTTAAAGATGCAAATATAATTCATTCATTAAGAGTAGTCCATAAGCTATGTATTATTTTAACGATTGGAATCTATGTCTGTAACTATATGCTTGTACCTACCGTTGGTATTATGATAATTTTGGAAAAACTTCCTCTATTGTTTTGTATTTTCGCTAAGCTATTCATTTAAAGTGGTTTAACTTTTAGAACAACTTTATTTAGTAACCTCACATTCACAATATTACCTACTATATAGCATCTATTTAATGAAAATATATACAAAAACTGGAGATAAAGGAACTACGGCACTATTTGGTGGTACTCGCGTTCCTAAACATAATCTAAGAATCGATAGTTATGGAACTGTTGATGAATTAAATTCATGGATGGGTTTAATCAGAGACCAAGAGATTTCAAAGCATACGAGCGCAATTATTAATGCTATCCAGCACCATTTATTTACTATAGGCGCTATTCTAGCAACACCTCCAGAAAAAGAAACCTTAAAAAATGGAAAAGAGCGTTTAAATATTTCTAAAATAAGTGATGAAGAGATCACGATGCTAGAGAAAGAAATGGACACTATGAACGAAGAACTTCCAGAAATGACTCACTTTATTCTTCCTGGAGGACATCCTTCTGTGTCATATTGTCACATTACTAGAACTGTTTGTCGCCGTGCAGAGCGCCTTGCATCAGAACTTAACGAGCATACACCTATCGATCCACAAGTTTTGAAGTACCTAAACCGACTTTCTGACTACCTATTTGTATTGGCACGTAAATTGTCTAAAGATTTACAAGCCGAAGAGATAAAATGGATCCCAAAAAAACATTGATTTCATTTTAAATAGAAGTTGTTTTTAAAAGCTTAACCAGCACATTTGCAGCGATATCTATATTAAAAGAATTAAAAAGTGGGGCAACTGATGAGCATTTTCAGCAAACATTTTGATTTTCAAAAGCTTATACGCTCTTGCAAATCTTGAAATCAAAGTAAAATTAACTTGCAAAATTCGACGATAAGTTTATTTTTGCAAAAAACTTAACGAGTATAAACTATGTATTGGACACTAGAACTCGCATCCTATTTAAGTGATGCACCTTGGCCTGCTGAGAAAGATGAATTGATTGATTATGCAATTCGTACAGGAGCACCGTTAGAGGTAGTGGAAAATTTACAAGCTATTGAAGATGAAGGTGACTTATATGAGTCCATTCAAGAAATATGGCCCGATTATCCTACAGACGACGATTACCTCTGGAATGAGGATGAATATTAATGATGTAATATCATATAAAAAGTCTCGTATAGAGACTTTTTTTTTGCTTTAATTTTAGATATTAGCAACAGCGATTACAATATTATAAATTGCTATAAATCAAATAAATAAAAATCCATGGGACTATTAGATTCCGTTTTAAAAATATTCGTAGGCGATAAGTCTAAGAAAGATATCAAAGAAATTCAACCTATTGTTGACAAAATACTCAAGTTTGAGCCCGAGTTAGAAAAGCTTTCTCTAGATGAATTACGTCATAAAACAGTAGAGTTTAAAGATATTATCGCTTCCGCGAAAGCGGATACCATGTCCAAAATCGCTGCTCTGAAAAAAAGTGCTGAGGAAGAACAAGACATCGATAAACGAGAAGAAATCTATAATGAAATAGATCAATTAGAAGATGTTGCTTATCAACAAGGTGAAGATGCACTGAATGAAATCATGCCAGAAGCATTTGCTGTAATGAAAGAAACAGCAAAACGTTTCTATCACAATGCAGAGTTACAAGTAGCAGCGACTCCTAGAGACAGAGAACTTTCTGCAGCAGTTGATTACGTAACTTTAGATGGAGATCACGCAGTATGGAAAAACTCTTGGGATGCTGCCGGAAAGCCTATCGTATGGGACATGATTCATTACGATGTGCAATTAATAGGTGGTGCAACATTACACAGCGGTAAAATTGCCGAAATGCAAACTGGAGAAGGAAAAACACTTGTTGCCACCTTACCTGTTTACTTAAATGCATTGACCGGTAATGGTGTTCACGTAGTAACAGTAAACGATTACCTAGCAAAACGTGATGGTGCATGGATAGGACCTTTATTTGAATTTCATGGTCTTACTATAGACTGTATCGATTACCACAAACCTAATTCTGAAGAAAGAAGACAAGCCTATTTAGCTGATATCACTTATGGAACTAACAATGAGTTTGGTTTTGATTACCTACGTGATAACATGGCTCACGCTCCTAAAGATCTAGTTCAACGTAAGCATAATTATGCTATTATTGATGAAACAGATTCGGTTCTTATTGATGATGCACGTACACCTTTGATTATTTCTGGACCAGTTCCACAAGGAGATCGTCAGGAATTTGATGTATTAAAACAACCAGTCGCAAATATTGTAGAAGTTCAAAGAAAAGAACTGATCAAGACTCTTGCGCAAGCAAAGAAACTCATTGCAGATGGTGATCTAAAAGAAGGTGGTAAACAATTACTACGTGTTTATCGTGGTCTTCCTAAAAACAAAGCATTAATTAAGTTCTTGAGTGAAGAAGGAATCAAAACTTTACTTCAAAAGACAGAGAACTTCTACATGCAAGATAACAATCGTGAAATGCCTAAAGTAGATGAGGCTCTTTACTTTGTTATTGATGAAAAAAACAATCAGGTAGAACTTACAGACAAAGGAATAGAATTCCTTTCTGGAGAAGACCAGCCAGATTTCTTCGTGATGCCAGAAGTAGGTATGGAAATAAGCCGTATCGAGAGCGCTGGACTTTCTAAAGAAGAAGAAGCTGAGAAAAAAGAAGAGCTTTTCCGTGAATTCTCTGTAAAATCAGAACGTATTCACACTTTGAACCAGTTATTGAAAGCTTATACCCTATTTGAAAAAGATACAGAGTACATAGTTGACGCTCAAGAAAAGAAAGTTCCTAATGGTGCTGGTGGCTTTAGAGTAGAAACAGAAATGATCGTTAAAATCGTAGACGAGCAAACTGGTCGTGCGATGGATGGACGTCGTTACAGCGATGGATTACACCAGGCGATCGAGGCAAAAGAGAATCTAACGATTCAAGATGCCACTCAAACCTTTGCTACCATTACATTACAGAATTACTTCCGTATGTATAAGAAGTTAGCTGGTATGACTGGTACTGCAGTAACTGAAG
>NZ_MAAX01000022.1 GCF_002162835.1 Nonlabens dokdonensis
AGGAAATGCAAACGAAGATGATGTTTTAATAAGCGCTGGAATAGAAAGGGCATCTACTCTTATCACCGCTTTGCCAGAAGATGCAGATAATTTATTTGTAGTATTAAGTGCTCGACAGTTAAATAAAGAATTGAAAATAATCTCCCGAGCTAGTGAAGAAAATACTTATAAGAAATTAAAACTGGCTGGTGCAGATAATGTTATACTTCCAGATACGATCGGAGGTCAGCATATGGCATCACTTATTGTTAGTCCTGACTTGATTGAGTTTTGGGATAATTTAAGTTACGGAGGAAATGAAGGTGTAAATCTTGAACAAATTTCATTTGAGCAAATGTTTGATGATGAAAGAGATTGTACCATTATCAATCTAAATTTGAGAAAAGAAACTGGTTGTACAATTATAGGCTACAAAGCACCTGATGGTAATTATACCGTTAATCCAGATCCTACATTGCCATTAGTTCCTGGTTCAAAGATCATTGTCGTAGGTAATTCTAGTCAAATCGCAAAACTGCAAAAAGTTTACAGAATTAACAATGACATAACATAGTACTCATAAAACTTTCAAAAGGCAAGTTTTTTATGCATCTTGCTGCCTCAATTTCATCATTAAAAATAAAAATGAATAAGATCGTTCTATTTATTGCTTTTCTATTTACAGCTATATTTTCTCAAGCTCAGGAATTAACATTAGAAGCAACCACGTCTAACCCTACCACTGAAATAAATGATGGTGTCATAGAAGTTGCAGTGCTTAATGGTACACCACCATATACTTACAAGTGGTCCAATCAATCTACATCGCTTAAATCTAATAAAGCTACTGGCGTTACTGAAGGATTTGAATACTCTGTGCTAGTAACTGACAGTGAAGGAAAAACCGCTACTGGTTATTATCAGGTCGAGTCAGAACATATAACAGAAATCTTGAATGGTGGAGCAGTTCCTGCTGTAGCTGCAATGGGTAATGTTTTGTTTTGGGATCCTTTTAGTGCCATCGGTATTTACGATCCTGTGGTTTATGCTGAAGGGAAAAATATTTCTATCCCAGATTGGGAAGCGGGCGACTTAAATAAATATACCTTAAACAGATGGTTAAAGGCTGATGGGTCTACTGTTAAAAAAGGAGAGCCTGTTGCAATAATAAGTATAGAAGGTAAAGATGATGTAACTGTGATGTCTCCATCAAAAGGGGTTTTTAAACACCTTGAAAGCAGAGGGAATCCTCTTAATGAAGGTGATGTAATTTATAATGGTGAGAATAGTGGAGATGTAGTGGAGACTGGAGCTCACTTATTTTCAAGAGTAGAGTATAGTGAGAAAACACCTTTACTGCACCCTAATGGAGACGTTCAGACTAAAGGTATTCCTTTTATCGTTGTTTGGCTAGTATTAGGAGCCTTATTCTTTACCGTACGTATGGGTTTCATCAACTTTAGAGGTTTTAAACACTCAATTGATTTAGCTAAAGGTAAATATGACGACCCAACTGCTCCAGGTCAAGTAACGCATTTCCAGGCGTTAGCCACTGCCGTTTCAGGAACAGTAGGATTAGGGAATATAGCCAGTGTTGCAGTAGCCATTTCTTTAGGTGGTGCAGGTGCTACTTTCTGGATGATATTAGCCGGTTTACTAGGTATGTCTTCTAAATTTGTGGAATGTACCTTAGGTGTTAAATATCGTTTTATCGCAGAGGATGGATCGGTTTACGGTGGACCTATGAACTACCTCCGTTATGGTTTAGAAAAACAAAGTAAAAAAGGTTTAGGAAAAGTTCTTGCAGTAATGTTTGCCATCCTAGCTATCGGAGCTTCTTTTGGAGGTGGTAACATGTTTCAGTCTAATCAAGCTTTTGCTGGTTTAGTGACTCAGTTTAAATTTTTAGAAGGTTATGGTTTCTGGTTTGGTGTGGTTACAGCCGTTCTAGTAGGTTTTGTAATAATAGGTGGTATTAAAAGTATCGCTAAAGTAACAGAGAAAGTGGTGCCATTTATGGCTAGTGTTTATGTTATTGCAGCATTAGCGGTAATAATCATAAATATAGAGAATATTGGCCCTGCATTTAGCGCTATAATAGATGGAGCTTTTAGCCCGTCAGCTATCAAAGGTGGAATTATAGGAGTTTTAATTGTAGGATTCCAGCGAGCTGCTTTTTCAAATGAAGCAGGTGTAGGTTCTGCCGCAATTGCACATAGTGCTGCA
>NZ_MAAX01000181.1 GCF_002162835.1 Nonlabens dokdonensis
GCAGCAGGAACTGGAGTGCTAGGAATTTCATTAGAATCATGAGAAACTACCATTTCCTCATCGTATCGTGTATCTATAGTAGGTTTAAATATTTCTACTTTTTGTTGTGCAAACTGTGCTCGTTTTAAGCGTCTTATCAATTCTTCTGTTTTACCAGAAAACATGGAACCACAAATTACCTCGATCCAGCCGAATTGCTCTTTATGATTAACGGTATTTTCTAGAAACATTTTGTAATTTACAGGCGTTAATAAATGAGGGCTTTTTCCTCATTCTAGAATTCAAAAATACAAATAAACGAGCGGCAATAATCCCATTATGAAAAAGAAAATAGCAGCAGATCTTACCAGCCTTGCACACCGCATCCTACAACTTAAAAATAAAGAAGATGTGAATGAGTTGCAGGTCATCGCAAAAGAACTGTATGAGAAACTAACTGTTCTTTCCTTTACTGAAAAACATTTTGCTGATATAGAGCCTACCGCTGGAGATGCCGAGGTAGAGCGTAGACTTTCTCAAGCTTTTACTGAAGCTCAGGAAGATGTTAACAGCATTACAGATGAAGTAGATCAAGCAATGGAACAGACTCAGGAAGATGTTGCTGAAGCGTTTGCAAATAATGATTTGAGTGATCTTTTTATGCCTGCCGATGAGGATACAAGAGAAGAAATGGAACTACCAGGAATTTCTACCATTAGTAAAATGGTAGAAGAAATGCCAGATGAAGTTCCAGAAACCAGTGCAAAAATTGATATGAGTGATGAGGAAGCTCCAAATCCTATTCCTACTGAAATAAAAATGCCAGAGTTTGAAAAAAAGGAAACTGTTGAAGAAAAATTGCCTCCTATAGAAATTCCCGACCCTAAAAAATATACTAAAAACGATCTAGAAGACATCACTGCAGACTTTCAAACCATGCCTGTTTTTGAGCGTAAAATAAATGATGCCAAAGCAGACGAGAAACCGCTTTCCCTTAACGACCGATTGAACAAAGGGTTAAAATTTGGTATGAATGATCGCTTAGGCTTTATCAAACACCTTTTTAACGGTAGCGATCAAGATTTCAATCGTGTGATCTCACAGCTCAATACCAGAAACAGTTACGAAGATGCTCAAAGCTTCATAAATAACATGGTAAAACCAGATTATAACAACTGGGAAGGAAAAGAAACCTATGCTAACCGTTTTATGGAATTAGTGGAAAGGAATTATTAAAAATTTCTAATTAATGTTCTCGCTTTCGCGAAAGCGAGAACACTTAACAACTTTTTACTTTTCATTCTGCACTTCTTGTTGTAGTTGCTCTAACGCATTACGTTCTTTTTTAATGTGGTATGCGATAAATAGCACCATTACGATCGCAATAGGAATACTTGAAATCCATACATAATTGAACCAAAATGTACTTAGGTTTTCATCCAATGCAGGTAATAGCATTACAAAACCTATCCAATAGGCAATTAGAATAACAGGTGTTATCCACTGATGTAATATCAATCTAGAAGTATAGTAAGACTTCAAGCGTTCTTGATGCGCATAGAACGAATGGTCCTTAGGAATCTTTGATAATTTTTGAATCGATAGCTGTTCTAATACAATTCTGACTAGTAATGAAATAATCATAATTCCTAGACCTGCAATAAAAAGTAGTGGCGCACCCTTTCCTATCCAAATCATATAAAGGAGTAGAATGATCGCTGTGATTCCTAAAACGAGCATGGTAATGCGCTTTTTAGCATTTATTTTTTTTATCGTGCCTGGAAGTTGATTCAAGAAATTTTCATTTATTTCTTGATCATTGCTATTCCATGCATTTTGTAATTCTTCAAATGTTTTCATTATTAACACATTTAGTTAATGTAGATTTTATACGATTGAGCCTTGTCCTTAGGGCATTGTGTTTAATGCCTATGATTTGGGCGATTTCTTCTTGTGGGATTTGCTCTAATTCTAACAAAAGAATCGTTTGGTTTTCTTTATTGAGCTTACTCATACAAGCGTAAAGTTGTGAAAACTGCTTTTCTTTTTTTAAGCTGGTTTCTTCTGTAGCCTCATAATTTTTCAAGGTTTCCTCAGGCGCTTTTTTATATTTTTTATGCATTCTTAATTCCTGTAAACAAGTATTTACAGTAATGCGATACAACCATGTAGATCTACTTGATGTTCCTTTAAAGTTATCCCAGTGTTCCCAAACTTTAATGAATGATTCTTGCAATAGATCTTGAGCCAGATCTTTATCTCCTGATACGTAACCTAAGCACAATCGCAGTACCTTTTGATAATGTTGCCGGTAAAGGTTTTCAAATTCCTTTCTTGTGCCTTTTTTCATTTTACTAAAATAGAAATAAGCTGTTGCTCTAACCATACGGGAGCATCCATCATTATAAAATGTTTTGAGTTTTCATTAATCAATAACTTATAATCCAAAAGCTGAGCGTATTGTTTTTCATAGGTTTGTGTTGCCATTTCTTTTCCATAAGGTTTCCCTGCGCCTAGAATAGTTACTGGTACTTTTATTTGAGATAAAAATGGTCTCACGTCTAATTTCAAATAATCGGTATAACCGTAGACGTAGGTTTTACGATCCGATTTTATGATACGATCCTTGATCTGTTTTTGATGATCAGTATTAGTTGCCATCCCTGAAGCCATTCCAGCTGCCATTTGTTCAAAAGCTTTATCGTCCATTTTTAATAACTGATTATTATAAGGACTTTCATAGGCGAGATTATCTGGTGAAAAATCGGGCATCATGAGCGCTCCAGTACATGGTAATCCATCTATTACCACTATCTCTTTTATCTTAAGACCTGGTTGCGCTGCGAGCCATGTAGCTATTGTACCACCCATGCTGTGACCTACAATAACAAGATTGGGATTATCTAAGGTTTTTATATACGTCTTAAGGTCTTCTAGAATAGTCGGTAACCAAGGGAATTCTATAGGAGCTACTTTTCCAAATCTAGCATAATCAATTGTGTGGCATTGATTTTTAGAGGAGAATTTTTCAATAGTTGTTTTCCATACAGATGCATCGCTGGCAAATCCAGGAAGAAACAATACAGGATCACCGTTTCCTGTGACTGTAGTGCTTATACTTTTACTTTGTGCATGCAATTGTAACTGAACAAATAAGAAGAGAAACAATGTAAATTGAAGCGTAGTTTTCATGTTTTTAGTTTTAATGATTTATCCTTTAGATACAAAAGCATTAAAATGTTACATGAGAATTTTAAAAAATTAAGAACTCGAGTTATTAGGCATCAAAAAACCCTTTCAGGAAATACTGAAAGGGTTTTATATGTAATGCGATAATTTCAAAAAGATTTCCGCCTGCGCGGAAATGTTAGTTATTCAAAGCCTCTGCTCCACCTACGATCTCAAGAATCTCATTTGTAATTGCGGCTTGACGTGCTTTGTTATAAGTAAGCTTTAATTGGTCTCTTAATTCAGTAGCGTTATCAGTTGCTTTATGCATAGCTGTCATACGCGCTCCGTGCTCACTAGCCCATGAATCGCGCACTCCTTTATACAACTGCATTTTTAATGACTTAGGAATAAGCTCTTCTATAATTTCTTCTTTAGAAGGCTCAAAAATATAATCTAATTCTTTTTGCTCTTGGATAGCTTCTTCATCTTTAGCAACAGGTTTAAGAGGTAAGAAATCTTCTGTCATTACGATTTGTGTCGCAGCATTTTTAAAACTGTTGTACACAATTACAATCTTATCAAATTGTTCTGTAACAAAAAGATCCATCAATTCTTCTGCTATCACAGCAACATTATCGTAAGAAATGTTCTCAAAAAGATCGCTCTTGTTAGACAGCACATCAGAGTCTTTACTTACAAAATCGTTAGCTTTTTTACCTATAGTCATATAGGAAACAGCAACTCCTTTAAGCTCTTCCTGATTCAAACGAACCAATTCTTTGATAATATTTGAATTAAATGCTCCAGCAAGACCTCTATTTGAGGTAATTGCCACAACGAGTGCTTTATTCACCTCACGCTGTTCAGCAAATTTACTACCTGCATCACCTTCCATGGTCGCACTAAGACTTTGAAGGATCTCAGTTAATTTATCAGAATAAGGACGCATAGCTGTAATGGCATCTTGTGCCTTTTTCAACTTTGCTGCACTCACCATTTTCATTGCAGATGTAATCTGCATAGTAGATGATACTGACGATATTCTGTTTCTTATTTCTTTTAAATTGGCCATTCTATTTACTTATGACTTATGACTTAAGACTTATGAAGTTTGATTTATGAGTTTTTAATAATAGTAACTAACATCCTCATAATCTCGTCAACTTCTTTCAAAAGTTCTTCAGGAACCCTTTTTATCTCCAAATCGATTATTTGTAACCAATACTCGGTTTCATCTGCCTCTTTGAGTGAGATACCGAGTTTATTTTTAAAATCTTTAGTACTTATTTCACGTTGAGCTTCTCTTACATTAGCCCCTATGGAAGTACCACTTCGCAATAATTGTCTAGCGATCTCGTAATGTCTTTCTTCTTTGAGAACAGTTGTAAATCTTACAATTGATCTTGCAAACTCAAAAGTTCTGTTTCTAATCACGCTATCTTCTAAACCCATGTAAAGAAATCATAAGTCTGAAGTCATAATTCTTAACTCATAACTTCAGACTCTAATACTAATAACGTGAAGAAAGATCCTTAGCTACTGCAGTAAGTGTATCTATTACTTCATCAGTAAGCTTTCCTGCTTTAAGAGTATCCATAACACCTCTATGCTTAGCATTAAGAAGCTCAATGTAATCTCTTTCAAATTCCTTCACTTTCTCGATAGGCACGTTTCTCAACAAGTTTTTAGAACCTGCGTAGATAATTGCGATTTGATTTTCAACTGGATAAGGGTTGTTTTGTCCTTGTTTAAGGATTTCTACGTTTCTTTTTCCTTTCTCAATTACACTTAAAGTAGCTGCATCAAGGTCAGAACCAAATTTTGCAAATGCTTCTAATTCACGATAAGCAGCTTGATCTAGTTTTAATGTACCAGATACTTTCTTCATAGACTTAATCTGAGCGTTACCACCTACACGAGATACTGAGATACCTACGTTAATTGCTGGACGTACACCAGAGTTAAATAAATCTCCATCAAGGAAAATCTGTCCATCTGTAATAGAGATTACGTTTGTAGGGATATAAGCAGATACATCACCAGCTTGTGTCTCAATAATAGGAAGAGCTGTTAAGGAACCACCACCTTTAACGATAGGTTTTAAACTATCTGGTAAATCATTCATGGTTGCAGCGATCTCGTCATTATTAATAACTTTTGCTGCACGCTCTAGTAATCTTGAGTGTAAGAAGAATACATCTCCAGGATACGCCTCACGTCCAGGTGGACGACGTAATAAAAGAGATACTTCACGGTAAGCAACTGCTTGCTTAGATAAATCATCATAAATAATAAGTGCTGGGCGACCAGTATCACGGAAATACTCACCTATCGCTGCACCTGCAAATGGAGCATATACTTGCATAGGAGCAGGATCAGATGCGTTTGCCGCTACAATCGTCGTGTAAGCAAGCGCTCCAGCTTCTTCAAGTACTTTAGATATTAAAGCTACGTTTGAGGCCTTTTGCCCTATCGCAACATATATACAATAAACTGGCTCACCAGCATCGTAGAATTCTTTTTGGTTGATAATCGTATCGATACAAACTGTAGATTTACCAGTCTGACGGTCACCGATTACAAGCTCACGCTGTCCACGACCTACAGGAATCATTGCATCAATAGACTTGATACCTGTTTGCATAGGCTCAGTTACCGGCTCACGATAAATAACTCCAGGAGCTTTACGTTCAAGTGGCATTTCATAAAGATCACCTTCTATAGCACCTTTACCATCGATAGGCTCTCCAAGTGTATTTACCACACGACCTACAATTCCTTCACCTACTTTAAGGGAAGCAATACGCTCTGTACGTTTTACCGTATCTCCTTCTTTAATCTGTGTAGATTTACCTAGAAGTACCACACCTACGTTATCTTCTTCAAGGTTAAGAACGATTCCTTCTAGTCCACTTTCAAAAGAAACTAATTCCCCATATTGAGCGTTAGAAAGACCGTAAACACGTGCGATACCATCACCTACGGTAAGTACGGTTCCCACTTCATCAAGAGATGCAGTTGCATCAAAACCTGATAATTGTTGCTTAAGTATTGCAGACACTTCTGCTGGATTTACTTCTGCCATGTTCTTGTTTTTATACTTGTTTCAATGATCTTTATAGAGATCGTATTGTTTATAATTATATCGCTTTCGCGAAAGCGGAATGCAAAAACCCTATTTACTAATTACTAGCAAATGTTCTTTTAAGCTCTCCCAATTTGTTATT
Source organism: Nonlabens dokdonensis (assembly GCF_002162835.1). Taxonomy (GTDB): domain Bacteria; phylum Bacteroidota; class Bacteroidia; order Flavobacteriales; family Flavobacteriaceae; genus Nonlabens; species Nonlabens dokdonensis_B. The sequence goes on from NZ_MAAX01000181.1 coordinate 6,378, forward strand.
TACACTAGCGTTAATTTCTTTGTCGCCTACTCTAAGAACAAAACCTCCTAAAATACTTGGGTCAACAATTTTCTCTAATGTTACCTCTTTACCTGCTAGCTCCTTAGCTCTAGCTAGAACTTTCATCTCTAAATCTGCTGAAATAGCAACTGCAGTAGTTACCGTTGCAATTTCACGTTTATTCATATCTTCAAAAAGAACGATAAAACTTGTTGCCACGTCTAATAATATATCTGCACGCTTGTTGTCAACTAGTAAATCAAATGTCTTCATAGTCACATCACCTGCATCTTTGAAAACTTGACGTAAACCAGCTCTTTTTTGATCCTCTTTTACAAGAGGACTTGAAAGAAAATTGCGCAATTCTTTATTATTAGTTAACGTAACAAGAATATTTTTCATATCCTCATTAACGGCAACTGCTTTATTCTCATCTATCGCTAGAGAAAGAATAGCTTTTGCATAACGAGAAGAAGCTCTTGATAATCTCATAATATTAAATATTTGCCTCGGCTAATAATTGCTCTATAAGTGCGTGTTGCGCATCTTTTTCAGAAAGCTCTTTGCGAGTTACTTTCTCTGCGATATCGACAGAAAGAACTGCTACTTGCGACTTAATATCAGCAAGTGCTGCCTTCTTTTCAGCAGCGATAGCATCTTGTGCTTGTGCGATAATTTTGTCTGCTTTTTCTTGAGCTTGACCAGCAGCATCGGCGATCATTTTCTCTTTGATCTCACGTGCTTCTTTGATCATCTCGTCTCTTTGAGCACGAGCTTCTTGTGCTGCTGCTTGATTAGACGCTTCAAGCTGCGCCATTTCAACTTTTGCTTGTTCTGCACTAGCAAGAGCATTTGCAATACCTTCTTCACGTGTGTTAAGCGCATCAAGAATAGGTCTCCATGCAAATTTTCTCATCAAAGCAATTAAAATGATAAGAATAAGAGCTTGCATGAAAAACAAACCAGGCGAAAAATCATTTATTAAATCTAACATATCTAAATGTTGTTTTGTTTAAATTTTACTTATTAAACAATTCTTGCAACCAACCGTTACAAGAATTGTTTAAGTTTAAAGCTGTTATTAGTTTTTACCTAATAAAAGAGCTCCAAATGCAAGTCCTTCAAGAAGTGCACCGATAATAATCATCGCTGTTTGGATTTTTCCAGCAGCTTCAGGTTGACGAGCGATAGCTTCCATCGCTTTTCCACCTATTTGACCAAGACCGATACCACCACCGATAACGATAAGACCAGCACCTATTAAATTGTAAGCAGTTTCCATAATAATGGGTATTAAAAATAATTAAACAAAAAAATTAAACAAAACGTTCCCTTACCTCATCGATATCATCCTCTGCAGCACCAGCATGCTCAGCGTGATCATGCTCTGCAACAGCCATCCCTATAAATAGGGCTGATAACATCGTAAAGATAAATGCCTGTAAAAAGGCTACTAATAATTCTATAACTGATAGGAATAAGGTAAGAAATAAGGATAATCCTGTAGATCCTACTACTCCAAATTGTTCTTTCAAGGTAATCATTAATGCAATAAGACCCATCACAACTACGTGACCTGCCGTAATATTTGCAAAAAGACGAACTAATAATGAAAATGGTTTTGTAAACAATCCTATTAATTCAATAGGTATCAATGCGATTTTCATTAAAACTGGCACACCTGGCATCCAGAAGATGTGCATCCAGTAATCTTTGTTTGCACTAAACTGCACTATAAAGAAAGTAAATAACGCTAGACATACTGTTACAGCTATCTGTCCTGTGATATTAAAACCAAATGGAGTTAACCCTAGTAAGTTACCTATCCATATCAAGAAGAACACGGTTAATAAATACCCCATGAATTTTCTATACTTCTGCTCTCCTATGTTAGGCTTTGCTATCTCGTCTCTTACATAAATAACAAGCGGTTCTAAAACACGACCAAAGCCTGTGGCGATAGTTTTAGTTTTATACTGCTTTGCAAGACCTCCAAAAACAAGCAACATGAATGCACCTATTAAAATTAATCCAAAAACGGATTTTGTAATAGACATGTCAAAAACTCGGTGAGCATTAGTAGGATGATGCTCTTCATCAAAATTGATACTAGTAGCACCACCTTCTAATTCGTAAATCTTACTGTGTAACTTAGTAAAAGTTGCTTCTCCTTTGTTAACTAACACTTGAGCATCGTCATCATGATGAAACTCAGAAGACATAAAGAATTTAGGACCATCTGTAGACCATACTATCACAGGAAGTGGAAAACCTACATGTTTTCTTTCTCCAGCATCATTAGTATAAGAAAACAAATGAAAGTCATGAGAATCTTTTAAGTGATGATCTATATAAGAATCGATCTCTGGTTTAGTATTGATTTTACCACCATCAGAAATAATTGCTGTGTCATAGGCATAATCACCAATTTGATCTTGAGCTTGTGCTGTTGCAGAAGCAATAAAAATCAAAGCAATAAAAGCTGTTTTTAAATACGCTCTAAACATGTAAATCACCTTAAAAAGTTAGGTCTTTTAATTCGGCTGCAAATGTATGACAAAAAAAGATGTAAAATGAAAGCTTTTAAAACTTAATTTATGCGCTTTTTATACCAAACTTTTTAACGCCCAATTAATTCTTATTAAGCCACTTAATTACAATAGTAGCTTCCATAAACAAAAAGATTAAGTACGGACCTAAAAAGCCTAATATCTCAGCTCTAGATAACTTAGGTTCATCACTCAACAATTCTGGGAACAAAAGGAACACCACACCGAACTTTATAAACACCAAAGCCAAGAAAGCAAAACCTAATTTATCAGGCACTAAACCAAAGACATATTTAAGTGCGCTAACCGTTACTAAGGTAGCTATTCCTAAAAATAAATAGGTTTTTATAAGCGGTATAGCAGGATCTTCTACAAGGAATGCATGCGCAACGTACAACAACAAAGTAGATAATGAGACTAGAATAAAAGTTTTTAAGTAGAAGTTCACGGTGTCGTTTAAATTGAAAATAAAATGATAAGGTTAGATGTAGCGTTTTACAAAGTCATTATATTAACGCTTTTTGTATTGTAATAACTAATTGGAAATTATTATAAGTTGACTTTAAAAAAGTTGCAGCGTTTAAGCCGTTTTACCTTTTTTACCGCTTTCTATGGATTTTACTCCAGATTCCATTTTACAGGTAGCATTAAAAGAAGCGCCAGGATCTACTGCAAGTTTTTGTGTTACTACTTCACCGTTTATTTTTGCCGTAGATTTAAGTGTTAGTATACCATCTACTATTAATTTTCCTGAAACGATTCCTTCCACATCTGCATTATTACATTCTAAAGTACCTTCTAATTTACCTTCTTTACCTATAACAACCTTTGCCGCAGTTTTAAGTGTACCATTTACGGTACCGTCTATTCTGAAACCTCCATTGCTTACAATGTCACCAGTAACAACAGTCCCTTGGCTAATCCTGTTTTGAGATTTACCTGAATCCATAATTGACTTACTTTTCTTTTTATCGTTTAACATAGGAGTGCTTTAAAGCATTTCTTTCTCGTACTTATCTAGATTCTTATGTACTTGAATAATTTTATAATTCTCTGTGGCTATGGCTATAAAAGGTTTATTGACTAGATAATCGTGCTCAGGAGCTGCCATTAAATCACCTAATCCTTGAGCACCTAATTTTGAACTTAGTCCATGAACTACTATTAGCCTTTCATTTTTATTGTAAACATCATTTGAGACATTGAAAGAAAAGCTCTCTTTTTTAATAGCCTCATTTAGTTTGTTTACTAAATCTTCCATTTCAGACGTCTCAGAATTATTGAATCTGTAAATGAGCTTATAATCGGTAAGCCCTTTTTCTGGCAAGAACACTTCTGGTATCTTAAGTACCTCTGCATCATTCACTAATTGCTGTGCACTCTTACCTACTTCAGTATTAGGGAAATTTAAGGCGACGTAGTCTATACCTTTTTTATACTCTTTAAATCCATACAGTCTTCCAGATGCAAATGCTTTTAAAAGTTCTAGCCTAGGTACAATTGCATCACCGCTAAACTGAGTAGAATATTTCTCAGCACTGGTAATTACAAGGTCATAATTCTCTTTCTCGTATTCTTTGTAAAGTCTGTTATAAACTGCAAGAGGACTTGCGCTATCATCCAATCTCGCATCTGGATTTCTTAAGATTTGCGCATATCGTGTATCAGGATAGTCTGCTATGATTCTGTTTTTTAATTGTTCCGCTTTCGCGAAAGCGTCACTACCACTCTCTTCTTTGTATATTAAATATAAGTTGTATAAAGCCGGCAGTAAAAGCTTTTCAGCTGGGTTGTGTGTCAATAGTGTGTCAAATCTATTGATTGCAAGGTCGTTACGCTTAAATTTTTCTTTATATATAACACCTAATTGATAATAGGCAAAGTTTCTAGATTTTGTGATGCTGTCTAAGACAAATTTTCCTTCAGGCAATTTACTGGTATAAAATTCTGTAGTAAACTCTGGACGTACCTCAACTTCTTCTTCTGGACTATCGATTACTGTGGCGGCTTCTAATTCTTCTTTTTTATCCTTACGTCTCCAGTTGTCCTTAAGCTCTCGTTTACCCCATTTTTTCCTAAAATCTATTTTTCCACGAGCGACAGTTTGCTGATTAAAGAAATAAAAGGTACTAGAATTTGCAAGACCTGAGCTGGTGCGCACATTATTTCCAGGCGTACCGAATGATGGTCCTGTTTTACCGCGTCTGGTTACTGAGTTATTATTTATTTTAGAAAATGCTGTTTGCTCTTGGGCGGCTTTAGCTGCTTCTATCTCGGCTTCCTTTGCTATACGTTCTTCTTCGGCCTTAAGACTATTGATGTAATCTTGGTAGTATTGTTCTTGCTGCTCAGGAGACATAGCAAGAACTTTAAAAATACTATCAGCACTGCGGCGATGTCCTTCATAAAATATTACATCGTCTAGGTTATTTCTCTTTTTTGTTACCAGTCGGTGTTCTTTAGTACGAGGCGTGTAATTTGCAATTGCACTATCATAGTATTTACCAGCGTTAACAAATTTAGACTGGTCAAAGCTTATTTTACCTAAAGAAGAGTAGTTATTACCTCTTAAGTACTTATCCTTTCCGTCCTTAGCTCTTAAGGATTTATTATAATATTCTTTGGCTATTTCTATGCTATCTTCTTTTTCAAAATAAATAGCTTTACGTGAATAAATCGCGTCTAACCATGGTCTGTTTTCTCGATTCTCTTCTAACTCATTTATAGTAGTAAGTAATTCTTCTTTATTATCTGTTGCAGCATCAAAGTTTTTGATTTTTTCAATAAAAGCGTTTACATAATAACGTCTCGGTATTTTACGATGCATTTCTATAATTTCATCATAATGTGCAAATGCACTATCGCGTTGCCCTGTTTTTGCAAAAAGTTGCGCCGTTATAAACTTATATCTCGCTTGTGTCTCTCTATTTTTAGTTTGATTCTCTGCACGGTTGATATAGACTAGCGCACTATCTACCTCATTGAGATTGAGAAATGCTTGAGATAGAGTAGCATTTGCAATAGATAAATCTTCCTCTTCTATAGATTCTATTTCTTCTTTAAGCAGCTTAGTTAAATTTTTAATGGCTGTCTCATTATTATCTAATCTCATGTTAGTGCGTTCTCGCCACACCTTTGCCTGATTGATCTGGTCGCTCTCTGGCATGAATTGTAGAATGTAATTAAACGCCTCTAATGCTGGAATGAAACGCTGGTCGTAATATCTAGCTTTACCTAGTAACATATAAGCCTCGTCAATTTGAGGATTATACTCAGTTTCATTGATGAGCATGGAATGTTTTTGAACTGCTTTTACTGCTTTCTCCTCAGCGCGTTCAAAGTTAGGGTCTAGCGGTTTCTCACCTGGAAGGAAGACTTCCTTTTTAACCTGCATGCGCTCTACAGGCAAGACTTCCCAGTAATTATCTTGATATGTTTGTTCTAGTCCATCTAGCCCAGCTTGTAAGGCCAGATTACCATTATATAATACATTGTACTCCGTTCCTACCGCATGAAGATTACGACTAATAAAAGAATTTTTTTTTCTACTACAACCTGCAAGAACTGTAATCAGTAAAAAAACGATGGAAATATGGTAAAAAAAATGTTTCAAAAAGTAGGGTTTAGACTAAAGTACATAACTCTAAATACCGCATTGATATTGTAAAAGTCAGTAAAAATAAGAATTTTTTATATTTAAGGCTGTCATGTCTATATTAGACTAGCTAATTAAACAGCAATATAGAATAATAAGAGACCGTTAAACATTTGAATAGAAACAATCTTTGAACTATTTTACACGGCTGTTTTATGTCATTATTGACATAATTGCTCCTCATAAAATCACAAATGAAGTACATTCTTACCCTTATTGCCAGTTTATTATTTTTTCAATCAACTCATTCACAAATAGATAATAGCCTTTTATGGCAAGTTTCAGGAAATGGTCTTGAAGAGCCATCCTATTTATATGGAACCATGCATGTAAGTAGTAAAGTAGCCTTTAGGTTAGACGATGTTTTCTTTGAATCTTTAAAAAAAGTAGATGCCGTCGCTCTAGAAAGTGATCCTACACAATGGATGGACGAATATTATAGTGAGCAAATTCTATCAGTACAAAACAGCTCAGGATCTTACCGCTCTTCCTTTTACAAAGATTTATTTAAACTAGAGCATCCACCATTGCAGATGGTGCGCTCTAGTATACGTATGAATGACATGGCATTAAATGGTTATTTATATCGCAAGAATGGTGCAGCAGATAATTTTGAAGAAGAGACTTATCTAGACATGTTTATTTTTCAAGCAGGTAAAAAAGCTGGTAAACCTATTATAAGTCTTGAGAAATTTAATGAATCTCAATACCTAACTTCAAAAGCTGCCACAAATCCTTCTAAAAAAGAAATTGATAAATGGTTAGAAGAGAAACTTGAAAAAGAAAATCGATACACGATGCAAGAGAATGTGTATCGAGATCGTAATATTTCCCTTCTAGACTCTATAGGTGCAGCAACTAATACGGAGTATTATAGAAAGAATATGCTCTATGATCGCAATGAGAATATGGTAGTTGTAATGGATTCTGTAATGAGATCTCAAACCATATTTGCCGGTGTAGGCGCAGCACATTTACCAGGAGAGCACGGTATGATTCAAATGTTACAGGATAGAGGCTATACGGTAACTGCTCTTACATCAGAACAAACGGACCTGGCCAAAAAAGAAAAAAAGATTTTAGACGAGAGTTTTGTGGCTCCTGCGCTTTCGCGAAAGCGTACACCTGATCAATTCCTATCTCTTAAAACCTTTGACGATTTAAGAGAGTTCAGCATGGGGAATCAGTCTTTTTATATGATACCTGAAATGACTAATGGGGCTTATCTAACCATTTCAAGAATTAATACGCTGGATTATCTACCTACAGAAAAGAAAAAAATTGACTTGGATTTTGTAAACAATATTTTATTTGAAGATATACCAGGAGAAATTATAGAAAAAGTACAGCTGTTCTCACCTTATCCAGGATATGCGATACTTAATAAAACTAAAAAAGGAGATTATCAAAAATACCACATTTATAAAACGCCTCTTGAATTAGTGATCATCAAATTTGGAGGGAAATTAGACTTTGTAAAAAAGTATGAACAAGAAATTTTTAGCTCCATTGAGTTTAAACCTAATAGTAAAAGATTAAGCACTTTTAAAGCACCATTCAATAAATACAGCATGTCATTTCCAGAACATGTAATTGCAAATAATCTTGAAAATCCTGGCAAGACATTTTTACAAGGAACCGATGGTACTTCATTTTACTTTTTTCAAGAGGCTCCCATTTTTGATACAGAATATGTAGAAGAAGATAAATTTGAAGCTCAATTTATAGTAGAAGAATTTGTAAATGAACTGGAATATAAGATAGAAGAAGCCACTATAGAAAAACAGCCTTATTATACTTATCGAGCCAGCGTTATCATGGATAGCACAAAAGGTACTGCTCTAGAAATTAAATCTATAGTAAAGGATGGAAGCTATTATTTAATGGGTTATACTGGTGATGATCCACAAAAGGCAGATGCCTTTTTTAATTCTATTCAGTTTAATACTATCGAGTATAACGATTTTAAAACAGTTCAAGATACAGCACTGTACTTCAATGTTAAAAGTCCCGTTAAAGCTCCTATGTCTAGAAGAAGATTTTCACGCGATGATCAAAAGGATTATGAAGAAAAGGAAAAGTTTTCATTTTATACCACTCCATCAAATGAGCAAATTGAAGTAAAAATGACCAAGTTTCATGACCTTCAAATGTTTCACAAACCAGAAGATTTATGGGAATATGTAGATAACAATGACTGGACTAACATGAAATTGTATCGTAGCAATCTAAGAGCTAAAAACAAAGATAAAAACCAACAAGGAGATCTTTATTATTACAACAGAACGTTCAAAGATAGTTTAAGTTCAAAACATATTCTTGCTAAAGACGTCTATTACAAAGGCAGGCTGTACCATCTTAAAACGGTTATAGATAGCACAAAACAACCGTCTAAATTTGTCAATGAGTTCTATTCTAGCTTTACTCCACAAGATACTACTGTAGGCAAAGATGTTTTTCAAGATAAGACAGCTTTATTTTTTAAAGGCGTAAAGGATAAAGACACCCTTGTATTTGATGCTAGTAATAAAATAAAATTTAAAGCTAAGGATATATCGCAAATGATGGAACTTATCAATACGGTAGACTCTGATGACAGCAACCTCAAGGAAGTACGAGAATATACCCTAGGAGAATTAATCGATTTAAAAGATGATCGTGTACTGCCTTTCATAGAAAACCTTTACCAATCTTCTTATGACGATCCTGACGTACAACTGGTTATTTTAAGGAAGTTGCTTCGCAAAAAAACCACTAGCACTCATGAAATAGTTTTGGATTTATTAGAAAAAGATTTGCCATTAAAGAAATCAGGAATTTCTAGCGCAATCAATAGTTATGGTGATTCTTTAAAATTATCGGCAAGATTATTTCCTGATTTATTAACCTATGCTTCCATAAATGAATATAAATCTCCTGTTTATGAATTGCTTGCAAAAGTTAAGGACTCAGGATATGTAAAGAAGAAAGTCTATAAAAAATACCGTAAGCAAATCATCACCGACGGAAAGATCGAAATAAAAAGAACTTTAAGTGCAAGAAAATCAAGCTATAACTATAATAACAATGATCTTTTAAGCGATTACGTAAAACTTATCTTTCCCTATCGCAAAGAGAAAAATGCTCAAGACTTTTTTGTAAAACTACTAGATAGTGGTAAAAATGATGCCATTGCAGTGTACTACACGCTTCTCTTGAAAAATAAAGAAGCCGTACCTAGCAAACTTCTTGAAGAAATGGAGAGTGACGACCTCCTAAAAGCAGAAATTATAATTAATACCGCAAAAAATGATCTCAAGCTTTCCTCTGAGGTAAACCAACAAGAACTGGCTAAAAGTATAGTGCTAACTTCAAAATCATTTGATAAAAATAAAGATGAACTAATCTTTTTTGAAAAACAACTTATTACCACAGATAAAGAAGAAAAGGTAGAATTATACCTCTTTAATTATAAAAGTAAAGGTAATTATAAGGATCAAGAATACATACGATACGCCGCTTTTGAGTTAAAAAAGGATGAGTCCTTACAGTCAGAAATATACTCTAAATCCTATGGCAATGGAAAGCGTTATGACACTGACAAAGAGAAAGAAGATGCCATAGAAGAAATCATTAAAAATATTAAACACAAAAACCGCTGGAGAGTGAAGTAGTTTCTATGAATATGGTGACATAAAAACAAAGACCTAAGAATTAATTTTCTTAGGTCTTTGTTTGTTGATTAAATCCTTAATCAGATTCTATCCTAATCGATCGAGTGTCATTTAAAACTTAAAAGGCTTACTAGAAAAGATAGATTTAAGGCTGTATTCACGACCATTTTCGGTTTCCTCGATGTGAGGTTTAGGAGAAAATATCATAGCAATACCTATAGGTACAAACGTAGTCCAGACACCTTGCTCAATAAACTGTAATAAAACAAATCTCGTTATCAAAAATAGCGCTGTAAAGCAAACACCGTAAATAAGGAAAACTCTAATTTTAGGACTCATCATAGATTTTTTTCAAAGGTAATTACATCTTATAAACCTTCTTACTAAAAAGAAACTTTAATCCATATTCCTTACCAGATTGCATTTGTACCACATGCGGTCTCGGAGCAATTAACCAGGCAAAACCTATAGGTATAAGAATTAACATCGCATTAGGTGCTGTAATAAATTGCATCGTTATAATTCTTATGACTAAAAAGACAGTAAGAAATATAATCGTATGAATACCCAACATTTTATATCTAGAATGCATATCTATTCTTCTTCCATAACAGGAACAGGAGCATAACTCTCTGAGATTCCTTTAAAATAGTTCTCTAACTCTGCAAATGTACCAGCTGTCTTCTCTTTGTCCATGACCACTTTTCCCTTTTCTAACAACACAACGCGCTGCGTTACTTCGGTAACATGTTGTAAATCGTGTGAAGAAACTAGAACAGTAGTATTAGGATCATCTGCCAGTTGTTTGATTATTTTCTTAAGCCTGATTTGAGTTGAAGGGTCTAGATTTGCAAAAGGTTCATCTAGAATTACGACTTCTGGATTGCCTATTAATGCGGCCACTATTCCTACCTTCTTTTGATTTCCTTTAGATAAATCACGCAAGTATTTTTTCTGACCTATAGCTTCACCATTGAAAAAATCAGAATAAGAAGCCATGAGTGCGTCTATATCTGCTTTATTCTGACCTCTTAACTCTCCTATAAAGTAGAAATATTCTTCTGGTGTTAAATAACCTATTAAAAAACTCTCATCTACAAAAGCGCTAGTAAAAGGTTTCCAGTCTTCACTCTCGCTCACTTTAATATCGTTACTCAAAATATAACCACTCGTAGGCTGTATCAAGTCCAGCAATAAAGAAAATAAGGTCGTCTTTCCAGCACCATTATTTCCTACCAGACCTATGGCTTGACCTTTATGAATCTTTAATTCGTCTATATCTAGTACAGAAACGCCGTTGTATACTTTTGAAAGGTTTGTTATTGAAATCATAATTGTAAATGTCTTATTAGTTAGTTTTTGTTCCGCTTTCGCGAAAGCAAGATCATTAAAATCTTTATTTAACTGTTAATCCTTTTGAGCATAGGCTGCAATCGTATCGTACTTCTCTTTTTTATAAACACGCTCGATAAGATCAAATATCTTATTCCTGAATAAAAGCCCTAAAACTCCAGTAACCGCAATAGCAATAAATCCAGCCGACTCATTTATGGTCAATGCAAAAGCATAATAGATAAGTACCGGCAAGAATAATTTAGGAATTACTAGAAGTAAGGTTTTGGCATTAAAAGCTTTAGAATCTCCAAAAGCTTTCTTAGAACTCATCAAGTCTATAGGTGTTTTCACATAAGCACCACCTAGAAGAACCACAGAGCTATTAAATCCTATATTATAAATCGCTCCTGCAATCATGGCAAACCACCAGTCCCAACCAAAGTAAAGGTACAACGTACATAGCAACGTACTCACAACAGTAGAAGCGATCATTAACCACCATTTGCTCAATAAAAAGTCACGGTAAGGAATGTTTTGCGACATCATGAGTTTGTAATAACTACTGTCCCAAGATGGTACTAATCCACCGAACATGAATAAGAATCCACCGGTACAAAACAATCCAGCAAATACTTTCATTCCATTAATGCTGGAATAAATATCATTCATGAAAAAGAAACCATAAAACACAAATAAGAAGCCTACTAGAAATGTGGTACGCGCTCTTTTGTTACGTTTTATAAGTTTAATATCGTTCTTTAAGTAAGTAGAAACTTTACCGAATCTGTCTAAGAAGCTCAAGTCTTCTGTACTCGCCTCTTTAACTTCAGTCTTTAAACCAGCGTCTAGATACAATTGCTTTTTAAAATACTCAAAAGCAAAGTAAGCACTAGAAACTACCAGTACCAGCGGAATAATAAAACCAAAAGCGTTATCATAAAAGAAATCAAATACCGGCGCTGAATAGGTAGTTATATCAAAAATCCCATAGTACTGTAAGATTCCACTTGCTGCTATTAGACCTATTACTGGATAGAAAACACTATCCATATTATTCATAAATACATTTAGATAATTGATAGTATAAGTAATACAAATCATGGCAAGATGCCAGCCTAATACGTTTATGAAAGGAGCATCTCCTTTTACCAATAATACAATACTAAAAGGTATAAAAAAGAAGGCATGCGCTATATTAAAGAATGAAATGCTGGTTTTACCCAATGCATATTTTACAATATTAGATCGCGTAATAGGAAGATAAAGCAAAGGTTTGATATTAGTCACCGGCATCTTTTGAAGCACGTATCGCATTGCAAGATCAAAAAAGAAATAATAAATCAAATACTTATTCACTACGCGTATAGGTTCACCTAGTTCTAACTTCTCAATAAGAAAGTAAGAACCAAATCCTAAACCTCCTAAAAGTGCTAGCATATAAATAGCACCAAAAATCATCAAGATTTTAAAAGCTAGGTTTTGTTTAAACGCAGCACTTCTTGTGAAGCTTTTCCATTCTAGATTAATAAATTGTTTGATCATCTTTGGTTTGATTTGCTTAGTTAGTTACAAAAACTATAAAAATGTTACAGCTACATTTTCCTTTACTACTTTTGCAGCTTTAAAAATACGACATGATTTTTCATCATCTTACTATAAAACAAGTTACTAAAGTCACTCCTCAAGCGGTAGAAGTGGTTTTTGAAATTCCAGAAAACCTCTCTTCTGAGTTTACTTATAAAGCTGGACAGTACTTAACTCTTAAAGCCACTATAAATGAAGAAGAAGTGCGTCGCGCCTATTCTCTTTCTAGCGCACCGCATGAAACCGATTTAAAAGTTGTAATTAAAGCAGTAGAAAAAGGTGTTTTTTCTAATTATGCGATGAGTTTACGTGCTGGCGATCAACTTGAAGTTGCCGCTCCAGAAGGTTTATTCATTCATGAAAAAAGCGATACTGCTCAAAATTATTTAATGATTGCAGCAGGAAGTGGTATCACTCCTATTACTTCTATCATTAAAGACGTGCTTACTAATGAGACCGACAGTAAAGTAGCTTTGATCTATGGAAATCAGTCTGTCGCTCAAACTATTTATTATGAACAGTTTAATGATCTAAAAGATCAATATGGTGACCGTTTTATACTGCAATATTGTTTCTCACGTGAAGAGCGCGATGAAGCATTATTCGGTCGTGTAAGTAAGTCTAACCTCAACTATTTCTTGAAACAGAAAGTTGGTGATCTCGCTTTTGCGAAAGCGTACTTATGTGGACCTGAAGAAATGATCACAATGGCAACAGATAACCTTGTTGAAAAGGAAGTTCTTGCTAAAGAAAACGTGAAATTTGAGCTCTTTACAGCCAAAGAAAATGAGATCGAGATCACTGAAGACAGCCATCTTACCGAGCTTACCGTTATTCTCGATGACGAAAAGCACACGCTCACCTTAAAGCGCAGTGAGAATTTACTAGATGTGATGCTTAAAAATGACATCGATGCACCATACAGTTGTCAAGGTGGTATTTGTAGTTCTTGTATTTGTCAGATAGAAGAAGGAAGCGCACAAATGGCAAAAAACGCCATTTTAACTGATAGTGAAATCGCTGATGGACTTTCTCTTGCCTGTCAAGCTTATGCAACCAGCGCAAAAGTTGTGGTGAATTTTGATGAGGTTTAAACCAACATATTTATACTAAATAAAAAGGGTGAAATTATTTTCACCCTTTTTCAATACATTTAAGAATATAACTTTAAATTTCCATCTCAGGAATCTCTCCATCTATAATCAAAGTTCCTTCAGTAGCATTTTGAATTTCTTCTACACTTACACCAGGTGCACGTTCTAGCAGTTTAAAGCCTTTATCAGTTACTTCAAGTACAGCAAGGTTAGTCACTACTTTGTTGATACAATTTACTCCTGTAAGTGGTAATGAGCATTTTTTAAGAAGCTTAGACGCTCCAGCTCGATTAGTATGCATCATCGCTACGATTATATTCTCTGCACTAGCAACAAGGTCCATGGCGCCGCCCATTCCTTTTACCATTTTACCTGGTATTTTCCAGTTGGCTATATCTCCATTTTCAGCAACTTCCATAGCTCCTAAAATCGTAAGGTCTACATGCTGTCCACGTATCATTCCAAAACTGGTTGCACTATCAAAGAAGCTAGCGCCCGGCATGGTAGTAATAGTTTGCTTACCAGCATTTATAACGTCGGCATCTTCTTCTCCATCAAATGGAAAAGGCCCCATACCTAAAACACCGTTCTCTGACTGGAATTCTACATCTATTCCATCTGGAACATAGTTAGCAACCAAAGTTGGTATTCCTATTCCTAGATTTACGTAGTAACCGTCTTTTACTTCTTGTGCAATTCTTTTTGCAATTCCTATTTTGTCTAACATAATTATCTAATGTGCTAATTTGTTTATGTGATGATGTGCTAATTTTCACATTCTGCTTTTTGTGGTAGAGATTATTTTTGATAATAGTTTCTCTATACTTTCTAATTGATTGAACAATTCTTGTTTTGGAGAAGGTAAGCTGTCTGATTTAGTGCTAAGAACAGCCAGTATCTCGTTTCAGAAGTTTCCTTTGCCGCAATCTTTAATTTGTGTATAAAATCTTTCCTGCTTTCGGCGTGCTGCGATTCATTAATATTTGCTCCTATGCTAGTTCCACTCCTAAACAATTGGCTAGAAATTTCATAGTGCTTTTCTTTCTTCAACAATGAAGTAAATTCAATAATCTCGAGAGCAAATTCAGTTGATTTCTCAACAATAATGTTTTTCTGCATATCAAATTATTTTTTTCATCAGCACATTAGCACATTATCAAATTAATTAATAATTCTGTTTTTAATCTCTCTCTCTAACTGTCCTTTGCTCAATCCTCTTCTCATACTTCTCTCCTTGAAAAATACGTTTCACAAAAATTCCCGGAATATGAATTTCATTAGGATCTAGTTGTCCTGCTGGAACAAGTTCTTCTACCTCAGCGACGGTAATTGTTGCAGCGCCACACATTACTGGATTAAAGTTTCTAGCGGTTCCTTTAAATATTAAATTCCCGGCTTCATCTCCTTTCCATGCTTTTACAAAGGCAAAATCTGCATTAAAGGCATGTTCTAGAATATGAGGTTTACCATTAAAATCTCTTACTTCTTTACCTTCAGCCACTTCTGTACCGTAACCTGCGGGCGTAAAAAATGCAGGTATTCCTGCTTGCGCCGCACGACATCTTTCGGCTAGAGTTCCTTGTGGTATAAGGTCTACTTCTAGTTCGCCGCTCAACATTTGTCTTTCAAACTCGTCATTTTCACCTACATAAGAAGAGATCATTTTCTTGATTTGTTTACCTTGAAGCAAAAGCCCAAGTCCAAAATCGTCAACACCAGCATTATTAGAAATACAAGTCAAATTTTTAACTCCAGTTTTTACGAGTTGCGCGATGCTGTTTTCAGGGATTCCAGAAAGTCCAAAACCGCCTACCATCAAAGTCATATCACTTTTAACGCCTTCCAGCGCTTCTTCTACGCCTTTTACCGTTCTATTGATCATAATTACATTTATTTGGTTTAAAAATACGCAATTTATAGAGCATTTTACACGCATATTCTCAACTAAAAGCTGCATATTATGCTAAATTGCTTTCAGTAAAGTATTAAGAAAATAGTTTAAAAATGTCTTTTAAGAACCTCATAGACCCTACCTATCACCAAGAACAATATTTTTCCATTGATTTATCTGTTAATAATCCTTTTTGGAATGATAACGATGTAAGCGATATAGCTGTATTTGAAAAGTATCTGGAAAAACAGCGTACTATCACTGGTAAATATGTTGCTCATGGCGGTTATTTAGAGCAGCGTGCTTTGTATAGAAAATCGGCTAGGTTCCAGGCTGGTCTGGTACGTGATATTCATATGGGAATAGACCTTTGGGCGCCAGCTGGCACCAGCGTTCATGCATTTATGGATGGTGTGGTTCATAGTTATGCAAATAATAATGATGAAGGAAATTATGGTCCTACCTTGATTTTAGAACATGATTTTAACGGTAAAAAACTCTATACCCTTTATGGTCATCTCTCTATAAGTGATATGGGAAAATGGAGGCTGGGTTCTCGCTTTCGCGAAAGCGAGATCATTGCAACCTTAGGGACTCCACAAGAAAATGGTGGTTACTCACCACATCTACATTTTCAAATTATGACAGAAATGGGAGAATATCGAGGAGATTTCCCTGGGGTTGCTGCTCAAGAAGAACTAAAGAAGTATGATGGAATAATTTTAAATCCTAATCCTATGATCTTTTAACATAGGAAGACTTTTAGAAATGCCATAGATAGTTTAAGAAGAAAGCTGCTAGGGTACACTTTCAATTTTCCTATATTTACCGACATATTCAACATATTTTATAGATG